>NZ_VPEW01000009.1:0-179582 GCF_013416965.1 Acinetobacter sp. YH1901134 | reverse complement strand
CTGCTGAAACTGCTGAAACTGCTGAAACTGCTGAAACTGCTGAAACTGCTGAAACTGCTGAAACTGCTGAAACTGCTGAAACTGCTGAAACTGCTGAAACTGCTGAAACTGCTGAAACTGCTGAAACTGCTGAAACTATTGAGCAAAAATTGATTGAGATAAGAAATAAATTACTCGCTCATATGGATGTAAATAACCATACTCCTCCTAAATCTTTAAGTGGTTTTACTAGTATTTTAAAGAGATGTTTGCCTGAAGATGATGTTATTAACTCATTAGAATTATTGAGGAAATATAGATTGATAGAGGTTAATAGTAAACGGCAAGTTAGTTATAACCCGATATTGCTAACTAATATTATTCATTAAGCATGCTTGCGTTTTATATTGCGCTTATGCAACTCTAATAAAGGAATATAAAGGTTGTGCTATGGAAAATACTGGAATCTGGGTTACCGTTTTTATTGTGGTCTTTGTACTTGGGTCGATTTTTGGACTTCGAGTAAATCCTAGAGAAAAAGCCTTGGGCATTATGCGCGAGAAGGCGCGTAAGATGGGGCTGCACCCACGTTTAGTGGCTGCACCTGCTTGGACCAAGATTCCAATGGCATCTGAAAAGCGTGCCAGTATGGTGGCGTATTACAGTGTGCTGATTCCAGATGCGCGTTTGCCTTTAATGCGTGCTTTAGTGGTCGATGACAAACTTGAACTGGTGCATGGTGATGACAAGTTCAAGGATTTAGCCATTACATTAAAGGGCATTTATGCTATTGATATGCAGGCAAACTGTGTAGGACTCTATTGGAACGAAGAATCTGACTTAAGAGCCACACAGCTTGATGATATGAAAGCATTTTTACATTCATTGGCTGAACTTTAAATTTTAAAAAACCTATTAAACAGGAATGATGGTTAACTATGGCGAACGCTCCTCGGTCCACATCTAAAAGTACCACAGCAAAATCTGCCGATGCTGGGAAAAAGCGTGCGTTAGTGATTGTGGAATCGCCTGCAAAAGCGAAAACAATCAATAAATATTTGGGCTCTGATTACATCGTGAAATCATCGGTGGGTCATGTCCGTGATTTACCTACAGGCGGCTCGAGTAAAACAGCAGAGAAAAAGCCAGTAACTCGTGCAAAATTAACTGAAGCTGAAAAAGCCAAAAAAGCACAAAAAGCTTTGGTTAATCGTATGGGTGTAGACCCTGAAAATGACTGGAAGGCACAGTACGAAGTCCTACCGGGCAAAGAACATGTTGTTGCGGAACTGAAAAAGCTTGCATCGCAAGTTGACGAGGTCTATCTCGCAACGGATATGGATAGGGAAGGAGAAGCAATTGCTTGGCATTTAAAAGAAGTGATTGGCGGTGACGACTCACGTTATCAACGTGTGGTGTTCAACGAAATTACCAAAAATGCCATCCAAGAAGCGTTTAAACATCCTTCTCGCCTCGATACAGATAAAGTAAATGCTCAACAAGCTCGTCGTTTCCTCGACCGTATTGTGGGCTTTATGATCTCGCCACTCTTATGGGAAAAAATCGCCCGTGGTTTATCGGCAGGTCGTGTGCAATCTGTGGCTGTAAAACTTGTGGTTGAGCGTGAACGTGAAATTCGTGCCTTCATTCCAGAAGAGTTTTGGCAAGTTTTTGCAGATACCAAGTCGAAGAAAGACGATATCCGCTTAGAAGCGGTGAAGCAAAATGGCAAGACTTTAAAACTGCACAATAAAGCTGAAACAGATGCTTTACTGAACTTGATTAAAGATGCCGACTACACAGTTTCAGCACGTGAAGACAAACCAACCAAGGTTAATCCAAGTGCGCCTTACATCACGTCTACACTGCAACAAGCAGCAAGTACACGTTTAGGTTTTTCTGTGAAAAAAACCATGATGTTGGCACAGCGCCTATATGAAGCCGGCTTTATTACTTACATGCGTACAGACTCCACATTCTTGAGTGATGACGCTGTGAATATGGTTCGTGGTCATATTGAAACTGAGTTTGGTCAAAAATATTTACCGGCAAAACCAAACCGTTATGGTAATAAAGCTGGTGCGCAAGAAGCCCATGAAGCGATTCGTCCATCAAATGTAGCGCTAAAAGGCGATAGTTTGGTGGGTGTAGAGCGTGATGCGCAGCGTCTTTATGACCTGATCTGGCGTCAGTTCGTTGCATGTCAAATGACCCCTGCAGAATATTTATCATCAACGATTTTAGTCAATGCCAATGGCGTCGAACTCAAAGCCAAAGGCCGTACACTGGTCTTTGATGGTTTCACTAAAGTGCGTGGCCAAAACAAATCGGATGATGATGTACTGCTACCTGCTGTAAAAGTTGGGGAAGTACTCAAGCTTGAAAAATTAGATCCATCGCAACACTTTACTAAACCACCTGCGCGCTTCACTGAAGCATCATTGGTCAAAGAGCTTGAGAAAAAAGGGATTGGTCGTCCATCGACGTATGCTGCGATTATCTCAACCATTCAAGACCGTGGTTATGTGAAGCTCGATAACCGTCGTTTGTTCGCCGAGAAAATGGGTGAAATCGTGACAGACCGTCTTGATGAAAACTTCAATAACTTGATGAACTATGCATTTACGGCAGATCTTGAAGGTCAGCTAGATAAAGTTGCCGATGGTGATCGTAACTGGAAAGAGTTACTCAATAGCTTCTACGGTGATTTTAAAACACGCTTAACCACAGCTCAGGGTGAAAATGGCATGCGCCGTAATTTACCTGTAGAAGTGGATGCTGTGCACTGTAAAGAATGTGACCGTCCGATGCAAATTCGTACAGGGACTACCGGCGTGTTCTTGGGTTGTTCAGGTTATAACTTACCGCCAAAAGAGCGTTGTAAGGGAACTTTAAACCTGACACCTGTAGAATCATTGGCTGCATTGTCTGACGATGACTCGGCAGAAACAGCAGATTTAATGTCGAAAAAACGTTGTCCAATCTGTGAAACAGCCATGGACAGCTATGTGATTGATGGCGGTCGTAAGTTACATATCTGTGGTAATAACCCAGACTGTGCTGGTTTTGAGCTTGAAGAAGGTGAGTTCAAAATCAAAGGTTATGATGGTCCAACCATTCCGTGCGACAAATGTGATGGCGAAATGCAATTGAAGACAGGCCGTTTCGGTCCTTACTTTGCATGTAATAGCTGTGACAATACACGTAAAGTGTTGAAGAGCGGTCAGCCGGCACCTCCACGTGTAGATCCAATAAAAATGGAACACTTACGCTCAACCAAACATGATGACTTCTTTGTCCTTCGTGATGGCGCAGCAGGTTTATTCTTAGCTGCAAGTAAGTTCCCGAAAGTTCGTGAAACTCGTGCGCCTAAAGTCGCGGAACTACGTTCTGTCGCAGATCAGTTGGATGCAAAATATCAGTTCATCTTGCAAGCGCCGGATGTCGATCCTGAAGGAAACCCAACATTGGTGAAATTCAGCCGTAAGAACCAAGCGCAATATATTGGTTCTGAAAATGCTGAAGGAAAACAAACCAAATGGTCTTTGGTGTACCAAGACGGTAAGTGGGTTGAGGCTTAAGCTTTAAAATCAATAAAATGCTGACTTCGGTCGGCATTTTTTATGTCAGAATTAATCAAAATTTAAATGATAAAAATGATTGGGGGAATAGTGGAAATTCAAACGAAAAAGTTTGCTGTACTCATAGATGCGGATAACTCATCGACCAATGCTATTCCATCTGTGTTGGAAGAGGTTGCAAAATATGGAATCGCAAGTGTTAAACGAGTTTATGGAGATTGGAGCAGCGAAACCTTAAAAAATTGGCGTGAAGTCTTACTTCCTCATGCAATCACACCTGTTCAGCAGTTTGCTTACACAAAGGGCAAAGATGCAACGGATATGATTTTGATCATTGATGCGATGGATTTGCTGTACGCAGGTGCATTGGATGGCTTTTGTATTGTTTCAAGCGACAGTGATTTTACCCCTTTAGCATCTAGAATTCGTGAAAATGGGCTAAGTGTTTACGGTTTTGGAAAAAAGTCGACGCCAGAGGCATTTAAAAAAGCATGTGATAAATTTATTTATGTTGAAAACTTACTGCAAGATAATGAGCTAAAAAATACTGAAGAAGATCTTATTAATTCACCAATTAAAGAAGTCATTGAAAATATAAAAGTAAGTGAACCAAAGCCATCTGTGCAGATTAAAGAGAATACAATCACTGAAATCATTGATAAACCCACTTTAAATTTGATTTATAAAGCTGTGAAAGATAATGCGGATGAAAATGGATGGGCTAATTTAAGTATGGTTGGGCAATATATCAGCGCAGTCAAACCTGACTTTGATTCTAGAAACTACGGTCGAGCAAAATTATCTGGACTAATTAAAACGCTAAATTTATTTGAAACAAAAATAGAAATGAGTCAAATGTATTTAAGAAAGATAAAAAAGCAGAGTACGATTTAAAATGTGGAAAAAAATTCGGGTACTGTGTTTATTGCTGATTTTACTAGTGGTCGCATTCAATGCCTATAAAGACAAAAATCAAGACTGGAGTAAACCGATCTTTGTATTGTTACATCCAATTAATGCAGATGGTCGAGAGAGCACACAAGCTTATATACAGCAGCTCTCTGTCAATGATTTAAATGATGTTCAAAAATATTTACAAGCGACGGCACAGAAATACCGAGGACAACCGACTTATGTGTATTTTAAGTTAGGTCGCGAGCTGAAAGTTTTACCTCCCAAAGTACCCAATGATGCTGGCATGTTGGACGTTATCTTATGGAGTTTGAAATTCCGCTACTATGCTTGGCAGCAGCATGAAAATGTAGACGGGGTTTCGAGTGTCACGCTCTTTCTAAATTATTACGATCCGAACCAAACCAAAGAACTTAAACATTCCACAGCCTTGGAAAATGGTCGAATTGGATCGGTGAATTTATTTGCATCGAATAAACAGACAGCGCAGAATAAAATCGTTTTAGCACATGAGTTATTACACGCTTTTGGTGCAACTGATAAGTATGATTTGGCTACAGGTCAGCCGATTTTTCCTGTCGGTTATGCAGAACCTGAGCGGCAGCCTTTGTTTCCACAAAGCAAAGCTGAACTGATGGCAGGGCATATTCCTACCTCACAGACGCAAAGTAAAATGCCTGAAGATTTAGCTGATACTGTGGTGAATGACGTCACAGCGATTGAAGTGGGATGGAAAAAATAATGTGGATAAAACCTATCTTATCCACAGTCTAAGTCAGCAGTGTGGATAAGATTTGGACTTTTCTTTCATTTTTCTTCATCATGAAGTTGCATAATCCATTGAATAACGAATAACTTGAGAAAAAGCATGAGAACAGTAGGCAACGATTTAATTCGCAGTCAGCTCCATGAAAACCGTAAGTGGTATCTCGGTTTAGGTGCTTTATTGGTGGTCTTCGGATTGGTCCTTTTGGTAGCCTTGCCATTTGCGACACTTACGGTGATTTATATTTTTGGTTTGCTGATGATGTTAGGTGGCGTAATTCACTTCATCGCAGCATTTAAAATTTTTGAAGGCGGCTACCGCTGGTTCTGGGCACTATTTGGTGTGTTGTATTTGGTCGCAGGCTATTATGCATTTACAACGCCTGTCAAAACGGCCATTGTCCTGACCAATTTGTTGGCGATTATTTTGATCATTGCAGGGGTCATTCGTATCTTTAATGCTGTGCTATTTCGAGCATTTCAAGGTTGGGGATGGACACTATTTTCAGGTCTATTGACCTTGATTACGGGTGTGATCATTTTGATGTCGCCTGATGCGCCATTTTGGGTATTAGGATTATTCTTGGCGGTTGATATTTTATTCCAAGGGGTCAACTACCTTACTTTGGCTTCTTATATTCGACGTGAAGTGCCGAAAAGCTCGGCAGAGCAGTAAGCTGCTTGCGGATCTGATAAATAAAAAAAGAGTGCTGAGGCACTCTTTTTTTTATTCACTTTTAATGTGTACAACCCGTTAAGGTTTAACGCTATAGCGGCTACTAATTGCAATTCGGTTCCATGTGTTGATCACAATAGCCAGCCATTCCACGGCACTGATTTGATCATCTGTTAAAAAGGGCAAAGCATCTTCATAAACTGCATCGGGAACTTGGCCTTCGGCAATCAATGTAATTGCTTCGATCAAGCTTAAAGCCGCACGTTCTTTTTCATCGTAGTACGCAGTTTCACGCCATGCATTGAGTAGGCTAATACGTTCAATGCTTTCACCAGTTTTAAGTGCATCTTGTGCATGCATGCGAATACAGAATGCACATTCGTTGATTTGGGATGCACGTAATTTCAGTAAATGGGCTAAACCTTCACTTAGGCCAGACTCATTTATTTTTTGCATTGCCAGTGCATCAAGTTCTGCAACTTTTTTATACAGTTCAGGTGCAGACTGACCTAGGTTGATTCGTGACATTTCGAACCTTTCTGATGTTTTTAGATATACCTGCTATTTTAAAACCGTTATGGTTGAGGACAAGTTTTATTTTGAGCATTTAGATGACCACTTTTGTTCTTGCGCCCGATTCATTTAAAGAAAGTATGAGTGCTCATCATTTAAAGAAAGTATGAGTGCTCAACAAGCCTGTGACGCGATGCAGCGTGCAATTTTAAAGCTCATACCAGATGCAAATGTCATCGCTGTGCCAATGGCAGATGGCGGTGAGGGAACTGTAGATGCGTTACTCAGTGCTTGCGACGGCCAAAAAGTGACGATAGCGCTTACAGGTCCTTTGCCCAATCAACGTGTGACGACGTATTTCGGTTTGATTGACGGTGGAAAAACTGCGGTGATTGAAATGGCAAAAGCCAATGGTATTCATCTTGTCGATATTGTTCAGCGAAATCCTTTATTGACGTCAACTTATGGTACGGGCGAAATGATCAAGGCTGCTCTAGACTTCGGAGTAAGTAAAATTATCATTGGCTTGGGTGGGAGTGTGACCAATGATGGCGGTGCAGGTATGGCGCAGGCCTTGGGGGCGCAATTTTTAGATGAAAATGGCTTCGAAATAGCAGTTTGTGGTGGTTATCTGGATCAAATTAACAGTCTTGATTTGACGCAGCTCGACTCACGTTTAACGTACACAGAGATCATCATTGCCAGCGATGTCATTAATCCACTATGTGGTGATAATGGCGCATCCCATATCTTTGGCCCGCAAAAAGGCGCAACGCAGGAGATGGTGCGTCAGTTAGATCAGAACCTCAGTCATTATGCTAATGTCGTTGAAGCGACACTGGGTTGTACTTTACGTGATGTAGTAGGTGCAGGCGCTGCTGGTGGATTAGGTTTTGGGTTGATGGCTTTTGCAGGTGCATCGATGCAATCAGGTGTGGAATTGGTCATTGAACAATGTCAGTTGAATGAAAAAATAGCACAGGCAGATTATGTGCTGACAGGTGAAGGGAAAATTGATCATCAAACTAAGTTCGGTAAAACGCCATTTGGTGTGGCGCAAGTTGCAAAAAAGTTTAATAAACCTGTGATCGCCTTTACTGGTCTAGTGGGTGAGGGGATAGCAGAACTCTATGATTTAGGTTTCACACAGATTGTTGGGATTAATCCACCAGATTGTAAGTTGGAAGATGCATTAAAAAATGCGGAACTAAATTTGGAACATTGCTGTCGAAATGTGATGAGATGTTTGAAATAAAAATCAAGGTAAAATTTATGAATGCATCTAGCGAGTTTTAGGATAATCATAGTTAGAAAATATGATTAATTTGGTTGAGAATCTTTGCAATATTTTTCCATTGGTTTTTGATTTTTTGGAATTATATTTTCAATGTTTTTTATATTTTCTATTGCATTTTCTTTTGCCCGTTTCGCTTTTAATAATTCAGAATTCTCTGAAGCAATTTCATATTGTGCTTTACTCATTTTATAAGTTGCACATAAATTATCGGATATAAGCTTATGATTGCCAGAAATTAGAGCTACAGCTAGATCATCATGGAGTTGAATTCCTTTCTGATTATTTTTACTTATCAAGTGATCAAATTCAGTTTGAGTCAATTTTTTTGCGTAAGATGGATGATTTGTAAATATTAAAAGTAATAAAACTGGCTGAAGGAAATGGCTAATTAGCTTAAAATTTTTCATAAACTTATCTTTTTCTAGTTGTAATTTTGATCCTACATTAACATGTATTTTTTTTCAATCTGCTAAACTATACCTATCCATGAAATGATGAGAAACCATGAGTTTAGCCAACCTGATTGATGAATTAAATCCTCAACAAAAACAAGCCGCAACAACAGAAGCACAGCATAGCTTGGTTTTGGCAGGAGCAGGTTGTGGTAAAACCAAAACCATCGTGGCGCGTGCTGCCTATTTAATTGATCAAGGCGTGCCTGCCAATCAAATTCAAATTTTGACTTTTACTCGCCGTGCTGCCAGTGAAATTGTCGCTCGTGTGGAGTTGGCTCTAGGTGAGCAAGCCAAAGGGTTACGTGCATCAACCTTTCATACCTTTTGTATGTACCTCTTGCGCCGTATTCCAAAAGCCTTTGGTCTAGAACAGTTTTCGATTATTGATCGTGATGATCAACTCATGATGTTCCGCCTGATTCGTGGCCGTGATGATAAGAAAAACCCCAATCACTTACCCAAGCCAAAAGAACTCTGTGACCTATATTCTTTTGCGCGGAATACGCGTCAAAAACTCAGCATTGCCATGGAAAAGCAAATGCCTGAGTACTTTGCGTTAAAAGATCAAATCGCGGATATCATGAAAGAATACGAAGCTCGTAAACGTGCGCGTAGTTTTTTAGATTATGACGATATCTTGGCGATTGTGGCGAAAGCCTTGGCGGAATCAGATGGACTGGTCGATTATGTCGCTTCAATTTGTCGCCACATGTTGGTTGATGAAATGCAGGATACCAATCCGCTGCAATGGGCGTTACTTGAGCCACTAAAAGAACGTGTCAGCTTGTTCTGTGTCGGCGATGATGCACAGTCCATTTACGGCTTCCGTGGTGCAGACTTTGAAAATATTCATCATTTCAAAGAGCGTGTACCCGACGCACAGATTTTCAAACTCGAAAAAAATTATCGTTCAACCCAAGAAATTTTAGATCTGTCGAATTGGTTGTTGGATGAAAGTGAAATTAAATATGACAAACGCCTAGATGCCTATCGTGGTGAAGGGATTAAGCCGAAAATGCATATTTTCCCGAATGAGTTTGATGAAGCCAAATGGATTGCCATTGATATTAAAGAGCGCCATTACCTCGAAGGCAGCAAATGGTCGGATCATATGGTGCTTGTGCGTTCAAGCTTTGCTGCTCGTCATATTGAAGCGGCCTGTATTGCCGCAAACGTGCCGTATCGCTTTATTGGCGGCATGAAATTACTTGAAACAGCCCATGTAAAAGACTTACTCAGTGTATTGCGTGTAGTGGCCAATCCTTTAGATGATATTGCATGGATGCGCTTTTTAACCTTGTGGAATGGTGTGGGTGATGTAGGTGCGAGTAAGTTATCGCAGCAGATTTTACTCGAGCCAGAAATGCAAGCCATTGCAACCAAGTTGGAAAAGTTTGGCAAAGTACCTGATCAAGCGATTCTGATGATGAAGCAAATGTCGGTGTTGAAAGATCAAGTCAAAGAATGTGTAAGCTTGGCTGTTCAAGCGATTTCTGAGCAGCTGGAAGAAAACTATAAAAAAGATTGGAACCGCCGTGTCGGGGATTTTGATTTGGTGAAACAACTGGCATCAAAGCATACACAGCTCAGTGAATTTCTTGAAGAGTATGTGCTCGATCCTGTGTCTATTTCTGAAATTGAACGGCAATCAGATAGTGATGTCGTGACTTTAATTACCATTCATTCGGCAAAAGGAACGGAGCAAAAAGTCTGTTATGTGGCGAATGTCACACCAGGGCAATATCCGCATGCACGTGCCCAAGGTAATTTCGATGAAGTGGAAGAAGAACGTCGGGTGTTATATGTGGCGCTGACACGTGCGCAAAATGAATTGATTTTGACTAAGCAAAACTTGAACCACTGGGCGCGTGAAACTGTCGATGAGCAAGGGCGTAAAGTAGAAAGTTACTTTATGAATGATTTAACTCGAAACCTATGTAGTTTGGAAACACATTATAAAACCCGTCAGCAAACCGTAAAAAGTGCGTTAATCGAAAGAAAATCGATTAATTTAGATTTTGGTATCGATCTCGATTAAAATAGATTTTTGACGTGATTTACACGCAAGTTAAAAAGCAAAATAGACAAATGCTTTTTGATGATGCTGTCTATTTGGAAGATTGAATGAAAATTTTAGTACGTAACTTAGAGCGTTCAGTTACTGAAGCAGAATTGGTTGAACTGTTTAAACCATTTGGCGCAGTAGAGTCTGCTGTTGTTGTTATGGATGCAAGCACAGGTAAATCGAAAGGGTTTGGTTTTGTCGAAATGCCAAATGGTCGTGAAGCTGTAAAAGCGATTAAAGGCCTGAATACTTTGAAAGTCAAAGGTGCGGGTATTCGCGTAAAAGCGGCTGAAGATAAGCCTAAAGCATAAATTTAAAAAGGAGCGTTACGCTCCTTTTTTTATCAGTGATCTATGAAAAAATGCTACTCGGCTTTGTCGATTGTTGCGCCATCTGGTTCGAACATTGCTTGTGGGCTTAAAACGCTTGAAGTCCGCTCATGGCAGCCCGAACATTTGCCTTTAAAAGATTTAGTGATCGTGGAAAATCAACGCTACTTACATGAAAGCGGAGATGAAGATATTGGACGTGCAGTGGCGATGGTCGATGTATATGACGTTCATGCATGGACTGAAACAGAGGTAGACCAAGCGCAGGCGACATATTGGGCAGCAGGGTACTGGGCTTGGCGTCTGGAAAATATCAGGATGATTGATTGGGATATGCCTGTTCCTGCCAAGCGTGACATTTATTTAATTGAAATCGATCATCCATAATATTTATTGTGAATTTCCTAAAAATCCGTTTAAGCTTATTCATGTAGAAAAACGCCAAAATTTAGGGAATTGTTCATGTCTCGTGTTGCTCGCTTTCATGCTGATCGTACCAATCAAAAGTTATATTTTACCCGTCTTGCATGTCAGCAAGCCGAGCAGACTGATCATGTTCAACAAGCTCAGGCTTATCGCGAAGCAGCAGTTTTTCATTTGCATGGTGCAGTACTTGCGTTTTTACAAGAGTTGGTGCGTTACTATCGTTTAAATGATCCTGCGCCCACGTTAAAGTCGATTGAAACGCTGATGGCTGAAAAAGGTCAGATATCACCTGAAGTGACTGTTATGCAGCAATTGGCAAAGCAGGGTTTTATTGCAGAGCTGAAACGTGCACATCGTATGTGTCAGTATGCACCTGAACCGTCTGCACCAGAGCCAGAAGATGAAACATCTTCAAATTTAATTATTAAAGTTACCCAAACACCGCAAGCATGGTTACCAGATACCGCTATTTTGCGTGAATGGCATCGTGATCTAACTCAATTAATTGATGGATTTCGTAACGAGATGGTGGAGTTCTAATCGGACTATTGCTACTTGAAATAAATTTATTTAACCCGATATAAGATTATCTAAGTAATACAAAGTGCAGATGCCTTTATCACCATGTTGCGCATGGAGGGATATATGTCTATAGAACAGTTGAAAGAACTCTTTGGGAACCAGGAAGCAATTTTAGAGCTGGTTCAATTGGAAGGTGGTGAGTTGGCATTGCGTAATGCAGGCTCAGAAAAAGAGCCTTTGGTGACTATCCAATTCAATGAAGAATTACGCAATATTTTGGGCGATCAAATGAGTGTGATCGCTCAGCAAATGATTCAGGCTGCATTGTTTGGTCTGTTAGAAAAACAAGTGGATGAATGGCATGCCGAAGTGGTTGATGAAAAGCCAAAATATATGAGCTAATCATATAGCTGCTGATTTTGTGGATCATGTTGATGAAAACGCACCTTTTGGTGCGTTTTTTTATACTCAAAATGGCACTTAGACTTTGCTCAGTTCAGCAGGTGAGATCAGCATCGAACCTAAAAATACAATGAAGACCCCGATGAGCTGTAAGAAAAATGGATTTTTGGCATCTTGCCAATACAAAATCAGAAAGACGATGGAAATGGGATAAAACAATAGACAGCCTAGACCCCATAAAATACTGGTTTTAAATGCAGCGATGAGAAAGCCCAGACCGCCAATTAAAATAATGGCAAAGCCTAAATAGAGAATGAACATGTTTATCTTGGTTTGAAGTTTTTAAAATGATACTTTGTTTGGTGCTCATTTTATCAATATGTTTTTTAAATTCAATTATTTGTGATTTTAATATTACTGAATTATATCAGTTTAAAAAAAGGCGATGCTTTAATGCATCGCCTTTTGGGTATTGCCCCTAAGCGTTTTATTTAGGCATTTAGTGTGTCGGTGTTTGGTGATGGGCAATTTGGATTTGATTTAAAATATGATTGCTCATATTTTTCGCCATTTCCTCTTTGGCATAATAAACCTCACCGATATTGTCACGACGAATGACTTCAGCTTCTTCTTTACTTTCAGCACAAACCAATACTTGGATAGACGGATTCAGCATTTTGGCAATATCGACAATTTTATGAATATCTAAAATATCCATAGGTGAAATGACCAAAAGGCGTGCGTGTTGAATATGGGCTTGAATTAAAACACCCGGTTCTGTTGCTACACCAGATACCGCAGCGATGCCTTTTTCCCGCAAGTTTTCCACGATTTCACGGTTTTCTTCAGCAATAACCACTTTAATGTTTTCATTCATTAATTCGCGAGTAATACGACGACCGACTTCACCATGACCAATCAGCACCACCTGATCACGCAGATAATCCTGTGAGACCTCATCCGGCAACATGGCCAATGGGTCACTACTACGTTCCAGTAAACGGGCCAAATTCGAGCGCTCACGGATGAGTCGCTGCATAGGCTCGATTGCAGAAAATATAAATGAATTCAGCGTAATCGAGATTAAAGCGCCTGCCAGTATCAGATTTTGACCTTCCATTGAAAGGAGATTTAGAGATACACCTAAGGTCGCCAAAATAAATGAGAACTCACCAATCTGCGCCAAACTCGCCCCAACGGTTAATGCGGTATTGATGGGGTAACGGAAGAACAACACCAACGCCATTGCAGCGATGGTCTTACCAATCATGATAATGCCGACTACTGCTAAGACGTGAAGCGGTTGTTCAATCAAGATCCGTGGATCAAACAGCATGCCGACGGAGACGAAAAACAAAATCGAAAAAATTTCACGAAGCGGAAGGGTTTCTTCTTCTGCACGGTGACTAAAGTCAGACTCTTTGACCACCATACCGGCAAAAAATGCGCCCAGTGCCATGGATACACCAAATACCTTGTAGGCACCAAAGGCAATAGACACAGCTGCTGCAACCACGGTAAGCGTGAATAATTCACGTGAGCCTAAGCGTGCAACCACTTGCATAATCATTGGCACTAAGCGTTTACCAATGATCAGCATGAAGGCAATAAAGCCTGCCACTTTGAGTAAGGTAATACCAAGGGTGAGCCAGATATTTTCATCTGCACTACTTTCTGTGAGTGGCTGTCCACCAAGCAATACTGCTGTGGCAGGGAGTAAGACCAGAACCAAGACCATGACCAGATCTTCAACCAAGAGCCAGCCTACAGCAATTTTACCATTCACGGAGTTAAGTAAGCCTCGGTCACCGAGAGCCTTGAGGAGAACCACCGTACTTGCACACGACAAACTTAAGCCAAACACTAAGGCTGAGCCCATGCTCCAGCCCCAAAGCATGGAAATTCCCATACCCAGTAAGGTCGCCACTGCAATTTGTAAAATGGCACCGGGCAAAGCAATACGACGGACTTGCATCAAATCATTGAGTGAAAAGTGCATACCCACGCCAAACATCAGGAACATGACACCGAGTTCGGCCAACTGGTTAGCGAGATGGATGTCACCAACTACTCCAGGCGTATTTGGGCTAATAATAATACCGGCAATCAGATAGCCGATGAGGGGAGGAAGTCGCAGGCGCGCAGCTATATAGCCAAAAATTAAGGCAAAACCAAAGCCAACAGCAAGTAATATTATAAGTTCTACATCATGAGGCACTAAAAACTCCTTAAGCCTAAGTTAAGGGTAAAAAAGACAAGCACAAAAAGTGCCAAAAGCATTTTGAAAGTTTAGCAATTCGAATAAAAAAAATGCAAAAAAAAACGACCTAAGCAGGTCGTTTTTTTCAAAAAACTAAAATTATTTGATTTTAGCTTCTTTGAAAATTACGTGTTGACGGATTTTTGGATCAAATTTTTTGATTTCCATTTTTTCCGGCATAGTACGTTTGTTCTTAGTGGTAGTGTAGAAATAACCTGTACCAGCAGAAGAAACTAGGCGAATTTTATCACGCATGTTCGTAGCTCCTTAGATCTTTTGACCTTGAGCACGTAGGTCAGCAACAACCTTTTCGATGCCCAATTTGTCGATAATACGCATACCTTTAGTAGTTAGACGAAGACGTACGAAACGTTTTTCGCTTTCTAACCAAAAACGGTGGTGATGCAGGTTCGGCTCGAACCGGCGTTTAGTTTTGTTGTTGGCGTGTGAGACGTTGTTACCAACGACTGGACGCTTGCCGGTAACTTGGCAAACCTTAGACATGGTGTAACTCCATTGATTTAGCCAACAGCAAATCTGTATGGCCAGTCAAAAAAAACATTGAATTCATTCAAGGGGCGTTTTATATCAAAAATGCGCTTAAAAGACAAGCGATTTTGCATAAAACGAACGATCACCTAGTGTGATCGTTCATGCCTTGATCGTTTATCGAAGAAGTGTCTTCGAAATCAGTTTGTGGATCGGCTTATTGAACGGTGGAAGAATGAATTTCAAACTATAGAGTTTTGGATTCGACATCACCGAGCGTTCATGCGACAAACTGAAGAAACCTTCTGGACCATGATATTTCCCCATACCCGAAGCCCCCACACCGCCAAACGGCAGGTCATCTTGAGCAACATGGGTTAATACCGTGTTTTGTCCGAAATGTCCTGAATGGGTACGTGTTGCGACATAGTCGGCACGTGCCTGATCAAAGTCGAAATAGTATAAAGCAAGTGGACGAGGACGGCTATTAATAAAAGCAATAACCTCGTCAATTTGATCATATTCCATGATCGGAAGGATCGGACCGAAGATTTCTTGCTGCATAATTTGCATGTCTGGAGTGACACCAGTTAAAACCGTAGGTGCAATTTTACGTACAGCATCCACATCTTCATTTTGTGGGTTAAAACTGATGATTTGTGCGCCTTGATCACGCGCATCTTCTAAATAACCTTGTAGGCGGTTGTACTGCTTGTCATTAATAATCGAGGTGTAGTCCTGATTATGGGCAATACTTGGGTACATGGCTTCAACGCACACTTTATAGTGATCTAAAAATTCAGCCGTTTTACCCCGAGGTAAGAACACATAGTCAGGTGCAACACAAGTTTGACCTGCATTCCAAAGTTTACCAACAGCAAGACGCTGTGCGACATCTGCTAGGTCAATAGACGGATGAACCAATACAGGTGACTTTCCGCCTAATTCTAAAATCACCGGAACTAAGTTTTCAGACGCTGCCGCCATGACGGATTTACCGACATTGGTCGAGCCAGTAAAAATCATTTTGTCGAAGGCAAGGTGACTAAACGCATCTGAAATTGGGCCACCACCGTTGACGACTGCGACCAATTCTTGAGGAAATGCTTCTGCGAGAGCTTTTTCTAGCACATCACCGAATGCCGCAGAGGCACTCGAAATTTTGATCATGGCATGGTTGCCCGCAGCTAAAGCACAAATCAGTGGGCCTATAGAAAGAAGCAGTGGGTAGTTCCATGGCGTAATAATGCCGACGACACCAAGTGGTTGATATTGCACCCATGCTTTTGCAGGTTGATGAATAATTCCGACATGGCGTTTGGATGGTTTCATCCAGTCTGTCAAATGCTTGCTATAATATTTGATGTGCTCAAGACAGGTAAGTAACTCACCAATCTTGGTTTCACCAATAGAACGGTTACCATAGTCTTGATTAATTGCATCAGCAAATTGATCTTGATACTTAACTAAGATACGCTTAAGCCGAGCCAAACGGTCTATACGTTCCTTCGCTGTAGGCAATGGGTAACGTAAATATGCTTGTTTCTGCTGTTCCAACATATTGTTGAGATGCTGGTGATCAAAAGAATGTGGTGTCATTGAAGTTGTTTTTGTTTGACTATTCATGTCGCACGACCATATCCAAATTAGCGATTAATTAATTTTTTAGAGCAAATACTCTAAATAGTCAAGTTACTTTATGTGTTAGTGTTCTAATGCTTTGAAATAAATGGTTGTTTTAGGATGTCTCACACCAAAACCTTAAAAACGAAAGAACGTATTTTGCAGCTGAGTTTGCAGTTGTTTAATGAGCGTGGCGAGCGTTCAGTGACAACCAATCATATTGCTGCTGAACTGGGAATGAGTCCTGGTAACTTGTATTACCATTTCCGAAATAAAAGTGAAATTATTAAGGAATTAATGGAGCAATATCAGCATGAAACGCTAGAAATGTTAGCGCTTCCTGATGATCGTCAGCTTGATGCCAATGATAAAATTCGCTATTTCCAAGTGTTAAGTAGCCAATTATGGGCTTATCGCTTTTTACATCGTGATGTTTATCACTTGGTCGAAAATAATGAAGATTTCCGCAAAATGTATCCACGTTTTGCCGGTCAAGTTATGCAACAAGGGCAGAAAATTTATCGTGCTTTTGTCGATGCAGGCTTAATGCAGATGACCGATTCTGAAATTGAGGCCTTAACCATTAACTTGTGGATCGTGCTGACCAACTGGACCAACTTCCTTTATATGTCGGGCCATATTACTGACTCCAACACTTTGGAAGAAAAGTGGGTGTGGCAAGCACTGCGACAAATGGTGTTCTTAGAAGGCGCATATCTACGTGGTGAAAGCCGTGAAACCTATGAGCGACTGCTCGAAACTTTAGGGCCGTCGGACTTATTTGCAAGTCTTTCAAACGTAAAGCATCAGGTTACTGAATAAGACTATTTAGTCTGGCTTTAAAAAGCGTTAGAATACTCGGCTCTTTTTTCAATTTAACTGATTAGTGATATAAACCAACATGAATATGTCGACCGCTAACACAGCACGCTTACTCATTACCTGTGAAGATAAACCAGGGATTGTGCAAGCTGTATCGAGCTTTTTGTATCATCAGGGAGCAAATATTACCGCACTTGATCAATACGCGACTGAAGCTCAAGGGGGGCGATACTTCATGCGTGTTGAGTTCGAATTGGACAATTTACAAAGCCGTAAAGAAAGTCTAACTCAAACATTTGCGAGCAATGTTGCTGAGCGTTACAACATGCACTGGCGTTTAGCTTTAGTCAGTGATGTGAAGAAAGTCGGTATCTTGGTGTCTAAAGTTGACCATGCATTGCTTGAACTGTTATGGCGTCATGCACGTGGTGGTTTGCCATGTGAAATCACCAAAGTCGTGTCTAATCACGAGGCTTTACGTGAATCTGTAGAAAATTTCGGTATTCCGTTTGAAGTTGTTCCTGTGAACAAAGAAAATAAACGCGAAGCTTATGAGCAAATTGATCAATTGATGCAAGGCAATGATTTATTGGTTCTTGCTCGTTATATGCAAATTTTAGACGAAGAATTTGTTCAAAAATGGGAAATGAAAGTGATCAATATTCACCATTCATTCCTCCCAGCCTTTGTTGGTGCGAACCCATATAAACAAGCGCATGAAAAAGGTGTGAAGTTGATTGGTGCGACAGCGCACTATGTGACTGCTGATCTTGACCAAGGGCCGATTATTGAGCAAGACGTAGAGCGTGTAAGTCACGACTTTACTGTTGAGCAATTGCGTGAGTTAGGTCAGGACGTAGAGCGTAATGTGCTCGCACGTGCAGTCAAATGGCATCTTGAAGATCGTATTATTGTCGATGGTAATAAAACTGTTGTATTTCAATAAAACGAGATGAATTTTTGAATAAAAGGGCATACTTTAGGTATGCCTTTTTTATATTATGATTAAAAAAAGTCATTAAAACTGACGAATTAATAGTTGCAAATGAAAACACTTCTCATTTATTATTACCGTACTTTAATTGTGCTAACCGATGAGCATGATTGTATTTTTGACAAAATAAATGCAATCGCTTCTTCAAGGTAACTGAGTTTAATGAGTCAATCTCCCGCTCCAATGATGCAATCACCTAACCCGATGAAAAAGAAAATCATTACTGCGCTTCTCGCTGTTGTGGTAGGGCATATGGGGGTATTGTGGGCGGTCAGCAATATGAAAGCACCAGAACTTAAACCGATCGAAAAAGATCCGATTAAAGTTCGCTTTGTGAAGATTGTTGAAGAGAAAAAACCAGAACCTCCGAAGCCAAAACCAGAACCGAAGAAAGAGCCACCAAAGCCAAAAGAAGTTAAAATTGTAGATAAGCCTTTACCACCTCCACCGAAGAAAGTGGAAAAAGTGGAACAGGTGAAAAAGAAAGATGCGCCGAAACCAACTGTTGAAGCGGTCAAAAACGTACCACCAACACCTGTTGTTTCAACTGTGGTTTCTGAAACGAAAGTCGTTCGTGTTGAACCAACACCTCCGGCACCTGTTGCACCACCACCTGCGCCTCCAGCACCACCTGCGCCACCGACACCTAAAACAGTCAGCATTGGTAATGGTGTCAGTTGGATTAAGAAACCGAATGTTCAATTTGAAGATGGTGAATTAAAAGCGTCGTGTACAGTTGAAGTTGCGATTGCAGCAAGTGCTGAAGGTAAAGTCGAATCAGCAACGATTAAAAACTCGACTTGTGGCGCTGCTGTAAACCGTAAAGTGACTGCTGCAGTGAAGCGTGCACGTTTATCCAAATATATTGATAATGGTGTGGCAACTCCGACGCGAGTTGATCAACCATTCAACTTTAAACTTAATTAAGATTCCGGCTAACCCATTAGGAGTTCGAATATGAACTTTTCAGTTTATTGGCAACATGCAGATGCAGTCAGCAAAACACTGTATTTCGTGTTACTTGCAATGTCGATTGCGACTTGGACGATCTTCGTTCTTCGTATTATGGGCACACGTCAGCTCAAGCAAGTGGCATATAACCACCTTGCAGATGCACTAAGCAAACTGAAAGCGAAATTTGCTCCTTTAGCTTTTGAACAACGTAAGGCTGTGGCAGAACAAGCATTACTACGTCAAATTTCGGTAGAAAAAGCTAATGCTGAAAAAGGCGTATCTGTATTGGGTACGATTGCTTCAATTGCACCGTTCGTAGGTTTGTTCGGTACTGTGTGGGGTATTTTTCATGCCCTTGTAGCAGTAGGAAAAAGCGGTCAAGCAGGTCTTGCACAAGTAGCAACACCAGTCGGTGAAGCCTTGATCATGACGGGTCTTGGTTTGGCTGTGGCGATTCCTGCGGTTTTGGCTTATAACATCTGTGTTCGTTTTAATCGTACACTTTCGAATGAATTGCAAGATCAAGCGCATGGTTTATTGATTGATACTATGTTGCAACAAGAATCTGCAGCGAAGAAAGAAGACGTGAAAACTGCACAGCAAAGTTTAGCTGGAGGTCAAGCTTAATGGCTTTTCAATTGGGTGAAGACAACGATGCTGGCATGAATGAGATGAACCTCATTCCGCTCATCGATATTATGTTGGTATTGATGATCATCTTCTTGGTGACTGCGACTGTTGCCAACCCATCAATTCCATTAACCTTGCCACAAACGACTGCAGAAGTGATTGATCTGCCAACTGAAAGCGTAACCATCAGCATTAACTCAGCGGGTGATATCGCTTGGAATGGTGATATTGTCACGCTCGAAGATTTAGAAAGTCGTCTAAATACAGCTGGTCAGCAAGAACGTAAGCCTGCATTGGTATTAAAAGCCGATAAAGAATCACGTTATGACACAGTTGCACAAGTGATGTCGCGTGCGAGTGGAGCCGGACTCAGCGATATCGCCTTTGCCAGTGATAACTAAGCACTGAGCAAAGATAACTAAAAAAAGCGACTGAAATGTCGCTTTTTTTATGTCTCTATTTTGAAAATAGATGCCGTTTAATTAGATCACTCAGATTTGAGTAGGTCTTGAAATTTGCTACGTAATTTCATGAGTTTAGGTGGTATTGAGAAATTACAATAACCTTGGTTTGGGTTACGTGCAAAGAAGTTTTGATGATATTCTTCGGCAGGGTAGAAGGTCGGCATTGGACTCAGTTCAGTCACGATATTGATGCCTTCAGCTTTTAATTCTTCAATACGTTGTTCAGCCAGCTGCTTTTGTGATTCGTCCTGATAGAAAATCACTGAGCGATACTGTGTACCGACATCATTGCCTTGACGGTTCAGCGTGGTTGGATCGTGAGTTGCGAAAAATACATCTAGCAATTGGCTAAAACTGATTTGGCTGTCATCAAAATTGATCTGAATGACTTCTGCATGTTGGGTGTTTCCCTCACAGATTTGCTCATAGCTCGGATGCTGAGTAACTCCCCCTGCATAACCACTGACGACTGTTTGCACGCCCTTTAGTTGTAGAAAAACTGCTTCTACACACCAAAAGCACCCACCACCAAATACCGCTTGTTGCATAGTGAAATCCTATCTTGTTCCCTGATGTTTAATATGGGGTTATAGCTAAAAACTGCAATGTACGTCTGTATACTAATCACAAGTTTATGTGCATTAAATGTCTCTGGCATGACTGAACAGTGAATAAAAAAGTCTGCCGAAGCAGACTTTTAAAATGATTTAACGCGGTTGAACAGCGCTTTCATATTGAATTAATAAATTGCCGTGACGGTCTAGCAATTTCAAGGTTTTTCCAAAAACTTGATAATGCGTTACCTTTTCGAGTGCTGCATGGTACTGTCGCTCTAGCCCATTGTTATTGAGACAAGCCATTTGTGTCGCAGCAATCGGGCCAAACGTTATGGTGTCTTTGCCAGCATTATAGCCACCCATTATACGATTACAGCCGTCTGCACCTGAGACACGTTTTGAAGCCGCATCGAATTGAATGCTTGGAATATTCTGCGCATTGGGTGCTGTTTTGATTGGAGTGTTGCCAATCTGAGTGGCAATCCAAGTACGATTGTGTAATAGGTTTAAATTTTCAGTTATGGTGTTGTCTTGTGCAGGCATGCTTTCACAGCCTGTCACCACTAAAGTTGAAACCAAAGTTGCAGCAACAAATATTTGTTTTAGCATCGGAATTTCCCCGTGGAAGCATTTCAACTATCTAAGCAAATATCGCACAGATAAGCTAGCCATATTTGTATCATTATTTAAGAATTACAATTGATTGGCGCTTGGATTTGAATGTGAATGCGGCAAACCTTGTCGAATTAATTTGGAATATTGTTCACTGCTCAGTTGCTTGATTTGAGAGACACGAGGGTTAACATGGGCTTTTTGATACCATGTTTTCATATCCCAATTTTGGTCTATGGCATGGAGGTCATACAAATAATTCGGCAAATAACCGGATGCAAATAAGCGGTAATCGGTTGGAAGTTGATGTTTGGAAACCGCTTGAATCATGTCAAACACCAGTGTTGTACAATTACTGGTGAGCGTGTTGTACCATTTAGGTTGAGTCCGCAGTTCATCAGCTTTATGGAGATATTCTACAAACAGCGCCTGCATTTCAGATTTTGGCATGTTTACGGGGAAGAAATAGACCTGTTCACCACGTGTATTGCTACGGGTATAGATGATATCTTTTTCATCAGATGCAATAAGGCTCAGTTCATATTTACGGAAAAAACCACCAATCGCAGAGAATTCTTCGTTTTTCTCTTTGCGAATTTCAATCGAAAACGTCAGCGGTGGTCGGTCAGCAAAATCAAAACTGACCAGTGTATGGGCAATTTGCGGCCCCATCCAATACGAGGTAATGATGTTGACGCCATTGATTTGACTCAGGTCATATTGGCGGGTTTCCCAGTGCGGAGTATAGCTGCCATCGGCATGCCAGTCGAAATTACGCACATTATGTAAGGTGACGAGATTGCCTTGCTTTTCATAATGTAGAATTTCAGCTACTTCAGGATTCCATTCACGATCTTGGCGTGCCTCCATGCCAAAATACCAAAATAGACCACAGATAAAGCCCGCAATATAAATCAAGACATCTTTACGACGGCTAAAAAAGTGTTGGGTAATATAGATGCCTAAAATGCTTAGAGCAAAAGCGATCCAGATTCCAATGATAATGCGGCTGCCTAACCAGCCTGCCGGTTGCTGTATCCACAGGGCGGCACAGAGCCAAATCGAAGAACAGAGGACAAACACACTAAATAGAGCATGAAGAATACTTCGCCCTATTTTTTTGAACATTGCTCGTTGGTCACTCTGTTGCATATTTTTCTTTTAGCTTAAGATTTTTCTTTATTTTCGGTAAGTTGCGAACTCAAAAGCAATCCCAGTTTTGTCGTCGATATGTTGTTCTGACGCCACTTTTTGAAAGTCCGCAGGAATTTCAGGATAATGCGCATCACCTTGAACATCGAGTTCAACATGCGTGAGTTCTAAACGGTCTGCGATGCCGATGGTTTGCTTAAAAATTTCACCACCACCAATAATAAACAAACTCGTTGGTTTTTCTGAACTCGCGACATCAGCAACAGCTTGCGTTAACGCCTCGTCGATACTATATGCGACTTTGGTGCCTTCAAATGACCAATTGCTATCTCGTGTAATGACCCAATTGACACGCTTCGGTAGGGTACGTCCCATAGACTCTAAGGTTTTGCGTCCCATAACCACCACACCACCTTGGGTGATGGCTTTAAAGTGTTGTAAATCTGCAGAAATATGCCACGGCAAATCATTCCCTTTACCAATGCAGCGCTGCTGATCCATAGCGACAACGTGCACGATTTCTAAATTTTGAAATGCCATAGTTTGAACTCAAATAGCCGAAATATTTGCCGTCTATTAGAATGCAAAATCCCGCTTGAGGTAAAGCGGGATTTTGCTTTTCACTTGGGATTTCTAAAAATTAAACAGCAACAGGGGCTTTAATCGCAGGATGTGATTCATAACCTACAATTTCAATATCTTCAAATTTAAAATCGAAAAGATCGGTGATTTCAGGATTGAGTTTTAATTGGCACAGACCCATTGGTTCACGTGTCAGTTGCAACTGCGCTTGTTCGAAATGGTTGGCATACAAATGTGTATCCCCACCGGTCCAAACGAAGTCGCCCACACCAAGACCACAAACTTGCGCAATCATGTGTGTTAACAGGGCATAGCTTGCAATGTTAAACGGCACACCCAAAAAAACGTCAGCACTACGTTGATATAATTGGCAGGATAATTTTCCGTTTTGAACAAAAAATTGAAACAAGGTATGGCATGGTGGCAATGCAACATTACCTGCCTCATTTGGGTTCCAACCCGACACGATTAGACGACGTGAGTTAGGATTGGTTTTGATTTCATTGACCAACCATTTAATTTGGTCAAAACCATCTTGTTCATATAGGCCATCGGCTTTTTTGGTTGCACCGAAATTACGCCATTGATGACCGTAAACAGGACCTAATTCGCCAGCAGGACGACCAAAACGCGCAGTTTGTTCTGCGGTAGACCATTCATCCCAAATGGAAACTTTATTGTCTTGCAAATATTGAACATTGGTATCGCCTTTAAGGAACCACAACAGTTCAATCACGATAGAGCGGAAATGAACTTTCTTGGTGGTGAGTAAAGGGAAACCTTGAGAAAGATCGAAGCGCATTTGATGACCAAATACAGAACGTGTTCCCGTACCCGTACGGTCGCCCTTGTCGCCGCCGTTGTCGAGAATGTGTTGTAAAAGGTCTAAATACTGGCGCATGTCTCTCTCATAATTTGCTAAATTTCTTGTGGCACATATTAGCTTGTTTTGCGTGTGGAAGGAACTGCGATGGGTACTTGAATATGATCGGGTTTAAAAAATCAAAAGCATACGGTGTTTATTGGGTGATGACCAAATTTTGCATTCAATAAGCGATGAGTTGTCTGAGCTGAAGAGGTCTATTAATAACAACTACATCAAGTGTTAACGAGACAATATGTCTGTTAAATTAAGCATGAGCTTAGAAGACTTAAGCTCTATTGTTTACATATTAAGCGATGTTACATTCGCAGCGTTGAAAAAAAATACAGATAAGTTTGATTAAAAAATAAACGTAATTTTTCTCATTATGAAGAGGTGATTTTGAATAACTATTTTTGATTAAGAGTTTGATATCAAAAATAAATCTATTTGAATTAAAAATAGACGGTCGTATTTAAATGTGAAGATTTGTTTAAGAAATCTTACATTTTTTACATGAAAAAACATGATTTACGCGGTACTATCACCCTCGTTAAAATTTTTGAATGCCTAAATATAGGCGGGAGTGTGGGTTAAAGAATGGCTTATGATCACAATGTAAACTTGAGTGAAGTGCATGCTCCAGTTCAGGCAAATATCATAATTCGTTCTCAGGCGAGTAAAAATACGGGCAAGTCCAATACCACTCAAAAAGCAGCGACTAAAAATGTGGTATCCCGCAATGGTCAGCGTATCGATATCGATCGTTTGACTGGATTTTTACAAGGCATTACCCGCCAAAGCAGTACTCAGAAATGTGCCCGCAGTGTTCGTTTAGCACTTGAGTCCGCAGGGGCACGTTTTAACGGTCACCCCGTTGCCGCAGCAGACTGGGGCAGCACATTACAAAAAATTGGTTATCAAAAAATTAATTTAGCGTTTGATCGTCCTAAGAAAGGCGATATTTATATTATCGACCGCAATCAAAGTAGTCGTTATGGTCATATCGCAGCATATTCAGGTAAGGATTGGGTGTCTGATTATCGTCAAGCGGGTTATGCGGTCTATCGAACTCCAAATGTGAAATATAGCTATTATCGCTTAGCGGATTGATAATCCTTCAGTGAAAAAAGGTTAGTCTTCAAACCTTTTTGCACGTTGACTGTAGATCGAGACGATAAATAATCCAATTGCAGCAAAGCCCACACATTGCAGCGCTAAAATCCAGCGTTGCTCATTGGGTAGAAAATAAATTAAGCACACTAAACATAAAATTGGCAAACTAGCCAAACCGCATTTTAATGACTGAGACAGTGTTTTTAGTTTGTCTTGTCTGAGCTTATAAAGCAGATCAATCATCAAACCAATCGCTAAACTTATGCACGCAAAGCGGGGATCTAGTTGTTTTTGTTCAGCGCATAGAAAAATAAGCACGCAGGTACTGATACAAATGATGAGCTTGATTTGTCGGTTACAGCGCTCAGAGTACCAAAACGTCAGCATTTAAACTTTACCTTGGGGTGAAGTTTTCTCGTTTTTATTCAGCAGTGAAATCGGGGAAAGCAGGCAGATAGCCAAAGCCATAAAGCCAATGCCTTGAGCACCTGGAATCAAAATTTCACCCTTATTCATGTTGATAAAAACCAATGCTAACAGCAGTGCAATCGGTATCCAGGTCAATAAACGATAGAGCAAACCTGTTGGGTTTTTTGCTGCAAAATGAATCTTGCAATAACGACAAATCAGGAAAATGACGCCTGTACCCATGAACATTAGAATGGTTTGAAGTGTTAGGGGTTCCATCCAATACAGAACACCGGTCAGTACGGCCATCGCAATAAAAAACAAGATTTTTTTAAGTACAGAAACGCTGGGGTTAAACCAAAATTCAAGCATGGATCGATAGTTTAAAAATAAGCTGAATAAACTTTAGCACAGATCAGTTGTCTAATTCAGTCACTTCATGTGGAGTAAATGCGTATGAAGGAATAAATTTCAGCGCATAAAAAAGCGAGGCTTGGACCTCGCTTGCTTAAAGATATTTAGAAAATATTAATGATTCTTTTGTGGACCCCAGTCATAGATTTTTTTCTGGTAGGCATACCACATCATCCATAGTCCAATCAGAATCATCGGAACTGTCAGGAACTGACCTTTACTCATCCATCCGATGAACAGTTGACCATTGTCCGGCTCACGGAAGAATTCAACGGTGAAGCGTGCGATACCATATCCGATGAGGAACAAGGCTGAAACGGCATAACGTGGACGAGGTTTTGAACTAAACCACCACAGCACAATAAACAGAATCAAACCTTCACAGAGTGCTTGATAAAGCTGCGACGGATGGCGCACCAACTGAAGTGGATCGGTTGGGAAGATCATACCGAAAGCAAAATTTGGGTCAGTCACTGCACGACCATATAGTTCGCCACCAATAAAGTTGCCAATACGACCAAACATTAAGCCTGTCGGAACGCAGGGTGCAATAAAGTCGAGGGTTTGAAACCAGGTCATTTTATATTTTTTGCACCACAGTAACATGGCAATCATGACCCCAAGGAAACCGCCATGGAAGCTCATGCCGCCTGTCCAAACTTGGAATAGCCACAATGGGTTGGCAAGGAACTGATCGAAACCATAAAAGAAGACATAGCCAAAGCGTCCACCAATCACGACACCTAATGCACCATAGAAAATCAGGTCAGAGACCATTTCTGCGTTCCAGCCGTCACGTTGTTTTGCGCGGTAGCTTGCCAAGCCCCATGCAAATAAAAAGGCCAATAAATACATCAGACCATACCAGTGAACTTGTAGTGGCCCCAGTGATATCGCCACAGGGTCGATATTTGGATATGTCAGCATTGCTGTTCCTTGTCATTATGTTTTGCACAGATTTTAGCTGAATGTGCTGAAAAATGTTGTACATTCAATGTGTAAAGATATTGAGAGTTGAATATGTGCATTGTGGCTTTTGCTTGGCAGGTCTTGGATGACATGCCACTCTGCCTGATTTCGAATCGTGATGAGTTTTATCATCGACCGACGGCAGGCCTAAAGCAATGGGTAGATAGTCCGATTATTGCAGGGCAGGACTTACAGTCTGGTGGAACATGGATGGGGATAACCGCTCAAGGGCGTTGGGCGATTGTGACCAATTTTCGTGATGGTCGTGATCAGACTGCATATCCCACTTCACGTGGCGCTTTGATTCAGCAATTTTTAGAATCTGAGCAAACGCCCATTCGGTTTGCGCAAGCACTGGAACAAATCCAATGTAATTATGCTGGCTTTAATTTATTCGTTGGCGATGCCACTCAAGCCGTTTATATGAGTAATCGCGGTGAAGCGCCACAAGTCTTAGCCAAAGGGGTGTATGTCACATCTAATGGTTTAATGACTGAACATTGGGAAAAGACCCGACATTTACGTAAACGTTTCACGCAAGAATTTTTGCCGATGCTACAAAGCCAGCAACCACAGGCGGATATAGACGCTGCTGCGTGGGATATTTTGGAAGATGAACGTAAAATCATTCCATCATTGTTACCCAATACTGGGATTCAGGCGGAAATGGAACATTTGCTGTCTTCAACCTTTATTCAAAGTCCGGTGTATGGCACCCGCTGTTCAAATTTATTGTGTATGCGGGATTCACAGTGGCATTGGCAGGAAAAACAGCAGCAGGGTGAGCAACAAGAACAGATCACCCAGATAGAAGTGCATTTAAAGCCATAAAAAAAAGCCGACGATTCGTCGGCTTATTTTTTAGAGGTGTCTTATGCGGTTTTTTGCGTTAGCTGAGCTTGTTCTACCGCTTCGCCAGCAATCACCCCACCATCTTTACGGGTGATGACTACGGTCGCTGAGCGAGGACGTGAAGTCGCTGCTGCATTGGTTTGTGATGCAGGCCAGTGGCTGGTCGGCTCAGCATAGGATGCTGAATCTTCACCGGGATGTTGCACATTGATAAAAATCGCTTTGTAGTCAGGTGTCATCGTCACACCTGTGATTTCACATTCTTTAGGTCCAGTCAGGAAGCGACGTAAGTTTTCATCATTCAGTTTTGCACCCACAATGGTTTCTTGACCCGATGATGTCGTGGCTTTTGTGCCATCACCGACTTGACCTGGAAGTGCAGCAAGCATCATACAGTTGGTGGTATCGGTATAAGCACCGTCATCGGTTTGAATCCATAACACACCACGTGGGTCGAACCACATCCCATCAGGTGATGACAAGTCATTATTGTCATTTAGACCAGATAAGTTAATGTTGCTCGCCATTTTTGCTTCAGCACCAAACAGGTAAATATCCCAAGTAAAGCTGAGCGCTGTGGTTGTATCACCGTCTTCACGGAAACGGATAATATGACCGTTGACGTTGCCTTTACCACCTTCAGGGTCGGTGTAGTTACGTGGGTTGGCAGCATCTAGTGCATGCGTCGTACCACGGTTCGAGTTATTGGTGAGGGTCACATAGACTTCACCATTGTCTGGATGCACAGCGACCCATTCAGGGCGGTCCATTTTGGTAGCACCGACAGCATCTGCGGCAAGACGTGCGAAGGTCAGAACATCTGCTTGTGAGCTAAACGGATACACGCTGTTGCTTTGGTTTAAACCATTGACGTTATAGCTCAATTCAATCCATTGACCTTTGCCGTCATTGTTAAATTTGGCGACGTATAACTTACCGTTGTTCATGTATTTGTCGCCCGCGGCATAGCCACCGTTGACATCTTTTTTATTCCATTTTTGGTCTGATACAAATTTATAGATGTATTCACCGCGCGAGTCATCGCCCATGTAAAACGCAAGGTTGTCATCTTCACGTAAGCGACTTGCACGGCAGTCTTCATGTGCAAAGCGACCCAGTGCTGTACGTTTTACGGGGTTTTCACGACGGTCAAATGGGTCGATTTCGACAATCCAACCAAAGGTGTTTGGACCATTACGATAATCTTCTGCTGCCTGAGTACCGGTAACATTCGCTGACCAACGGTCATATAAATCTTGTGACTCATTACTTCCAATCGCCGTTTCCCAACCATAGCGTGAGTTTGCACCCGCTTTTAGGCCATAACGGTTGAGTGCCACAATTTCAGCAGGACTACGTTTGGCATCATCTGCTTTCGCACGAGCGAAGTAACCAATGAAGTTTTCTTCTGTCGTCAGGTAAGTGCCCCAAGGGGTATAACCATTACCACAGTTGTTGTGTGTACCACGGGTTTGTTGACCATTGGCTGAAAACTTCGTACTGACTAAGCTTGAGCCTGCAACAGGGCCTTTAAAGTCCATTACGGTCGATGCGGTAATACGACGGTTAAATGGAGAGTTTTGTACCAGTTTAACGGCTTGAGTCTTGCTGTCTTTTTCAATTTGAATCACAGAAACACCGTGTGCATTGACTTCACGGATAACTTCATCTTCAGGGCGACGGCCATCTACTTTGGTTGGGCCTTGTGGGTGTAAGAAGGTTGGATTGATGTATTCATGGTTCATCACCAACAAACCTTGGTCAGACTGTTTGGCATCATAATGTCCAGAGGTGATATTTAAACCAAAGAAGCTCATACCGTCATGGCAGTCACCAGAGCGGAATTGGAAGCTCGGGCCAGAAGGAACATTGTTATCATCCCATGCTGGGTATGCAGGGTTAATCGAGTCACCCATCGCATATAGCACATGCGCTTGATAGCCTTCAGGAACGGTCACGATATCGTCTAAATTCTTTTTCACTGGTGTGAAATTGAATTTGGTCGGTTTTTGATTTGGATCGGTAACTGGTGGTTTGGTATTGCTATTTGAACCTGAGTCATTGTCATCATTACACCCCGTTAATGAAGATGCCAATGCAAGTGCGACTGCACCACTCGCAGTCTTGGTAATCAAGCTACGACGGCTGATGCGTTGTTCTAAAATGTCACGAAAATGAAGGTTATCCGAAGTGTTGTTATCAAGTTCTTGATCTTCGTTATATGGCATGTTTGTCATGAATTTAAATCCTGGCAAAGGTGTGCTGGGTAAAAGTTGATCACATAAAACTATCGATAAAATATGACAATGCTTTGAAGCTAATGTTGCAAACTGATGAAATAGGCGTTTAGATTTCGCTGCATGTAAATTGCAAAACATTAAATGGGCGCATAAAAAAAGAGGCTATCTCAGCCTCTTAGGTGTAAAACTCACCAAAATTGTCGAAACATCAGTTTGTTTAAGTTGCAGATGTACGTCGTTTTTCAATCAGCTTGCCAAAGAACAAACCCAGCTCAAAGAGCATCCACATGGGAATGGCCAGCATGATCATCGAAAGCGCATCGGGTGGCGTGGCAAACATGGCGACAAAAAAACAGCCGACGATAATAAAACGACGCTTCTCCACCAAGGTTTGAGTAGACACCGCCCCGATCAAAATCAAAATTAGCGTGATGATGGGAATTTCAAAGGTCAGCCCAAACACCAAAAAAAGCTTTAAGCAGAAACTTAAATAACTATTGATATCCGTCATCGGGGCGACTGTTTCAGGGGAAACACTCATAAAAAAATGTAGGATGGAGGGCAGAGCAACCCAATAGGCAAATGCAATTCCGACATAGAAGAGGACGATACTGCCGAATAATAAGGGCATCGCCAAATGCCGCTCTTTTTCATACAGTGCAGGTTTGATGAAGGCCCAAAGTTGATAAATCACGAAAGGCATCGCGAGCATAAGCGCGACAAAGAAATTCAACTTGAACGGCGCCATAAAGGTGGCGGTCACATCCGTTGCGATCATGGATGAGGTCATCGGCAACTGCGCACGCAGAGGCTCTGACATCAATTGATAGCTTTGATTGGCAAAGGGCAATAAACAAAAGAACAGAATCAAAATGAGCCCTGTAATTTTGATCAAATGCCGACGCAAAATCACCAAATGTTTGGTGATCGGCATTTCTTCCAAATCAGGCACAGTGTTCTGTGAATTATTCAGTGAAAGATCTGTCATACGGCCACCTGATATTCTGCTAATGCTTCGGTCGAGCTTAATGCAGCAGATTGATCTGTTTTAATTTCGTGCTTTATTTTCATTTGGGGTGTAACCATGGCAAAGATCGTGCTCTGACCACGTTCGATGTATTGATAACGTGGGGATAAATTTTTATTGTCAGGTAGGACTGCTTCTTGTTGTTTTTGCGCAGTCTGTTCTATGGGATGTTGCGTTTGTTGCAATTCATTCATCTGCGCCTGCATACGCGCTTCGAGCTGTTGAATACGTTGCATTTCTTTTTGCATTTCTTCACGAAGTTCGGACATGCGAAGTTCACGGTCAATATCTGTTTGCACGTTACTGATCAGTCGTTTAACTTTCCCGTACCATTTGCCTGCAAAGCGGATACCTTCAGGCAGTTTTTCCGGGCCGAGTACGATCAGCGCAATAATGCTGAACACCAGTAATTCGCTAATACCAATATTAAGCATTATGACAACTCCTTAGCTTTGAACTGAGGAATTGGTTTTATTTTGAGCTTCATGCTCTAGCGTGCGGGGCTCATTAAGCTGTGTATTTGCTGCGTCTTCATCACGCATCGATTTTTTGAAATCTTTGACCGCGCCGCCGACATCTTTGCCCAAGTTTTTTAGCTTAGAGGTACCAAAGAGTAAAATCACCACAATTGCAAAAATCAGTACATGCCAAATCGATAGTCCAGCCATCTTGTTATCCTCTTGTTGGTCTGCACAACATTTCAGCAGTTGTAGATGACAGTGAAGTGACCAAGATGTTGCAGTTTAAAGACAGCCGCGAAGCTTATGTTCAGTGTTACTATGCATGGATTGAGCAGTGAGGGTGGTGTAGTGGCGTTTCTTCTTCCGATATTGGGTTTTTTAAGTGGCCTCGGATTGGCATCATTATCAGGAACATCATCGCTCAAATCGATTTTCTCTAGCTTACTTGCACGCTGTTTTATTCCAGCCGTGATCATCTACAACATGGTGTTCTATCAAGCAGGAAGTTTAGCACTCATGCTTTTTAGCTTTAGTGTTGCCGTGCTGATGTTTTATTTATTTCGCTGGCTGTTAAAAGATAGTTTACGTGCCTTGTGTGTCAGTTATTTGAACTTAGCTTGGCTGGGTTTTCCTTTTGCATTAGCACTGTTTGGCCCTGAAATTAGTGCAGCGATGGTGGCTCTGTATGTCGGTGGCTCTATCTTTGGCAATATGTGGGCCGTGACAGCCGTCAGTTCGGCCCAACTCCCATGGTCGAGCGTGATTCAAAAAGTGGCGATGTCACCGCCTGTATTTGCCTTGATGATTGCAGGTGTCTGTCGAATAGTTGGATTACAGCATTTAGAAGAACATCAGCTCTTAGATTGGCTGTATCAGGCTGCAAAAATTGGAATGAGTTTCACAGGGATGTGCGTCTTAGGCATGTGGCTGCGCCAAACTAAGGTACAGTGGCGTGATCTGATGAACAGTAGTCGTATTTATGCGATGAAACTCACCGTTGGCGCGGTGATCTGTAGTTTGAGTTATGCCTTTCTTCCGATTCCCCAGATCGAGAAATATATTGGGGTGATGTTCATGCTGTTCTGCTTACCCCCTGCAGCCAATATTGTGGCTTTAGAAACGCATTATCAAGGAACAGGCACTTCGGCACGTTATATTGCTTCAGGCACGATTATGAGCTGCATCGTCGTCAGTTTTTATGGGTTAATTTTGCATCTTTTTTCGCTTTAAAATGAAAAGTGAATTATAGATGCCCGCAAAGGGTGACTACTTGAGCTGTTTGCGAATCTGCCAATCACGCACGAGGGCATATATCATCGCGATACCTATCAGGCCTGGAAATCCAACCTGACCTTGCGACAGATTAAGCATGATCGACAGTACGATCAACACTGCAAAAATAACGTAAGTGGTACGAAAGCCTGAGGTGAGCGGGTAGGTTAGTTGCGCATGGCAATGAGGGCAGCTTAGTTTTTGAAAACCAAGAAATGAGCGTGTTGGGATTTCAGTTGAAGTGTGATGGCAAGCGTTGCATATGATCTGTATCGGTTGAAGTGCCATAATTATTCTATTTTTATTCAGGGATTGGAGTTAATCTTTGGCATTAAGATTAACTCCAATTCAAATTATTTCAAACTTGCTTTAAATAATTTCATCGCCTGACCACGATGGCTGATTTTATTTTTTTCTTCTTTTGATAATTCAGCGCTAGAAACGTTTAGTTCAGGCAGCCAAAACAGTGGGTCATAGCCAAAGCCATTTTCACCACGTGCTGCTTCCATCACTTCACCGCGCCAAATCCCTTGGAAAATTTGTGGGAGTGGGTCTTCTGCATGTTGGACCAAAGCCAAGACACATACAAACATCCCTTCGATGGCTTCACCCTCTTTACGGAGTGGTTTGAGGTCAGCAAGCAACTTGGCATTGTTAGCGGCATCATTGCCATGTTCACCTGCATAGCGCGCAGAGTAAATCCCCGGTGCGCCACCGAGTACAGGAACGCAAATGCCAGAATCATCTGCAATGGCTGGCTTGCCTGAAATTTTCGATGCGTGACGCGCTTTGATAATGGCATTTTCAACAAAGCTTAGACCGTCTTCGATGGCATCTTCAATGTTCAACTGACCTTGTGGAATCACTTCAACAGGAAGATTAAGCTCGGCAAACATTTTTTCAAATTCTGCAATTTTGCCTTTGTTATTACTTGCAAGCACCAAAGTGCCTTGAGATAACCAATCAGTTGAAGCCATGTGAATATTCACCATAAAACAAGATTTGAGGCTATTTTAACAAGATGCTGTGGTTGACAGGCAATAAAAAAGCACCCGAAGGTGCTTTTTAAGATTCAAAAACTTATTGTGCTTGAATCCATTTGTCTGCACGGTCACGTGCTTGACGAATTTGGTCTTGGCTTAAGTTGGCTGCCAATGCCGTTTTCTTACCTTCAGACAAGCTAATCACTTTGTTGTCGAGCATGCCATCACGGGTAGAAAGCTCATACCATTGGTATGCACCCATGTAGTTTTTCTTTTGCTCTTCCATCATGGCTAAGTTAAAGCTTGCGCGGTTATCACCACGGCTGGCTGCTTTTTCGAAATATTGACGAGCAAGCGCTTCATCTTTTTTAGTCCCAATGCCATCAGCGAGCATACGACCTACATTAAGCTGTGCTGCAGATAAACCTTGATCAGCAGCAGCCTTATACCATGCAAAAGCTTGACGTTCATCTTTGGCAACGTCTTTACCTTGTTGATATTTAGTGCCTAAGTAAAACTGAGCACCGGGCTGACCTGCTTTAGCAGCTTTACTTAAGCTGTGAATATCCATAATTGAATATTGAGCAGCTTGGCTAGAAACTGAAGATGATGGAGCAACATAATCCGCATGGGCTTGTATGCTAAAAAGTCCAATCAGTAGCGTCGTGCTTAATAATAATTTTTTCATAGAGCGCTCACTCGATAAATTGCGACTTCACCAAATAGATTTGGGAGACGTTTACTGAGTAAACTGTCTTGTTGATCCCCATTCACGGCAAGTCGGTTAATAATCCGGATGTTATTTTCAGCACACAGCGCTTCAAAATCACGGAAAGTACATAAATGAATATTGGGCGTGTTATACCACATATAGGGTAACGCGTCTGAAACGGGCATCATTCCTTTTAATGCAAGGAAAGAACGAGTCTTCCAATGTGCAAAGTTTGGAAAGGTAATAATAGCCTGTTTCCCCACACGCACCATGTCTCTTAAGAGAACGTCTGGCGCATCTACAGCTTGCAAGGCTTGTGCCATAACCACATAGTCAAAAGACTGGTCGGCAAAGCGACTTAAACCTAAGTTCAAGTCCTGTTGGATGATATTTAACCCGCGACTGACTGCAATTGCAATCTTTTCTTGATCAATTTCTAAGCCATATGCACGAATATTGTGCTTTTTGCTCATATGTGCAAGCAGTTCACCGTCACCACACCCTAAATCGAGTACGCTTGAATCTGGTTTAATCCAACGTTCAGCCAGTTGATGATCAATACGCATTAGTTGGTCTCCTTCGGTGTTTCTTGCAGGTGTTTTACACCGCCTAGGAATGCACGTAAGCTTTTCACATATAACGGAATCGGGAACAAGAAAGAGTCATGGCCTTGTTCAGCATCAATATCCACATAGCTCACAGGCTTATGATTGCTAATTAATGCATCTACAATTTCTTGCGAACGAGCAGGGGCAAAACGCCAGTCCGTTGTAAACGAAACAACTAAAAATTGACACTTGGTTTTAGACATCGCGGTTTTTAATGATTGCTCATATTCACGTGATGGATCGAAATAATCTAAAGCCTTGGTCATGATCAAATAGGTATTGGCATCAAAGTTACGGCTAAATTGCTCACCTTGATAACGCAAATAACTTTCGACTTGGAATTCGACGTCAAAGCCATACATAAATTTACCTGACTTTAAGTCACGGCCAAATTTTTGTTTCATGGCTTCTTCAGAGAGGTAAGTGATATGACCCACCATACGGGCCAAGATCAAACCTCGCTTAGGATAACTATCATTTTCTAAATAGCGACCATCATGGAAATCAGGGTCAGACAAAATCGACTGACGCGCCACTTCGTTAAAGGCAATGTTTTGCGCAGACAGTTTTGGTGTACTGGCAATAATCACGCACTTTTGTAAACGATCTGGATAGTCCACAGACCATTGTAGAGCTTGCATACCGCCTAAAGAGCCGCCAATCACCGCATACCACTGCTGAATTTCTAAACGATCAGACAACATGGCTTGGGTTTTGACCCAGTCACGGACAGTCACTAATGGGAAATCAGGACCATAAGGGCGATTGTCATTTTCAGGATTTGGAGAGGTCGGTCCAGTAGAACCGCTACAGCCGCCAATATTATTTAATGCTACGACAAAGAATTTTGACGTATCAATGGCTTTGCCTGGTCCAATACATGCGTCCCACCAACCCGGTTTACGGTCATCTTCATGATGATAACCTGCTGCATGGTGATGGCCTGACAGAGCATGACAAATCAAAATTGCATTAGATTTGTCTGCATTCAGTTCGCCATAAGTTTCAACCATGAGCTCAAAACGTGGGAGTATGCGATCGCATTCGAGCTCTAACGGCTCTTCAAAAATAAACTTTTGTGGGGTAACTAAGCCCACTGAGTCAGCTGGAAAAGACACAGGAATAATTCGCCTTAAATCTTTAGTATGAATAATAAAAGGATACCACTTGAGGGTATCCTTCTAAAGTCATTTTATTGCTATTTGATATTTATAGCATTGAATTAGACTGCAGCAGCAATCACTTGTTCAGTACTTAAAACACCTTGTTCAATTAAACGGTTAGTGCTGGCAATAATCGCTTCGATGGATGCAGTCACGATGTTGTCATGTACACCTGCGCCGAATGCAGACTTACCTGTACCTTTCACTTGAAGTTCAATTAAAGCTAATGCTTTGGCATGCGCACCAGAACTGATACTACGTTCTTCATAGTTCAAGACATCAATCGGCAACTGCAATGCATTTAAGATAGCAGAAATTGGGCCGTTGCCTTCACCACGTAATTGCTGGATCTCACCGTTCACTTCGATATCGAGTTCAATGACTTGCTTGCCATTTTCATCATGTAAGCGGTAGTTTTTCGCCGCATAATGTGTATCTTTGGCCGCCACATACGTGTCTTTAAACAATGACCAGATCGCTTGTGCAGAAATCTCAGTACCGTCTTCATCTGTTTTTTGCTGTACGATTTGCGAGAACTCAATTTGAATACGACGAGGCAACACCACGTTGTAATTTGATTCTAACAAGTACGCAATACCGCCTTTACCAGACTGTGAGTTGACACGAATCACGGCATCATAGTCGCGGCCCAAGTCTTTCGGGTCGATTGGCAAATAAGGCATATCCCACATTTCTTCGTTCTTTTGGAACTCGAAACCTTTTTTAATGGCATCTTGGTGTGAGCCAGAGAACGCGGTGAAGACCAAATCACCAGCATACGGATGACGAGGGTGTACCGGCAAGCCTGTGCATTCTTCAATGATTGAAATGATTTCGTTGATGTTTGAGAAATCTAAGTTTGGCGCAACACCTTGGGTATACATGTTCAATGCAATCGCTGCAACGTCCACGTTACCTGTACGTTCACCGTTACCAAACACACAACCTTCGACGCGGTCAGCACCAGCCATAATCGCCAACTCTGAAGCGGCAATACCACAGCCACGGTCGTTATGACAGTGCACAGAAATAATCACACCGTCACGGCGTTGAATGTTACGGTGCATCCATTCCACTTGGTCGGCATAGACGTTCGGACCTGAAACTTCAACCGTTGCAGGCAAGTTTAAAATCACTTTGTTCTCTGGAGATGCTTCCCAAATTTCAGTGACCGCATCACAGACATCTTTAGCAACTTCTAATTCTGTTGCAGTAAAACACTCTGGACTGTATTGGAATACAAATTCAGTTTCAGGCTGTTTTGCAGCGTATTCTTTGACTTTCGTTGCGGCATTAATCGCTAATTGTTTTGCACCAGCAACATCAACATTCAACACTTTATTGCGGAATGTTGGCGAGTTTGAGTTGTAGATATGCACGATGGCACGTTTTGCACCTTGTAATGATTCAAATGTACGTTGAATCAAATGATCACGTGCTTGAACCAAAACTTCGATGTACACATCATCGGGAATATGACCGCCTTCGATCAACAAACGCGTGAAATCAAAGTCGATTTGTGATGCAGAAGGGAAGCCGATTTCAATGTGTTTGAAACCAATTTTCACAAGCATTTGGAACATTTTGAACTTTTGTTCAATGTTCATTGGCTCGAAGATCGCTTGGTTACCGTCACGAAGGTCGGTACTCATCCAGATCGGCGCTTTATTGATTTCGTTATTTGGCCATTGACGGTCTGGTAAGTCTACACGTTGGTACATGCGACGGTATTTTTTGCTTGGATCTGCCAACATCATGTGAAAACTCCTTATAGCACCGTGGATAAATGTCGTGGATAAACGGCAAGGTACTACTTATATAGATTGTGTCTATTCTAGCAATTTACAAGTTTAATTTCGGAGTCTTTAGTCGAAAGTCGAAATAAATCCGTAAAGATTCACATGACTTAGCTTTACCGTAAGCTCGTAAATGTATAACTAAATATTAGTCCATATATTCCGGGAATAATTTCCTATTTTTGCGTCAAGATGCCATTACTGGAAAATATTTTTCTATAAAATTAGCTTTTTTGAAAAATATAATCTTTATTAATCTCATCGACGGTGGCTGTTCCCATCAATGCCATCGTAATCTCAAATTCTTCTTTCAGTATTTTGAGTACATGGGCAACGCCTAAAGCGCCCGCAGTCGCTAAACCATAAATGCAGGGACGGCCGACTAATACGGCAGACGCACCCAAGGCTATCGCTTTAAACACATCTGAACCTCGACGAATACCACCATCATATAAAACTGGAAAATCCGTAGGCACAACTTTTTTAATCAGTTCTAAAGCGGTGAGAGGGGAAATGCAACTATCCAGTACGCGCCCTCCATGATTCGACACAATAATGCCTTGCACACCGTGTTGCAGGGCAAGTTCAGCATCATGTGGATTGACAATGCCTTTTAAAATAATCGGTAATGAGGTGTTTTGACTGAGCCAAAGGATATCCGCCCATGTTGGTGCGATTTTCATCAGACCGTTAAATACGGGATGGTCGCCATCGTTGAGCTCAGGCAATGGGATATGTGCAGGGGTATGCGGATGCTGCATGACTTCAGGCAAATGAAAAAACACTCGACGTTCACGGTCACGAATCCCTGTATGCGGGGAATCAACAGTCACCACAATCGCTTTATAGGCATGTTCTTCTGCCATCTTGACCAGTGATAATGACTTTTCGCGCTCACCTTGCCAATACAATTGGAACCATTTGTACGGATTGTTCTGCTTTAACTTACGCATATCTGTATTGGTAAACGTACTGAGGATCATATTGCTGCCAAGGACTTCGGCAGCGAGGGCTGTTGCAGCTTCAGCATCAGGATGAAATTGTTGTTGATGACCTATCGGGGCTACAAAAATAGGATGTGGGAAACGTTGCCCTAAGATTTCGATTTGGGTATGACCTTGGGTTAGATCTTTCAGCATACGTGGTAGCAGTTGTATCTGTTCAAACTGAGACAAATTGCCACGGACACTGTGTTCATCCATCGAGCCGCCTTGCAAGTACTGCCACACCATGTTGGAAAGGTGTTTTTCAGCCTCGACTTCATAATCTGCAATGGTTTGCAAATGAGCTGGAATCTGAGTGAGTGGCGCTAAAATGTTGTGATCAGTCATTGTCAGTTTGTCCATGTCTATTGACCTTAAGCTTTAAATTTCGGCCCATTTGCGGATAAGGTTGTGATACAGACTAGTCAACTTGACGACTTCACTATGTGCATCACCCAATTGCATACGCAAATTTTGAATGCTTTGATCGAGATTAAATAACATGTGACGCTCAGCATCTTCACGGATCATACTTTGCAACCAAAAAAATGATGCAATACGACAGCCTGCAGTCACAGGAGTAACTTCATGCACACTGGTAGATGGATACAAAATCAAATCTCCGGCAGGCAATTTCACTTCGTGGTAGCCATAGGTGTCTTCTACCACAAGTTCACCACCCTCATATTCTTCGGGTTCACTTAGAAAAATCGTGCAGGACAAATCGGTACGAATTTTTTGATTGCTGTCAGGCATCCAGCGAATGGCATTGTCGACATGGAAACCAAACGTTTCACCATTTTCATAGCGGTTAAAATAGGGCGGCAAAATATTGAGGGGGAGAGCCGCAGATGTAAAAAGCGCGTGTTGTGACAATTCATGCAGAATAATGTCACCTAAATGCTGTGTTAATGGATGGTCTATATCTAGCTGTTGGTTGTTTTTTACATTTTTAGACAGTGAGCCCGTAGTTTTTTGACCATTAATCCATTCTACTTTTTGCATTTCTGTGCGGAAGTAGTTGACCTGTTCTTTACTCAATACATTTGGGATATGGTGAATCACGGCCTAACCCTTTGGAACTGTAATATTAATGTTTTGATCATATACAAAAATAGCCTCGAAGCGAGGCTATTTGAGTCAATACCATAAATTATTTATGGTATTTATTTCTTCTTAGTATTTAAAGTTAACAGATAGAACTGCACTGCGGCCTTCTGCTTCAGTTGCATAGTGTGAGGCATACGCTTTAGTGAAGTAGCGTTTGTCAGAAAGGTTGTTTACATTCAACTGTAAATCCACATTTTTGTTAACGGTATAACGCGCCATAGCATCGTAGCGTACGTAGCTTGGAACCCATTTTGTATTGGTAGCATTACCAAATACTTTATCCATGTAGGTAGCGCCACCACCAATTGTGAACTGTGGAAGGACTTGGTAAGTTGTCCAAAGTGTTGCTGAGTTTTTCGCAACGTTTTGAACTTGGTTACCATTGCTTGGATTTACAACATAGTCGTCACCGACTTTGGTGAAACCACCGTCAACTAATTCGCTGTCTAAGTAGGTATAACCTGCCATTACAGCCCACTTATCAGTTACATTACCAGTAACACCAAGTTCGATACCATCAACACGTGTTTCACCAATGTTGCTTGTAGTACCCTCTGTTGTTGTTGCACGTGTATTGGTTTTTTCTGTACGGAAAATTGCAGCAGTTAAGTTTAAACGGTCGTTTAATACATCCCATTTCGTTCCTAACTCGTAAGTTTTAACCTCTTCGGGTTTAAGGTTTTCGATTGCTGCAGTAATACCTTCTGACCCATCACCACCATCAACACCGACTGGATTTGAGGATGTCGCATAGCTTGCATAGATACTGCTATTTTCAGTTGGTTTAAATGTTAAACCTGCTTGCCAGTTAATAAAGTCTTTTTCATTTTTGATTGATACTTTATCGCCAGCTTGAGCTTTAGCAGGATTTGAGGTCACATTGCTGTTGAGCGCACCATAAGTCATCGTTTGCTCTGTTGAGTAATCATCCCAACGTACACCCAAATCTAAGATCCATTGTGGGTGTAATTCAATGCTATCAAGGAAATATACTGAAGTATTTTTAGTTTCGATATTATAAAGATCTGCGCCAGCAGTACTTAAAGAGCCTGTCCAATTACCACGGTCAGGGTTTTGCACTGATGTACACCAACCATTTGCGATCGAATCTGCCGGACAAGATTGATGTGCAGAGCCTGTCGAGTTTTTGCCGTCAATAATATACTGGGTACGATCTGTTTCTTGAGCTGAATATTCTGCGCCCAAATTAAAACGATGTTTTAAAAAGCCTGTGTCAAATTTACCAGTTAAAGCCAGTTGATCAGTAAAGCCATCTGTATCCGCAACTCGTGAGTTTGCACGTGCCCATACATTGCCTGTTACTTGGCCTGTTGCTTTATCAAAAAAGTTACCTTTTGAGTCGTCTGGGTTTGTCCATAGATAGTCATTTTTTGATTTGCTATAAACAGCAGTATTAGTCAATGTCAAGTTGTCAGTTAAGTCATGTTCTAACTTAATTGTACCAATATGATTTTCTTGTTTTTGGAAATCACGATCTTTCCAACCGTAGTAAATGCCTTGTTTGACATCAATCGGTTTACCGTTACCGTTTAATGGGCGGTAGTCCATTTCACCAGTTTTAGGTGCGCCAAATGGATTGTTATATGGCACACCAGAATCAGGTGTATCATCCGATTTTAGATAGTAATAGCCAACAGTTGCACGAGTAGGTGTGTCTAAGCCGAAAGTAATACTAGGGGCAATACCAGCACGTTTGTATTCAGCACCATCAGCTTGACCAGCTTTCTCATTCATGTGGCCCATAACGGCAACACGTGCAGCAATCCCATTGCCAAAATCTTTGTTGCCATCAAGCGTCACACGTGCATAAGCATCTGTTCCACCAGCAACTGAACCTTCTAAAAAGTCACCTTTTTTCGCAACTTTCGAAATCATGTTGATACTGCCGCCAGAAGTACCTGCACCACCCATAGCAGAAGCTGAACCTTTGGTAACTTCTACTTGCTCTACAGCAAACATCTCACGGTTTTGAGAAGTTGAGTTACGTACACCGTCAACATACATTGAGCTTTCAGAGTTATAACCACGAATAAATGGACGGTCACCATTTGGGTTACCACCTTCACCAGCACCGAGGGTAATTCCAGGTACTGTACGTAAAGCATCACTTAAAGTTGTGACTTGCGTGTCTTCAATCAGTTGCTTAGAAATCACTGATACTGATTTTGGTGTATCAAGAAGTGGAGCAACAAATTTAGCATTCGCAGATTTATCAACTTTTAAGCTTGGTGCTTTTTCAGCAGCAACTTCTTGGTTAATCGTTGGAAGTTGAGTAACTTGCTCTTGTGCGATTGCATTAACGGCAATAACAGAAAGAGAAGAAGCAATTGCTGATGAAACAATTTTCTTACGTGTTTTAATGAAGGCCATTTCGAACCCGATTTGGAATAGTGAATTTGTATGCGAATAATAATGATTCTTATTTGTTCTTACATCTTTATGTAATTGTAAATCACGATAAATAATCATATTGTGATAGTAGTATTTAATGTAATGATATAACAAGTATTAATTAAGGCTATGTTTTTATTTAATATTGATAAAATATATTGTTTTTTTATATTTAATTGAGATTATAAATAAAGCTATGATTGTGAATTGAATAAGCATAAATCGTAATTGTTAATGCAAAAAAACCTGCCGAAGCAGGTTTTTTAGTTTTGTCTTTTATAAGTACTAAAAGTTAGAAATCATAAGAAATGGATAACCAGTAGTTACGACCAGCTAAGTAAGTTCCAGCCATTGAAGAACCTATAGTCATGTAGTCATAGTAAGATGTCTCTACACCTTGGCTATTGATATAAGTTCCATTGCTTGTGAAGTCTTTATCTAATAAGTTATTTACAGAACCATTAATACGAATATTGTCGTTAAGGCTATAACTTGTACCGAGGTTAAATAAATTATACCCCTTCAACTTATTGCCAGTTGCAGCATAAATGATGCCAGCATCACCAGCAGTTTGGACTGTACTATAACGTTTACGATCAGATTTATACTCATGCTGTAACCAAACATCGAGTGAAGGATTAATATGCCAAGTAGATGTCATATTAAAAGCATTTTTGGGTACGTTATTTAGGTACGAGCCTTTATTTTCACCTTTTGTGATCTCACTTTCCATATAGGTATATGCAGCTTTAATATCCCATTCAGGGATAATGCTGTATTTCAAGCTAACTTCAACGCCCTTAGTTTCTGCTTCATTGGCATTAATACTTTGTGAAAAACTATCTTGAGTAATATGGGAACCATAGCTGACACAACCTGCTTGGTTTGGATTTGTTTCAGAGTAACAGTTCCAAAGGTCAGCTCCATCAGTTATCAGATCTTCAATTTTATTAAAGAATGCCGTTGTGGTTAAGTCAAAGCTACCTTTGTTATAATTAAAGCCTAATTCATAGTTGGTGGATTCTTCAGGTTTAAGATTAGGAGAGCCGACACCAAAAGTTGCACCTTGACCACTAACACTAATCACGCCATTGTGTAATGCTTTTGCAGAAGGTGCTTTGTAACCCGTACTTACACCACCTTTCAGTGTTAGATTTTCATTAGTATTCCAAACTAAATATGCTCGTGGGCTGAAGTGACCACCAAAACCTGAATGATCTTCATAACGTCCACCTAAAGTTAAAGCAACTGAATCTAAAAGGCGCCATTCATCTTCAGCGTAGAAAGATAATGAGTCTTTTTTGAATTTTGAACCCACGCCCGCAATATCGTCAGCAATTTCTGCTTCTTTATATTCGGCACCTACTGTGATTTTATGATCTGCAATAGGCATGACGATATGTGTATCAGCAACAAAGTCAGTGTTTTCTAATGTACGATCTGTACCTGCAAATGCATTTAATGGGAATGTGTTTCGTGGAATAGTACGGCCTACGGTTTCAGTAGTTGTATGGCTTACGTAAGATGACCATTTACCAAAATCATAGTTACCCTCATGTCCAGCAGAAATTTGATCACGGTTAAATTCTAGTTCGTCTTTATAACCATTAGCACGGCTCGGTGTGTCTTGAGTGCCCAGTCGATTATCATCATTTTTATAGTTTTGACTTGAATGGAAGCCATCTAACCAGAAACTATTTTTATCATCTAAGTTAAAGGATAATTTACCACCAAAATCAAAATTATCTGCTTCACTTGGGCGTGGGTCACGGCCAGATGTACCTGGAATACGTTCAGATTTTTGACGGTCCAAATAAGAACCGCGTAGCTGCATCCCTAATCGTTCGCTTATAAGAGGGCCATTTAAAACAAAACTGGTTTTTGCTGAGTCGGCTTCCCCATTATGTTCCATGAGATTACCACTCACAGTAACATTACCAGTCCATGTATCAGACACTTTTTTAGTAATAATGTTGATTACACCACCCATTGCTTCTGAGCCATAGCGAGTAGCCATAGGACCACGAATGACCTCAATACGCTCAATTGCAGCAAGGGGTGGTAAGTAACCATTTGATGATTCACCGAAACCATTTGGAGTTACGTCAGAAGATGTTGTTTGGCGACGTCCATCAATTAAAACCAAACTATAGTCATTACCTAGACCACGCATTTTTACGTTTAAGCCGGATGTTTTACCAATACCGTCACGAATATCAATGCCCGGAATGTCAGCTAGTAAATCTGCAATGCTAGAAGCATTTTTCTTTTCTATGTCTGCTTTTGTAACAACACTGATTGAAGCAGGAGCATTCTTGATCTTTTGTTCAAAGCCCGCTGCAGAAACAACAATGGTTTCCATCTGTTGAGCTTGAGATTCAGTCGTTTCAGCATGTGCGAAACTCGTAGTAGTTACAATTGCCCCAAATAAAGCAGCGGAAAGAGGGTTGAGATTAAATTTACTCATAAAAGAATACCAAATATGGACAAGATAAATATATGAAAATAAATTAAAAAAAATATCATTAAGAATAATAGTGAGAAAGTTTCTCATTTTCAATGGTGAATTAAAAAATAATCAATATTTCTTCGAAAAAAGCTGAAAAATTCTAAAAATAAGAAGGGCATCCATGCCTGAATTTATAGTGTTATAATCCATTTTTGTATATCTTTAATTGTTGTCATATAATGTGGCACTTTTTTTTAAAACTGTTTTAACTAACAAATTATCGAGGAAGCCATGCAAGTAACTTCTGAAGCGGTTTCGGGCGTTGCCCGTCGTTTAAATGTATCTGTACCGACGAGCCGTATTAACGAGCAGTTTGAAGCTCGCTTGAAACGCACTGCCAAAACTGTGAAGATCAACGGCTTCCGTCCAGGTAAAGTACCTGTAAACGTTGTTCGTCGTGAATACGGTGCTGGTATCTATCAAGAAGTTGTAAACGACATCATTCGTGACACAGTATTCGAAGCGATCCAACAAGAAAAAATCAATGCTGTTGGTATGCCAAACATTGAAAAAACTGAAATGAAAGATGATGCTTTAGTTTATGAAGCAACTGTAGAAGTTTATCCAGAAGTTGAAGTTAAGTTCGAAGGTCTAGAAGTTGAACGTAAAACAACTTCAGTTGACGACAAAGACGTTGAGAAGATGATTGAAAATCTTCAAAAACAACGCGCTTCATGGGTTGAAACTAAAGGCATGGCTAAAAAAGACATGCAAGTAACTTTCGACTTTGAAGGTACTGTTGATGGCGAGAAGTTTGAAGGCGGCGCTGCTGAAGACTTTAAACTCGTTCTTGGTTCTGGTCGTATGATCCCTGGCTTCGAAGACGGTATCGTTGGTATGAAGAAAGGCGAAGAGAAAGTTATCGATGTAACGTTCCCTGAAGACTACCAAGCTGAAAACCTTGCTGGTAAAGCTGCTCAATTCAAAATCACTGTTAAGCTTGTTGAAAAACAAAAACTTCCAGAAGTTGATGCTGAATTCTTAAAAATCTTCGGTCTAACTGAAGAAGAAGGCGTTGAAAAACTGAAAGCTGACGTGCGTAAAAACATGGAACGTGAAGTGAAAAACGGTCTTCGTAACCAAGTGAAAGGTGCAACTTTTGATGCCCTTGTAGCTGCAAACGAAGTAGAACTTCCAGAAGCAATGGTTGCTCAAGAAATTGACCGTCAACGTCAACAAATGATCCAACAATTCACTCAACAGTTTGGTGCTCAAGGCGCTAAAGCGTTTGATTCAAGCATGCTTCCAGATGACCTATTCAAAGAGCAAGCTGAAAAATCAGTTAAACTTGGCGTATTAGTCAGCAAAGTATTAGCTGATGCTAAAATTGAAGTTGATGCTGCACGTGTTGATGCTTACATCGAAGACATGGCTTCTTCTTACGAAGATCCTAAAGAAGTAATTGAATACTTCAACAACGATAAACAGCAACGTGCTCAAATCGAAGCTGTTATTCTAGAAGACCAAGTTGTAGATCACATCTTAGCTTCTGCTAAAGTAACTGATACAACTGTGAGCTATGAAGACTTATTGAAAGAGCAACAAGCTCGTCAACAAGGCTAATTTCTAGCTTTCAAAAAAAGGCGCATTAAGCGCCTTTTTTTATCGAAATTTGCCCCCAAATAAGTTGTCCTGATTTCACAATGCTTATGAAAAAAATATCTGTTATTTAATTGGGAATCTTTTGCAATTTCGACAAATATCCCTCATATTGTGAATTATGGGTTGAGTCAGAAAAATTTAGGAATAAATAACGTATGTATGTTCCAACAATTGAAAACGCACTAGTGCCAATGGTGGTAGAACAGTCATCTCGTGGCGAGCGTTCTTTTGATATTTATTCACGCCTTTTGCGTGAACGTGTGATTTTTTTAACCGGTGAAGTTGAAGACAACATGGCAAATTTGATTGTTGCCCAAATGTTGTTCTTAGAAGCAGAAAACCCAGATAAAGATATTCATTTATATATCAACTCACCAGGCGGTTCGGTTACTGCAGGTATGGCGATTTACGATACCATGCAATTTATTAAACCTGATGTTGTGACTTACTGCATGGGGCAAGCAGCATCAATGGGTGCATTCCTGCTTAACGCCGGTGCTAAAGGCAAACGTTACTGTCTTGAAAATGCCCGTGTCATGATTCACCAACCACTCGGTGGTTTCCGAGGTCAGGCATCTGACATTGAAATTCATGCACGTGAAATTCTATTCATCAAAGAACGTTTAAATCGTTTAATGGCAGAGCATAGTGGTCAAGACTACGAAACTGTTGCTCGAGATACTGACCGTGACAACTTTATGACAGCGCAAGCTGCGAAAGAATACGGTCTTGTGGACGAAGTTTTATCTAAACGCCCATAAGTTTTAAAGAATTAATTATTGGAGTGAATATGTCCGAACATCCTCAAGGACAAAAGCATTGTTCATTTTGCGGTAAAACGCAGTCTGAAGTCGGGAAACTGATTGCAGGTGAGGACGCGTACATCTGTAATGAGTGTGTGGACGTATGTCTTGACCTAGTTCAGACCAGTCAGCAAGTTGAATCAAATGACTGGGCAACTCGTCCTTTACCAAAACCGCATGAAATCCGTGCTGCGCTTGACCAATATGTGATTGGGCAAGATGTTGCGAAAAAGACCCTCTCTGTTGCGGTATACAACCATTATAAACGCCTAAAAGTTGGCACTAGTGGTAAAAAACCAGAAGACGGTGTAGAGATTTCGAAAAGTAACATTATGTTGGTTGGACCAACAGGTTCAGGTAAAACGCTGCTTGCTCAGACACTTGCGCGTCTTTTAGATGTGCCATTTGCGATGGCAGATGCAACGACTTTAACTGAAGCAGGTTATGTGGGTGAAGACGTTGAGAACATTGTTCAAAAACTCCTTCAAAAATCCGATTACGATGTAGAAAAAGCGCAAAAGGGCATTATCTATATCGATGAAATCGACAAAATTACCCGTAAGTCTGAAAATCCATCAATCACTCGTGATGTATCGGGTGAGGGTGTTCAGCAAGCGTTATTGAAAATGATCGAAGGTACGGTTGCGTCGATTCCGCCTCAAGGTGGTCGTAAGCATCCGCAGCAAGAATTTATCCAAATTGATACTTCAAACATCCTGTTTATCTGTGGTGGCGCATTCTCTGGTTTAGAGAAAATCGTACAGCAGCGTCAGGAAAAAGGTGGTATTGGCTTTACGGCTGAAGTGCGTAAGAAAGATGAAACTAAAAAATTATCTGACTTATTCCGCCAAGTTGAAGCGACAGATTTGGTTAAATTCGGTCTGATTCCTGAATTTATTGGTCGTTTGCCAGTCATTGCAACCTTGGAAGAACTCGACGAAGAAGCATTGATGCAGATTCTGACAGAACCGAAAAATGCATTGACACGTCAGTACCAATATTTATTTGAAATGGAAAATGTTGACCTTGTATTTGAAGACTCAGCATTGCGTGCCGTGGCTAAAAAAGCCCTTGACCGTAATACGGGTGCGCGTGGTCTACGTTCGATTTTAGAAAATTCATTGCTTGAAACGATGTATGACCTACCAAGTCGTTCAGATGTGGGTACGGTTGTCGTCAATGAAGCGGTGATTAATGGTGAAGCGGAACCTGAATTTAAATCAGAACGTCAACCAAAGAAAACTGAAGAAGCTGCACCGAAGTCAGATTTAAAAGTTGTAAACTCTAAATCTGCTTAAGCGCTATTCGTCTGAAACGTGTGTAAATCCAAGATTTGCACACGTTTTTTATTTCCAAAAATAAAAGCAGAATGTTAATCTCAGCAGGATGGCGTGGATGCCTGAATGTAAAAAACTGAAAACAAAAGTGTAAAAATAAAAAAAGACGCAGTGAGGGATAATCATGCGTGGAGTTGCAATTCTACTTTTAAGCAGTGTAGCGCTGCTGGGTTGTCATGGAAAATCAGCCGTTGAGCAAACATCATTGGCTTCGACATTAAAGCCTGTGGATCCTGAAAGTACACCGGGCCATATTGAACAATATCGATTGGGTATGTTTACCATTGGTGGTTGGGTCAATCAGAAACAAGGCCGACATTTTCAAGAAGTGAAAGCTCAACATGATCAAGCAGCGATCGTGTATTTATATCGTCCAGACAGTAAATGGAACCGTCAAGAAATTGTGGCCAGCAGCTTATTTCTGAACAGTGAGCGTATTCCAAGTTTATTGAATAATCATTATTACTGGGTGGAGTTACCGGCGGGGAATTACCGCTTATCATCGAGTCGCCCTTTGGGGGTGAATCATTTTCAAAAACCTAAATATTTAGACTTTGATGTTGAAGCAGGTCAAACTTACTTCATTAAATATGATGAAGAGAATTTATCCAGTAAAAGAACGGTTTCAGGGCCATTGCTGCTCATGCCTGAAAAAATTGGTCGAAATGAAATCGCATTTACAGAGTTGAAATCCAACAGTTTTAACTTTGTGGCAGAAGATCAAAACACTGGAAAAGTGCGGAAAAGTGCGCAGAAGTTGAAAGCACCTCATTATGATCCTGCGGAAGATGTGCAGTTGACCAAGCCTTTTAAACTGTGGAATCCATTAACTTGGTAATGTAATTAGCTCATGTTTTTGAGTGTGTGAAAGCATTAAATAGCGAATGTCATTCGACAAACAGCCTAAATATTGACATTAAAAAAAGCACCCGATGGGGTGCTTTTTTAGATCTTGAATGTGGCGAAATTAGTTCGCAGCAGCATCAACTACTGGGATTTTACCAATTTTTGCTTGCCAGATTTTTGGTGCAGTCGCGTGTACAGAAGTACCATTTACGTCAACAGCTACAGATACTGGCATGTCTTTTACAACAAATTTGTAGATCGCTTCCATACCTAAGTCAGCGAAAGCAACCACTTCAGCTTCACGAATCGCTTTTGATACTAAGTAAGCAGCACCACCAACAGCCATGAGGTAAGTTGCTTTGTTGTCTTTGATTGCTTCAACAGCAGCAGGGCCACGATCCGCTTTACCAATCATACCGAACATGCCAGTTGCTTCAAGCACTTGACGTGTGAACTTATCCATACGTGTTGCAGTTGTTGGGCCAGCAGGACCAACGACTTCGTCACCGACTGGATCAACAGGGCCAACGTAGTAAATAAATTTACCTTTTAGGTCAACTGGAAGTTCTTCACCTTTGTTTAACATGTCAACCATACGTTTGTGCGCAGCGTCACGACCTGTATAGATTGTACCGTTAAGAAGTAGTGTGTCACCTGGTTGCCAAGAGTTCATTTCTTCTTGAGTGATGTTATCTAAGTCAACACGTTTAGACGTTGATGAATCCCAAGTCACTGCAGGGTAGTCTTCAAGGCTAGGCGCTTGAATATGCGCTACACCTGAACCGTCTAATTGGAAATGCGCATGACGAGTTGCAGCACAGTTTGGAATCATACCTACTGGTTTACCCGCAGCGTGACATGGGTAATCTTTGATTTTGATATCAAGAACAGTGGTTAAACCGCCAAGACCTTGAGCACCAATACCTAAAGCATTTACTTTTTCGAAGATTTCGATACGAAGTTCTTCGATTTGGTTTTGTGGGCCACGACGAAGTAATTCGTCCATGTTGATTTCTTCCATCAATGCTTCTTTTGCAAGCATCATGGCTTTTTCAGCAGTACCACCAATACCGATACCGAGCATACCAGGAGGACACCAACCTGCACCCATTGTTGGAACAGTTTTAAGTACCCAATCCACGATAGAGTCAGAAGGGTTAAGCATTGCAAGTTTAGATTTGTTTTCTGAACCACCACCTTTAGCAGCAACAGTAATATCAACTTTATTACCCGGAACGAGTTTGTAGTGAATTACAGCAGGGGTGTTGTCTTTGGTATTTTTACGACCAAAAGCAGGATCAGCTAATACTGATGCACGAAGAATGTTTGAGTTTTCAAGATAACCTTGACGTACACCTTCGTTGATTGCATCGTCTAGGCTCATGGTTAAATCAAATTTAACGTCTAAGCCCACTTCAAGAAATACGTTCACAATACCCGTATCTTGACAGATAGGACGATGGCCTTCTGCACACATACGAGAGTTAATTAAAATTTGTGCAATCGCGTCTTTTGCGGCTTTGTTTTCTTCACGGTCATACGCACGGCTCATCGCTTGGATGAAGTCCTGTGGGTGATAGTAAGAAATGAACTGAAGCGCATCTTTTACCGATGTGATCAAGTCATCTTGCTTGATAATAGTTGTCATACAAATATCTCTTGAGCGGGCTGATAGCTAGCGGGCTAAATTATAAGACAAAAACACAGTTGTGTGGGTATTTCGCTTAATCTTTGGCCGAAAGTTTAATAGGGTTTAACAGTGCCATGTCTCGCTGTCATAAATGGCCTGAAAATGACGTTTTCACTGTCATATTTCATGAAATATTTGTCACATAACTAGAGGAGAAGATTTGTTTTTGTTTCTAAGATTTTGAAATTAAATAATATTTATTATTTTTGAATATTTCATATTTGTCATATAACTGTCATAAAACTTTTACATAATGACGTCATCAAAGTTAGAGTGTGAAATATATGGTTACTCCAGTGTTGTCAGTTATTGGTTTTTCTCTGTTTATCGCAGCAACTTGGTTCTACGGTCAACAAGAAGATCAAGCCTAAAGCTTTATCTTCTTTTTTTTGCTTTAAATTTTATAAAAATAATATTCTTCTTCAAATCTTCAAATCTTCAAATCTTCAAATCTTCAAATCTTCAAATCTTCAAATCTTCAAATCTTCAAATCTTCAAATCTTCAAATCTTCAAATCTTCAAATCTTCAAATCTAATCATGAGTAATAGCTAATTTTTAGTCTTTGCGTCAGTGTGTGTGATAATCATCGATGATCTTTGTTGCTTTCAAATTTTTTACAAGACTTCAATTCTAAACGTTATGATTTGAAGCAAATAGATGACAGGTAAAATTAAAAATGGGCACTGTTACTGTTCGACCAACTGTTGAATCAGATTGGGAGATACTGAAAAATTTACGGCTAGAAGCATTACAAGACAGTACCGATGCATTTACAGCAACTTATGAAAAAACCAAAACTCATAGTGAGTTTGAATGGCGTGATAGAGCTGCGCAAAAAATACCATGTCAGTTTCTATTGGCATTTGACGGAATAAGAGCAGTCGGCATGGCTGGAGGTATTATTGATGAACAGCATGAATTTAATGTGGTTGCAATGTGGGTACATGAGAATTATCGAGGAAACAGTGTTGCTGATCTTTTAATATCTAGTCTACAAAATATGCAGCAAACCAAGGTTATACAAAAATTGTACTTCGTGTTGAATTAACTAATTTACGAGCTACTCAATTTTATTCTAAACAAGGTTTTATAAAAGTTCTTGAGCAATCTTCTTTAAAATCAGGCTTAGAGCTTAGCAGTCAAAAAATGGAGTGCTTGCAGTTCTTTTAATGGTCAACTTTTTTCGTATATAAGTGCTTAAAAAAATAACTCTAATTTTTATATTATCAAATATTTATATTAAACATTTGTTTTATTTTTCATGTAATTGTCATGGGATTGCAAGTGTATTGTCATACAGAGTCTTTAGGTTATTGCAGTATTTCTCAAGGACCAAAGAGGTTAGACGTTGAATTACAAGGCACTCATCTGCTGTATGGTTTTCACCCCCATGCTGACAATGCAGGCAGCACAAGCAGAATTTATTAAAGATAGTAAAGCAGAAATAGATTTTAAAAATTATTATTTTGATCAAGATCAAGAGCCTAACGATAAAGATTCGACAGTTTGGGGACAAGGTATTGAATTGAGTTATCAATCTGGCTTTACCGAAGGTCAAGTCGGTTTTGGTTTAGATGCTACTGCGGCAGCAGGTATACGTTTAGACGGCAGTAAAGATAAAGCCAAAAATTCGTTGATGTTTCCTTTAGAGGGTGATGGTAGTCCAACAAATTATTGGACACGTGCATATCCCACTTTAAAAGCGCGCTATCAGCAAACTGATGTAAAAGTCGGGGAGTTACGCCCTAATTTACCTATTTTAAGTCGAAGCTTTGCTCGCTTGCTCGAATCTGCCTATTTAGGTGGTCAAGTCACTTCTAAAGATGTAAAGGGATTGACTTTAACGGGTGGTTACGTCACTAAAGCAATTCCACGTGCATCACGAGATGCGTCAAAGCTTTCTATTAAAGGCGCGACCGAAACCAGTGATGGGTTTATGTTTGGCGGTGCGGACTGGAAGCCCAATAAAAATTTAACGCTACAGTACTATGCAGGTGAGCTAGATGATTTTTATGTACAGCAATTTATCGGCGTGAAACACAAATTTCCATTCAGTGAAAACCAGAGTTTTAATACGGACTTACGTTTATTTGATACTCAAGCGACTGGAGCTAATGAGCGTGGTGAAAAAGGCTATGGTGCCAAAGTAGATAATCAGACAGCCAGTGTAGACTTCAAATACAAATTTAAAAATCATCAGCTGCAATTTGGCGCGCAAAAAATTGGTGATGATGGCGATTTTCTGCATATGAATCAGGGCAGTTTAGATAATGGTGCGGATGGTACGTTCATTTATTTGCCAACAAATCGTTTGTTGCAGAACTTTACTAATGCAGGCGAAAAGTCCACATGGTATGGCTATCGATATGACTTCAATAATCAATACTTAAAAGGCTTAAATGTATCGTTCCTGAAAGTACAAGGACGTGACTTTGGTAAATGTGGTTGTGCAACTGAGTCCGAAATTGACTATACCTTGCGTTATAAAGTGCCGGAAGGCAAATTCAAAAATTTAGGTTTTACCGCTCAATACGGAAAATTCAAAAAAAGTACAGGAACCAAGCAGGAACAAAGCCGTATCTACTTGACCTATACCATGCCAATTTTCTAATCCAAAACTGATCAGATTAATTTATTAATAAGTTTATAGAGAAATAAAAATGAATCATATTAATTCGAATCGTCGTCAATTCTTAAAGGGTTTGATGGGAGTCGGGTCTTTAGCGTTATTTTCTGGACTGAGTCCAGTAAGCACTTGGGCAAATGCCAAATTTCCGATTAGCCCGTTTCAATTAGGCGTTGCTTCAGGTGAACCTTGGCCAGATGGTTTTGTGATTTGGACCCGAGTTGCACCATATCCACTTTCAGTGGATGGTGGGATGCCGAAAGAAGCAGTTGAAGTAGATTGGGATATTGCTACAGATACTGAATTTAAAAAAATTGTGCAAACTGGCAAAGCACAGGCACATCCTGACTTGCATCACACCGTGCATGTGGAAGTGGCCGGTTTAGCACCGATGACACGTTATTATTATCGATTCCGGCTATCTGGTTATGAAAGCCCAGTAGGCACGGCAAAATCAGCACCTGCCGCGCACCAAATGCCAGAACGAGTTCGAGTCGCTGTAGTGGGATGTCAGCATTATGAAACTGGCTATTACACCGCTTATGATTATTTGAGCCAAGAAAAAGATATCGATATTGTCTTTCACTATGGTGATTACATTTATGAAGGGCCTGAAGGCAAGGGTGGTGGACGTGCAATCGGTGACTTGCGTGTGTCTATTCCAGCGCGTCAGCATATTGGTCCGGAAATTCAAACTTTACTGCAATATCGAATTCGTTATGCACAGTACCGTGCAGATCCTGATTTACAAGCTGCACATGCATCTGCACCTTTTGCGATGACGTTTGATGATCATGAAGTGGATAACAACTGGGCTGCAGATATTGAAGAAAAAGGTGAGAAGAAAGACATATTTTTACTGCGTCGCGCAGCAGCGTTTCAAGCATGGTATGAATATATGCCTGTGCGTTTAAAACAGAAGCCGAACGGCCCAGATATCCTTGCTTACCGCACTTTAGATTATGGCAAAATGCTACGGATGAATATTTTGGATACACGCCAGTACCGTTCTCCAATTTTATGCACCAAAGCTCAGTTAGAAGATGGGTTTGATAAAATAGATTACTGCCGTACTGAGAATAGCCGAAATGAGCAGGTTCTTGGTAAAGCACAAGAGCAATGGTTGGCGAAGCAAATGCGCCATGATAAGCGTTGGAATGTCTTGGCACAGCAAATTCAGGTTATGCCTTGGGTACGTTATAACAAATCAGGCAAAGCTTATTTTGGGAAAGATACGTGGAATGGCTATCCATACGCACGCGAGCGCTTGATTGAATCTATCAAAAAAAATGCACCTCATGGTAATACAGTAATTTTATCAGGAGATTTGCATCAATATTTTGCAGCGAATATTCCAAGTGATTTGAATGATTTTAAGAGCCCATCGATTGCAACTGAATTTTTAACTACATCAATAACCTCTACCGGCAATGGTCAACCAATCCGTCCAGGGCAGGAAGATGTGCTGAAGTTAAATCCACACATCAAATTTATCAATGATCAACGCGGTTATCAGACTTTAGATTTTTTTAAAGACTATATGCGTACAGACTTAAAGGTTCTAGACTTTGTTGAAAAACCAGGTGGAAAAATGACGACCGTTGCAAGTTTTGAAGTGGCTTACGGCAAGCCAGAACTGAAGCAGATTGAATCTTAATAAAACGGTATCAAAATACATCTGCCAAATTAAATAAAGCGCTTAGATGGTTCTAAGCGCTTTATTTTTATATTGGACATGCACATCTATTAAAAACCACTGCCCATGCATGTGATCTACTATCTATGCAATGGGACAAGATGCTGATTTTTTTAATCAGATTTTTTATGTGTGGCAGAAATAAGATGGTTAATTTCAGTTTTGGCTTTGATCATATCGGCTTGGAACTGTGGATCTGCCTGCAAGCGTGAAAATTGTGCTGCACCCATAATACGGCCAGCATCGACATCACTTTGCCAATGCATATTGCACACGACTCGGCTTTGACCAAATTCAATGCCACGTTTGAAAATTTCATTTTGGCGTTCTGGGCGAAGCTGCGCCAGAACCAATGCATAAGTCCAACCAATTGTGGTGTGGCCAGATGGATATGAAACATATTGATTTTTTTCATTTTCTTCTTCAGGAGTACAAGTGCTGACATTAAAATAGCCATATGGACGTTCACGGCTATATTTCTTTTTTGCAGTTTGAGTAGAGTATCTACTATCAAGTTTAATCTTTCTTAAAATTTCAAATAAAATAGGTGTATTTTTCTCATTAATTTCTACGCCAAATGCATGTGAAAAAGGTCGCCCTAAGTGTGCATTTGAAACATCAGCATCAATTTGTGCTTGCTGCCAGCGAGCCGTATTTTTCAAATATTGAGATTGTTTAAAAATACTTTGATCACGAATAAAATCTGCACTATAGGCTTGTGGAGGAGTAGATAATATTTCAAGACTATTTGGAGCTGAGTCAGGTGTTAGATATGAATCTGCGGCCATGGAGTGTGCGCTTAAGCAAACCCATATTAATGTAGAGATGGCACATGGAGTATAAAATTTTAAGTTTGTCATGATATAGCTAAGTTTTGAATAATTAAAAAAGCGCTCATACCATAAGCAATAATATTGACTCTAATATGACAAGAATTAATAAGATGAAAATTATCGCAATATAAATAAGATTGAAATGCGGGAAAATCGGAATGAATAAAAAAACCACCCAATCTTTCGAAAGGGTGGTTTAGAACTCGAAACAAAAATTAAGCTTCTTGCTGTTCGGATTGGATTGCCGTTAAAGCAATGGTAAACACGATGTCATCGACCAATGCGCCACGAGACAAGTCATTTACAGGCTTGTTTAAACCTTGCAGCATTGGGCCAACACTGACTACATTTGCAGAACGTTGAACTGCTTTATAGGTTGTATTACCTGTATTTAAGTCTGGGAAAATAAATACATTGGCACGACCAGCCACTTTCGAGTCAGGTGCTTTAGAGCGTCCCACACTTTCCACCGATGCAGCATCGTATTGAAGCGGGCCATCAATGAGTAAATCTGGACGACGTTCTTTGGCAATACGTGTTGCTTCAGCCACTTTCTCGACATCTGCGCCTGCACCAGAAGTACCTGTTGAATATGAAATCATCGCAATACGTGGGTCAATACCAAAAGCTTTCGCTGAATCTGCAGATTGAATCGCAATCTCTGCAAGCTGTTCTGCATTTGGATCTGGATTAATGGCACAGTCACCGTACACATAGACTTCATCTGGTAGCAGCATAAAGAACACAGAAGAAACCAATGAATAATCAGGAGCAGTCTTAATCAATTGGAATGCAGGACGTACGGTATTCGCTGTAGTATGTACTGCGCCTGAGACTAAGCCATCCACCTGATCGAGTGCAAGCATCATGGTGCCTAAAACAACAGTATCTTGTAGCTGTTCGCGTGCTTGTAGATCATTGAGTTTGCCTTTACGCAGCTCAACCATTTTAGGCACATAGTTTTCACGAATCAGATCTGGATCAATAATTTCCAAATCGTGTGGAAGTTCGATATTACGTGCTTTTGCAACTTCAATCACGGCTTCAGGTTTTGCCAATAAAATACAGTGTGCAATGCCACGTGATTGACAAATGGCAGCCGCCTGAATGGTGCGTGGTTCATCACCTTCAGGTAGAACAATTCGTTTTTTCGCAGCAATAGATTTTTGTACCAATTCATGACGGAATGCAGAAGGGGACAAACGGGGTTGATACGAACCATTCAATACTTCAGTAATCCATTCAGTATTGATGTGGCTTGAAACAAAGCGGGTCACTTGTTCTGCACGTTCTACGTCATCGACAGGAATTTCATTGCCTAAATTTGAAAGTTGTTGTGCCGTTTCAAAAGTGCTTAAAGGCGTATGTAAAATCGGTAAGCCTTGCTTAATCGCAGTTTGGCAGAAATCCAAAACTTGTGGGTTCGGTTGATGGTGTTCAGTCAAAACCAAACCGGCAAGTGGAATACCATTGCTACTTGCAAGGCTAGAAGCCAACAACACATCAATACGGTCAGAGGCGCTGATAATCAGTTCACCTGCCACAAATTTGTGAAGTTCATGTTCAATATTAGAGGCAACTAAGCTGCTATGTAGTACGCGTCGATGAGCAGCATCGCCTTGGTTGATCCATTCTGATTGAATATGCGTTGCCAAGTCAGACATGCGCGGTACGCTGAGCGTATTGCTAAATGGAACGAGACCAATAACAGGTAGCTGTGTAGAACCAATTTGCGGATTACTTTGTTGTAATTCGAGTACAAATTTATTGGTATCACTGATTAAACGCAGATTTGGATCAAGCGTGACAGGAATTTGCGCAGATTCTTCTGGCAAACCACGTGTGCGCATAAACAAAACGCCCGCAGTGCGTTCAGATGCTGCACCACCGAATTGGCGTAGAGAACTGTCAATTTTCTCAGCCGTTTTCGTGGCATTTTGAATATCTGCTGTGCTGACAATAATTACTTTAGCATCAAGAGCTTTTGCTAATGTCGCGTTCAGTTCTGAGGCAAAGTTATCTCGGCTGTTTGGAACCAAGCCTTCAACAATAATCAGATCATGCTTTTTTGCAATTTCACGGTGCAAACGAACTGCTTCTTCGAGCAATTCATCACTTTCATCATGACTCAGTTGTTTCACGATGGTGGCATGATGAATGGGTTCTACCGTTTCATTATTAAATAAATGACGATAAAGAGCCGTTGTACGGTCTACAGTATCTGCGACATTTTCCTGTGAAAATGGTTTCAGAAAACCTGCTTTGACCCCTTGGCATTCCAAAGCATAAATTAAACCTAAGCATGCAGATGTTAAACCTACACCTTCCCCAGTTGGCACGAGTAAAATTGTTTTCATACGGTGTCTAAATTAAAGCTAAAAATTAATATTTAAGGCGAAGGGGCTGATGCGATTGCTTATGCAATCGCAGCTTCAGCATCAGACTTTTTTGTAGCAGACGCTGTCACCTCGTCTACAACATGCTCAGTTTCTTTGGCAATACGGCCTTCTTCATCGGTTGGAACAACCCAAATTTGTGGGCCAGTACCGTGGTCAATACGACCTTCAGTACCACGTTTTAAGTTGTCATTTAATTCTTTACTCAGGTTGAAACCAAAGTGCGGTAAGTATGAAACTGTTTTTTCACGAATGTAGGCAGAATTTTCACCAATACCACCGGTAAAGAATAAACCGTCAATACGTGGTAGACCACAGCTGAGGCCTGCTAAAGATTTTGCTAAACGGTAACAGAATACTTCAATGGCAAGCGCGGCATCTTCATTGCCTTGTTCTGATGCTTCGATCAATGTACGCATGTCGTTTGAAAGATCAGACAAACCGAGTAGGCCTGATTGGCTGTTCAGCATCTTGTCGATTTTGTAGATATCCCAACCTAAGTTGCTTGCAAGGAAGCTGTGAATACTTGGGTCTACATCACCACTACGTGTACCCATGACCACACCTTCAAGTGGTGTTAGACCCATTGACGTATCTACAGATTGACCATTCCAAATCGCACAAGTCGAGCTACCATTGCCTAAGTGAGCAGTTAACCAGCCACCTTGTTTAAAGCTGCCTGCCAACATTGAGCCACGCTCAGATACGTAGGCATGGCTAGTACCGTGGAAGCCATAACGACGCACGTTATGCTGTGTGTACAAGAATTTTGGTAATGCATAACGGTATGCATGAGATGGCATTGTTTGGTGGAATGCTGTATCAAATACGGCTACTTGCGGAAGTTCAGGGAACAAACGCATCGTTGCTTCGATACCCACCAAGTGAGCCGGGTTATGTAATGGAGCAAGTGGAGTTGCTTCACGAATACGTTCAATAATTTCTGGTGTTAATAGCTCAGCTTTGGTTAATGTACCGCCGTGAACAACGCGGTGACCAATCGCTTGAGGATTATGGTGAGCCAAACGCTCTAAAATAGTTTCAAGGGCTTTTTCATGGTCAGCATATGGAATAGACAGCTCAAGCGCATCACCACCTGTAGTGACCCCTTTAATACGTGCATCAGCAGAACCTAGGTTCTCGGCTAGACCAAAAATACGATCTTCACGGCGCTCAGAAACTAACGCATATTTGATAGAAGAAGATCCGCAGTTAATTACTAATACTGATGTAGACACGTTTAAATACCCGAATTCTAATTGAAATACTTATCCATAATATTGATCTGATTGCAGTTGTATTGATTGATGCAATTTAGATCTGTGATGATGTTTTATCATGGGTTTTTTTATCGTCCTAGATAGACTTTAGGAGATTAGACTTAAGCACTATCGACCCTGAGCACAATAATAATTAAAATTTATCAGTTCATAGTTTTCATTTATTAATAAAATAGTCCTCAAAATTTATACGATTTAAGAGATATACATAGAACATAACATGCGGTTGCTGCGCTGTAATCCTCGAATTGTTGCAAAAAAGCAGGTAAATTTAACTTTTCTCATTCTTCTTAAGCATTTAATTGTCAAAAAATCTGTGTTTCAATTCTAGATCCTGTGTGTTTGCAGGCTTATATTTCAATATGTGAACCTTGGGTCTAATTTTTTAAATCGCCATAAAAAAGCTGCACCTTTACTTAGAAAAGCACAGCTTTCATTGTCTTATTGGGTGTTATTGGCGAATTTGACCATCACCAAACACAATCCATTTTTGAGAAGTCAGACCTTCAAGACCGACTGGACCACGTGCATGGATTTTATCGGTTGAAATACCGATCTCAGCACCAAGACCATATTCAAACCCATCTGCAAAGCGCGTTGAGGCATTAATCATCACTGAACTTGAATCTACACGCGCCAAGAACTGACGCGCCAAACTGAAGTTTTCGGTAATGATTGAGTCGGTATGGTGTGAGCCATATTTGTTGATGTGCTCAATTGCTTCATCTAAGCCTGTAACGACTTTCACTGCCAAAATTGGGCCTAAGTATTCGGTGTACCAATCTTCCTCAGTTGCAGGAACAATCGACTCACCCAAAATGCGCTGCGTTTCAGCACAGCCACGCAGTTCAACTTTTTTCTCAGCATAAAGTTCAGCAATGCGTGGTAAAAACTCTTCAGCGACATTTTCATCGACAAGTAAGGTTTCCATGGCATTACATACGCCATAACGGTGTGTTTTGGCATTAAGCGCAATAGGTAATGCTTTTTGCAAATCAGCCTGAGCTTCCACAAAAACATGGCAGTTACCATCAAGATGTTTGATAACAGGCACACGTGCTTCATTGGTAATACGTTCAATTAAGCTTTTGCCACCACGAGGTACGATCACATCGACATATTCAGGCATAGTAATTAATTGGCCAACCGCAGCACGGTCTGGGGTATTTATCACTTGAACGGCATGCTCAGGTACACCTGCGGCAGTTAAGCCATGTTGAATCGCTGCCGCAATTGCTTGGTTAGATTCCAAAGCTTCAGAACCACCACGTAAAATAATCGCGTTACCTGATTTAAGCGCTAAAGATGCGGCTTCAAGGGTGACATTTGGGCGAGATTCGTAAATCATGCCGACAACACCTAGCGGTACGCGCATTTTGCCCAGCTGAATACCTGTCGGACGAAAGGCCATATCGGTGATTTCGCCAATCGGGTCAGTGAGTGCGATTACATCTTTTAGACCTTGGAGCATGCCTTTAAAGCGTGTGGGGGTAAGTTCTAAGCGATCAAGCAGAGCACTATCCAAGTTGTTGTTATGCGCTTTGGTCATATCCACTTGGTTAGCTGCCAAAATTGCAGTTTCACTGTTTTGTAAAGCAGTATAAATTGCTGATAAGGCATTATTTTTAGTCTGGGTAGAAGCCCCTGCGAGCACACGTGATGCTGTGCGTGCTTGCTGTCCTACCGTTTGCATGTATTGTTCAATAGACTCTTGCATAGCGGTTTGATCACTTAGAAATTTCAACTCGATATTAACAGCCTGTGACTGAACAATGAAGCACTTAAGTGCATATTCGACTGTACTTGCTGACCAGAATTAACATTTTGAAATTGTTTTTAGAGCAAAAGTAGATAAGCGGCGGGGATATCAGTTGCTTGTAAAATGAACCTCTGTATAGAATGAAACAATAGCGACATTGAAGTCGTACAAATAACGATTAAAGAGCAGGACGCTAAGTCGAGCAGAGTCTCTAAACGAATTCCTGACAATAAAAATAAGGCAGGAATGGAGGAAAGGAATATGAATTCCATTATCCAAATGGATCCGACCGTACAGGAAAGTACGCATTACAGTTTTTTCGATCTGTATGACAAGCAAAGCTTTAAACAGCCTGCCAGAACGACATGGATTGATGGCTGGAAGGTCGAATATATGGCCATTGCACAACCTGAAACGATTCATCGCACCCCGATTGTTATTATTGGTGGGGCATTTCAAAACTTTAATTCCTACAAATATTGTGTCGAACAATTATTTGCGGCAGGCCCAATTATTTTAATTGATTTACCCTCCATGGGCTCAAACCAGCAAATTACCAATGTCGATACTTCGGTGTCGGCAGGGACTTTAGAGTTGGGTGATCTGGCGCAGATGTTGGGCGTTTGGCTGGATATCGTCGGGCTAGAAAAAGTATCCGTGATGGGGATGTCACTAGGTTCAGTGGTGGCAGCAGGTCTGGCAGATCAACGTCCTGAATTGATTGACCGCATGATTTTAATGGGCGTGATGCAAAAAACGCGCAAGAGTTGGCGCATGTTGCTTGAAGAATCCTTGCACTTGATGAAAGAACAGCGCATGGATGAATTTGGTCAAGCGGTGATTTTGTATTTGGTCAATCATGCCAAACTGGATGTGACGCGGATGTCACCGACAGCGAAGCGTTTGTTCTTTAGACAAATGGCTGAATTCACCAATACCGAACAAGAGCGTTATGACATTAACTGTAATCGTTTGCTGCGTTTGCAAGACGTGCCGATTCCACAGTGTGATGTATTGGTGTCATGCGGGCAGTACGACAGTTTTACTTTGCCACATGAAAATGCAGGTTTTGCCTTGCAATGTCCGAATATGCAATTTGCCATGATTGCCAATGCGGATCATTTACCTCAGTTGCAGCGTCGTAAGGAAACTATGAATTTGTTTGCAACTTATCTACGCGGTGAGTCTATTCAGCAGTTGGAAGGGATCATTCCAATGAGCCGAGAGCAAATGCAAAATATCGAACGCCGTGGCGAAGCGCGGGTGAGTGTACAACAGCCATTCACGCATTTATCTCATCGCCATTCAGACCTTGTGGTTGACACTCAAATTATAGATTTAAATTATTTTGGCGTGTTGTTGAATGTGCCGGCTGAAATGTTGGACTTCATGCATGCATATCCACGGGATTTGGCATTACATCTAGAAGATGAAGAAGGTGAGTTTAAAATTGAATGTCTCATCTTTGACGTTGTGGATACACAGGTTCGCGCTTTGTTTAAGCATGGTAGTTTTGAGTTGGCAGAACGCTTATTGCGCTTTGTACAACGCCAAAAAGAAGATGTGTTGTTATTAGAAGCCGTCAGTTAAAACATGAACAAGTAAAAAAAACAGCGCTTTAGCGCTGTTTTTTTGTTTTGGCATGGACCATCCAAACCAAATCTCCACAGTGCTGCTCTGCATCGTGAAAAGGAATCACTTGTTCTTGCTGCTGTTGCGGAAAGTATAAGGCTGGCTGAACGACGTCTACTTCTTCAAATCCTGTATGGGTGAAAAACTGCTGTAATTCAGCAGGGGATTGAAAATGAAAAGTAAAAGCGCTGCGTGACATAACTTTGAGTAATTTACTACTGGCCCAAATAAAGCGTGCTAAACGGTTCTTGACGGGTTCTGGATAGATGTCGGTCAGATAATGCAATTCCTGAAACGAGGCGCCATATTCGGTGATCCCTTGCAATAACTTATTCAGTAGGGTTTGATCAAAATAATTAATCAGACCTTCGCTAATCACCACCAAAGGACGTTCAGGGGCAAAACTCTGAAAAATACGTTCAAAATCTTGAGTGAAAATGTCCCCAGTTAAGACCTCCGGGGCATGCGGGTCAATCTGTTTGAGTGCCTGTGTTTTAATTTTTGCCATATCTGGCAAGTCGAGTTCACGATAATCAATTTCAGGATGCTTGGTGCGAAAATTCCAACCGCGCGGGGAGAGGCCACAGGCAATTTCAAGGACTTGTAGCTGTGGATATTGGGTAATGAGTTGATCTAAATGTTGATCGATCATGGCATGGCGCTGTTTAAGCGTCGAACGCATGCTACCGCCCACATTCTTTTCTGCCCAGCTTTCTAAAGGATGGACTAAACGTGCTAAAAATTTGCCTTTACGTGTGGCAAAAACGGGATGCGAAATCCCCATGCTGTACCAAATATAGCCGGTGTAATGTGCAGTAAAGGAAATGTGTCGATGTTCCGATAAACTTTGTGTCATGTCGTCCAGACCTAATGTTGTTTTTATTGGCAATTTTTGTATAGCGCCGAAGCACTTATTTTGTCTTCATCATAAATCAAAAAGGAGCACCTTGTCGTGCTCCATTTTCTAGAATTTTGAAAGTCTTGGATTAGCAATATTGATTTTTAAAATCCACAATACGGTTACGCGCGTTTTGCCAGTCCGCTCCGAGTTCAATGCTTTGTCCAATCTCAATTTGTGGTATTTTACCGCGCATACGTTCTAGGCGTTCTTGATTTGGGAGAGCCAAGTTTTGAATGCCATCCAGCGCAATGCATGCAGATTCACGGTTATTACATACAAGGCCCATATCACAACCTGCATTTAATGCTGCTTGGATACGAGCATCTGCGCCGCCAGCGACACAAGCGGCTTGCATGCTTAAATCATCGGAGAATAAAACGCCATCAAATTGGAGCTCTTGACGTAAGACTTTCTGAATCCAATACGGTGAAAATCCAGCAGGATTAGGATCAATATTTTCATAAATCACATGCGCAGGCATTAATGCATCAAGCTGTGGTTGCAGTTGAATAAAGCTTTGCATGTCTTTTTGATAGATTTCTTCATAACTACGATGATCAACGGCAGCAGCGATATGTGAATCTGCTTTCACCGAGCCATGGCCTGGGAAATGCTTACCTGTAGATGCCATCCCCGCACGTTTCATACCTTTTAAGAAAGCACTTGCCAGTGGAATGATGTCTTGCATATTTTTGGCAAAACCACGGTCACCAATCACATCACTGACATCATTTAGGTCCAGCACTGGTGCAAAACTAAAATCGATGCCGACCGCAAGGACTTCAGCTGCCATCAACCAGCCACATTGTTCAGCCAGTTCAACAGCTTTTTCAGGTTCAGTTAAGTAAAGTTCTCCAAACTTACCCATAGCTGGTAGGAGTGTGAAGCCTTGTTTTAAGCGTTGTACACGACCACCTTCCTGATCGACGGCAATTAAAATATCAGGACGGATTTGACGCATATGGTCGGTCAGGGCACGAACTTGTTCAGGAGATTCAATGTTGCGACCAAATAAAATCATGCCGCCAACTTGTGGTGCCTGTAATAGTTCAATATCTTCTTGGGTAAGTTCTGTGCCAGCAATGTCGAGCATTAATGCGCCAATCATATTCGGTGTCCGTGTTGGAATTTTTAAGGAAAAACAATACCTGAATTCTGCAATGATTTGCTACACTTTGTCAGCAGAGAATATGATAAAACTACACGACATAAACATATTAAGTTGTTTAAGATTTTGAATCTATTCAATTCAGGTCGAAAACCAACACGGTAATATTGGTCTTAATACCAAGGAAGTACAAATTATTTATGAAACTTCAAACATTAGCTTGTGCCGTTGCGATTGCGACAGGTGGATTCTTTTTCACTCATGTGGTGAATGACGCAATTGCTGCCAATAATACAGAAGCAGTGAGCGCGGGTACCATTCAGCCCACACAAGAGCAAGCCTTGGTCTCACGTCAGCTTGCAACATTGGTAGACCGTCAACACTATTTAAATCAGCGTTTAGATGCCAATACATCTAATCGTATTTTAGATTTTTATATTGATAGTTTAGATGCTGAACATACGTTGTTCTTGGCATCAGATATTGAAAATTATAAAAAACGTTATGGCTCAACTTTTGGTGCAAATCTCAAAGCGGGCAATTTAACAGGGCCGTATGCGATTCATGCGCAATATCGTGAGCGCTTAAAACAGTTCTACACCTATATGTTGGAAGAGCTGAAAAAGCCACAGAATTTATATCAACCGAATAACTACATCGAAACTGATCGTGAAAAAGCGCCATTCTTTAAATCGACAGAAGAACAGCGTGCGCATTGGAATAAAATGTTGGTCTCTCAGCTGATCAACTTAACCATCAGCAAAGAAGAAGAGAAAGCCAAACAAAAAGCGTTGAAAGATGACCCAACACTGGCAAATGGTCAAGACTTAACAGGTCCTGAAGACTTAACACCTGTACAGACTTTAACCAAGCGTTATACGCGTCAGTTAGAGCGGATTAGTCGTTTAAAAAGCGATGATGTGCTCGACAAAACTCTGAATGCCATGATGCTGACGTATGATCCGCACAGTAATTACTTTCCACCTGTAGATGCGATGGAATTGAACCGTCAAACCACGCTGCAATTGGAAGGGATTGGGGTATCGATCCGTCCTGAACGTGGTAATGAAGACTACACCAAAATCGAGACGATTGTGGAAGGTGGTCCTGCTAGCAAATCAGGACAAGTCAAGTCAGGCGATCGTATCGTTGGTGTTGCCCAAGATGGCGACAAAATGGTGGATGTGATCGGTTGGCCGAGCAATGAAATTGTCGGACTGATTCGTGGTAAACGTGGCACCAAAGTGACTCTACGTTTATTGGGTGCTGGTGCGTCCATGAATCAAGCGCGAAATGTCACAATTGTACGTGATGTGATTCAAGAAGAAGATGCAGGCGTGCGTTCACGTACCGTTGAAATTGAGCGTGATGGCAAAAAGCATAAGTTCGGTGTAATTGAAATTCCATCGTTTTACTTGAACTATCGTGCACGTCGTGCAGGTACAGACTACCGTTCTGTGTCAGAAGATACCAATAAAGCCTTAAAAACTTTAGATGCTCAAAATGTTGAAGGTATCATCATTGACTTGCGTAACAACCCTGGTGGCTCACTTGAAGAAGTGGCACGTATGCTTGGTCAAGTGATTAAATCAGGTCCAGTGGTGCAAATCCGTGATGGCAATGGCAATGTCAGCGTGTTTGAAGATGATGATGGGGGCGCGCAAACTTATGCAGGTCCATTGGCAGTATTGATTAACTTGGCTTCGGCGTCTGCGAGTGAAATTTATTCTGCTGCGATTCAAGACTATGAACGTGGTGTGGTGATTGGTAGCACCACAACGGGTAAAGGAACAGCGCAGGTACAACTTGACTCTTTAGCCTATGGTCAAGCAACCTTAACGCAACGTAAATTTTACCGCGTGACTGGCGGCAGTACCCAAAATAAAGGGGTCGTGCCTGATATTAAGTTGGTTGATATTTACAATGAAGAGTTTGGTGAACGTAAAGCGAAAAATGCTTTACAGTGGGATACCATTCCTACAGCACCGTTTAAACGTGAAGGCTCGATCCAAGCCTATGTTCCCGATTTGATTAAGTCATCTCAGCAACGTGTCAGCATTGATCCGCAATTTAAATATTTAGAGCAACGTACTGCGATTGCGAAAAAGACAGAAGAGCAAAAGCGTGTGGTGCTTGACTTAGCGAAGCGTAAAGCCGAGCTGTTGGCACTAGAGCAAAAGTCTTTGGATGCTGAAAATCAGCGTCGTAAAGTGTTGGGTCAAAAACCTTATGCCAACTGGGAAAGCTACCAAGCGTCTATGGATGCATTGGTGGAGGCACGTGCAAAAATGAAGGCGAACCAGCGTCCAGCACTGCCTGAAGAAGAAGTCTTTGTGACGGAAGCAGCAAACGTGCTAATGGACTATGCCAAATTACAAGGCAAAACGCATACAACAACAGCCAAAAAGTAAGTAATTCATCCATAAAAACATTGAGCTGATTGCTTGAGTTTTTGACAGAAAAGATGAATTTATCCATTGAGAAATAGCGAGCTACGGCTCGCTATTTTTTTGTGAGTAGGGCGGTGTTCGATTTAAATCTAGAAAGCAATCTATAAATGATTCTAACTTATTCATTTTATTATGATTAGAAACTGTTCTAAAATAATAAACACCTGATGCAATTTTTATCAAAAGTTTAAATTTTAGTGAACTTCATCAAGCTTTATTTTTTTAAATTAATCAGTTGCTTAAAATCTTGAAAGAAAGACTTGACCATTACCGTAGACTAATAGATTCTAAGAGAAAATAAGTAAGTAATTGAAAATGTAACAAGTTAAAGGGAAGAGATAGATTGGGTAATTCGGTTAAAGAAAGTGCCACGATAACCTAAGCGGAACGCTTGATATGACCCATATTCATTATGATTACAATCTGGTCGTTGGTTCAATCGTAGTTGCATTATTAAGTTGTTACTTAGCTGTTTCACTCGAACAAATGTTGTTCCGTGGAACACGACCAAGATATGAAAATGTCATTTTATTATTCAGCGGTGCAATTTTAGGTGCTGCGATTTGGTGCATGCATTTTGTAGGCATGATGGCCAGCCATTTACCTTCAAATCATAGTTTTGATACCAGTCTTACTCTGACATCCTATTTTATTGCCTTTGTCGCGTCCACTTTTGCCGTGTGGTTAACCACACGACTGACGCTACCATTTCCTCGTTTAATTTTAGGCTCAGTTTTAATGGGGCTAGGCATTTCCGGAATGCATTACACGGGGATGCTGAGTTTAGACGTTCAGGGTTATGAGCAACGATACGAACCTTTCATTGTTATCTGTTCAATTTTAGTTGCGATCTGTGGCTCGTGTTTGGCATTTTGGCTAACGTTTAAAAATAAATACTCGCCAAAACGTAACATCATGAATGCCTTTGTTGCGGTCATGCTGACTTTTAGCATTGTCGCTATGCATTATATTGGTATGGCAGCTGTTGATTTTGTACCGCTAAACTCGATGGATGTATTGGTTGCAGCTCAAATTAACCATAATTTATTGCTATTTATTGTCTTATTTGTCACCAGTTTATTGTTGATGGCGGCCTTTAGCGTTGCAGTACTTGAGCAACGTTTAGAACATCGCAGTTTGCAGTTGATGCGCGCAAATCGAGAACTAGCCAATCAAGCTGTACAGGACAATTTGACCCGTTTACCTAATCGACTATTTTTGGCTGAATATGCACATTTTCTATTTACAGAGCATCGCTTAAGACAAGATAAAATTGCTTTTATTTATATTGATATCGACCGTTTTAAAGCGGTCAATGATGTGTTTGGACACCATGTGGGTGATCAACTACTGATTCAAATTGCTACGCGTATTCACCGTTTAATTAATGATAAAGCCAAATTGCTACGAATCGGTGGGGACGAGTTTCTGATTGTGCTTGAGTCGGCAAGCAATGACTCTGCCACAGCAATGTCTGAAAAAATATTGGAATTGATGCAAGAAAGCTTTTTGATTGCAGGTAAAGAAATTAACATTTCAGGCAGTATTGGTATTGCGATGTACCCTGAACATGGTGCGAACTTACAAGACCTACTGATCAATGCAGACACTGCAATGCTGAGTTCGAAGTATCAGGGGCGTAATACCTATTCATTTTTTAATTATACTGCCGACCAATTTGAAGAAAAAAGTCAGACGAAACTGATCAATGATTTATATAAAGCGGTAGAAGAACAACAGTTTATCTTATTTTATCAGCCAAAATTTAATGCTGCTGATCGTGAAATTTGTGGAGTAGAGGCCTTAATTCGTTGGAATCATCCAACTCTAGGTATGTTGACGCCAAATAAGTTTATCAATGGTGCAGAAAAAACTGGACTGATTATTGCCATGGGCTATTGGGCGCTTGAAGAAGCCTGTAAGCAAATTCAGCACTGGGAAAAGCTGAATATGCCGCTGTATCCGATTGCGGTCAATTTATCAGCGATTCAGTTTGAACATAAACACTTATTTAGTACTTTAGAGTCACTTTTTGCACGGTATGAAATTAACCCGTCACATTTAATTATTGAAATTACCGAGTCAACTGCGATGCATCATATCGATGCCAGTATTGTAACTTTTGAACATTTGAGAAAGATGGGGATTAAAGTTGCGATTGATGACTTTGGAACGGGACATTCAAGTTTCTTGTATTTAAAAGAACTGCCTGTAGATGAGTTGAAAATTGACCGTGAGTTTATCCGCAATTTGAGCATCGGTTCTAAAGAAGAAATTATTTTAGAAAGTATTATTCACTTGGCAATTCGACTGGGTTTAACGGTCACTGCAGAAGGTGTAGAGACAGAACAACAAGCAGAAATTTTAAAACGTTTAGGTTGCCAACAGTTGCAGGGATATTTGTTAGGAATGCCGATGCCAGTGGCACAGCTTGAAGAACGCATGAAAATGAAAGTTGAATAAAGTCCTCGTAGTCTGATTGCATTGCCAATGAGTGAGAAAAAAAGACAGAGAAATGCGTTATATCGTCGATAAAAACAGGTCGTCATCCAATGTAAAACATCAAGACACGCCACGCTAAGATTTTGACTCAACCCGATGTGGTTGATTATTTTTAATGGTCAATCTGATACAATATCGCCAATTTCCCATATTGATCAGCTCTGATCTTTTGCACTGCGAGTTTTGCAGTAGGTGTCTTTCATGAGTTTTAAAGAAGAATTAGCGACACAGGTCGCTCAGCGACGTACTTTCGCTATTATTTCCCACCCCGATGCCGGTAAAACCACAATGACAGAAAAACTGTTGTTATGGGGACAGGCGATTCAGGTTGCAGGTATGGTAAAAAGCCGTAAATCTGATCGTGCGGCAACGTCTGACTGGATGGAAATGGAAAAAGAACGTGGTATTTCGATCACCACTTCTGTTATGCAGTTCCCGTTTAAAGACAAGATGATTAACTTGCTCGACACCCCAGGGCATGAAGACTTTTCTGAAGATACCTACCGTACATTAACCGCTGTTGACTCTGCGCTTATGGTGATTGATGGTGCAAAAGGTGTCGAAGACCGTACGATCAAATTGATGGAAGTGTGTCGTATGCGCGACACGCCGATTATTTCATTCGTCAACAAAATGGACCGTGAAATTCGTGAGCCATTAGAACTGCTTGATGAAATCGAAAACGTTTTAAAAATTAAATGTGTTCCGATTACTTGGCCACTGGGCACAGGTCGTGACTTTGCCGGTGTATTTAACCTACTCGAAGAAAAATTCTACGTTTATAAGGCAGGTTTCGGTTCAACAATTACGGATATTGAAGTCCGTGATGGCTATGACTATGCAGATTTGCGTGAAAAAGTCGGTGATCTCGCTTGGGCTGCATTTGAAGAATCATTGGAATTGGTTCAAATGGCCAATGAACCTTTAGACCGTGATGAATTTTTGGCAGGCCGTCAAACGCCAGTCTTGTTTGGTACGGCACTCGGTAACTTTGGTGTGGACCATGTTTTGGATGTATTTAGTCAATATGCGCCTGAACCTAAAGCACATCCAACTCAAGACCGTAAAGTTGAAGCGACTGAAGAAGGCTTCACTGGTTTCGTCTTTAAAATTCAAGCCAATATGGATCCAAAACACCGTGACCGTATTGCATTCATGCGTATCTGTTCAGGTAAGTATGAAAAAGGCTTAAAAATGAAACATGTGCGTCTAGGTAAAGATGTGCGTATTAGTGATGCTTTAACGTTCCTTGCTGGTGACCGTCAGCACCTTGAAGAAGCATGGCCGGGCGACATTATCGGTTTGCATAACCATGGTACGATTCAGATCGGCGATACTTTCACTTCGGGTGAAGATTTACACTTTACCGGTATTCCTCACTTCGCCCCTGAAATGTTCCGTCGCGTGCGTTTAAAAGATCCTTTGAAGTCAAAACAGCTACAAAAAGGCTTAAAAGAACTTTCAGAAGAAGGGGCGACTCAGGTCTTTATGCCGCAAAACAGTAATGACTTAATCGTGGGTGCTGTGGGTGTGCTTCAGTTTGAAGTGGTGGCATATCGTCTGAAAGAAGAATACAAAGTGGATTGTATTTATGAGCCTGTAAGTATCAATACCGTACGTTGGGTATCGTGTGATGACGAGAAAAAATTCAACGAATTTAAGAAAAAAGCACACGACCAATTGTCTGTCGATGGCGGTGGTCATTTAACTTATCTTGCACCAAGTCGTGTGAATTTACAGTTAATGCAAGAACGTTATCCGGATATTGTGTTCAGTAATACACGTGAACACTAAGTTGTTCTTTTACAGAAATAAAACAGCTTCTTCGTGAAGCTGTTTTATTTTGTGGTAGAGTTTTTAAATCCATACATTACGCAATCATTTGGTCGTTTAGGACATCATGAAAAAATTCAAGGATGCTACAGTTTTTGCACTTTTGGGGAGTGTTTTGCTGCTCAGTGCATGTGATTCAGGAAAAGAAAACAAAGCGACAAAGCCGGCCGATGATGGCGCTTCTGAAGTGACTGTGATCAATCCAGATGTTTTGCCTTATTTAAATATCCAAGAGCAAGCCGCAAAAATCGCCAAACCGTTTTGTGAAAATAAAAGTTGTATTGATTTAGAGATACAAACCATTCAGACCGTAGATACGTGGTTGAATGGTTGGATTGAAAAAAATCAGGCCAGCGTCGTACAAGATCAGATTGCATTAAAGCAAAATATGAATCTCCAACAAGCCGTCGATGCGTATGTGAAAAAATCAGATGCTTGGCAGGCAGAGTTTAAAACCAATAAAGCCTATGAATTGGCCATGTACACACGAGTTCCATATCAACGGAATCAATATGTGTTGCTGCAAATCGGTGTTGATACCAAACAGGAAAATATCACGGTCAAAGAGCGTTATTATTTTTTTGTGGCAGACCGCCGTGCGAAAAAGAATCTTAAACCTTTAGATATTATTGAAGCAAAGCAACAGCAAAATATGGATGCTATTGTGCAACAAGCCTATAGCAAATGGTTAGATGAACAAGAGATAGATGTCAAAAAAACGGCACCGAAAAAACTCTATTGGGGCCAAGCAGATTGGTTCTTTGATCAAGAAGGTATCGGTTTGCATTACCGTACAGATGAAATTGTCAAAGATGGTAAACAATTGGATATTTATCTCAGCAAAGCGCAAACACAACAAGTATTGAAAGCTGACGTTTATCAGCATATGTTCTAATCAACGAAAGTATTTAATTTGATAAGATATTTACCAAAATAAATATCAATTATTCAAAATGAAAGGTTGAAGCAATGGTGCAAAAAAATAAAATTTGGGCAAGCTCAATATTGGCAGTTTCTGTTGCATTCACGGCGTGTCAGCCACAACAAGCTGAACCTGAAAAAAAGCCGGATCAAGCCAAAACTGAACAGCCAGATTTGAGTGCAAAACTGATTGGTGATGCGGAAAAATTACAACTGAATTTACCTGAATGTGATGGCGGGGTCTGTCCTGAAATTTCAGTTGAACGCTTAAACAGTAATCAAGCCTTTATTGATGACTTTATTGATGCGGAAATTCTAAAACAGTTAGGCGAAATTTTATCTGTTTCGCCTTTAGAAGATAAGACGCTGAGCACTGATGCTCCCGCTGCAAGTGGAGTTCCTGCAGCGTCTGAAGCAAAATCTGCTTTGGCAAATGTTGAAACGCCCAAATTAAAATTGGAAAAAGCCACGCAGCCTTATATGCAAGCGTTCTTAAAGTTAGATAAAGAATTGAAATCTTTAAGTGCCAATCAGCAAATCAGTTTGATGATTAAACCTAAAATATTAAATGCTGAAAAACCCTTGGCAACAGTGGTTTTAAATACCAGTTCATATTTAGGTGGAGCGCATGGTTCTTCTGCACAGCAATATTACAACTTTGATTTAAGCACTCAAAAATTGGTGCAGCTCAACGACATATTATTGCCAAATCAACGTGCTGAGCTTGAAAAGCGGGGCTATGAAGTATTTAAAACTTGGGTGAAAGATGCCAAGTTGGCAGACAATATTCAAGAATACGAACAGATTTGGAAATTTAAACTGTCTGATAATTTTTATCTGAGTCAGCAAGGTTTAATTTTGCAATATGCCGAATATGAAATTGGGCCGTATGTGGTGGGTTTACCACGTTTGACCATTCCGTATGATCAATTGCAAAGTGTATTGAAAAAGCAATATCTACCTCCAGTTGAAGCTGCTGAAGCCTCAGCCGCAAAAGCAAATTAATTAGTTCAATGACTTACTCATTGTTTGATACGCATACGCATTTTGATGTTCCCGATTTTGACGCTGATCGGGAACAGTTGGCGTATGCTGCCAAACAGGCGGGTGTCGATGCGTTAGTATTGATTGGTTTTGTACAGTCACGTTTTCAAGATTTGCTGCATACCCAAGAGTTTTTAGCTCGTTTATCCAATGTTCCAACAAGCTATTTAGCTCCCGGCTTACATCCGTTTTATATTGAGCAACACCGTACAGAACATTTGTTCGATGTGGAACAGATGCTAAAGCAGCATGATTGTGTTGCTGTGGGTGAAATAGGTTTAGATACCTTTTTGAAACAGCATAAGCAGCCTGAACTTTTTCAAAAGCAGCAGCAGTATTTTTCCGCACAACTTGAGTTAGCACAGCAGTTTGATAAACCAATATTGCTGCATATTCGTAAATCCCATGCGGAGGTGCTTTCGATGTTGAAAAAGCATCAATTTAAGCTCGGTGGTATTGCACATGCATTTAGTGGTGGTGTTGAAGAAGCGAAGGCATTTACCAAGCTAGGTTTTAAAATTGGTGTAACGGGGCAAATCACCAATCCCAATGCAAAAAAATTACATCAAGTGGTTCAGACTTTAGGGGCGGCACATTTGGTCTTAGAAACCGACTGTCCCGATATGACACCCTTATGTTGTCAGCATTCGACGGAAGGGCGTACCCGTAATACGCCGGTCAATTTGCCCTATGTCTTGCAGGGGTTAGCTCAGAGTTTAAATCGTACCGAATCTGAGATTGCAGATATATTATGGACTAATTCATTACAAGCATTGCATCTGGACGCTTAAGCGGCAACAAATATTGACGCCGCTTGATTGAATCTGATTTTATTCGCATCGTGCATGCAATGATGGTTTTCTAAAAAAAGGCGCATTATGCAATTTCTAAAATGCTTTAGACTTGGCATTATGCTGTTAAATTATTTTGAGTGAGTTTCACATGGCACAAGGACTATTGGCTGGCAAACGCTTTTTAATCGCGGGTATTGCAAGTAAGTTATCAATCGCATTTGGTATTGCGCAAGCTTTACATCGCGAAGGTGCAGAACTGGCTTTTACTTATCCAAACGAAAAATTAAAAAAACGTGTAGATGATTTTGCTGAACAATTTGGTTCAACTTTAGTTTTCCCATGTGATGTAGCAGTGGACGCTGAAATTGATACCGCTTTTGCTGAACTTGCTAAACATTGGGATGGTCTAGATGGTGTTGTGCATTCAATTGGTTTTGCACCGGCACATACTTTAGATGGCGATTTCACTGATATTACCGACCGTGAAGGTTTTAAAATTGCTCACGACATCAGCGCATATAGTTTTATTGCGATGGCTCGTGCGGCAAAACCTTTATTGGCTGCACGTCAAGGTTGCTTATTGACGCTGACTTACCAAGGTTCTGAACGCGTAATGCCAAACTATAACGTTATGGGTATGGCAAAAGCGTCACTAGAAGCAGGCGTACGTTATTTGGCAACAAGTCTTGGCACTGAAGGTATTCGTGTAAATGCGATTTCAGCAGGTCCGATTCGTACCTTAGCGGCTTCAGGGATTAAATCTTTCCGTAAAATGTTAGATCTAAATGAAAAAGTCGCACCACTTAAACGCAATGTAACTATTGAAGATGTCGGTAATGCAGCATTGTTCCTTTGCTCACCTTGGGCAAATGGTATTACAGGTGAAATTCTGTATGTTGATGCGGGCTTTAATACTGTAGGTATGAGCGCTGACTTAATGATGGATGCTGAGTAATTTGCTCCTCCCTTTTTAAAAGGGAGGGTGGGAGGGATTTTGTTAAGTAGAAGTAAATCCCCCTCATATCCCCTTTTAGTAAAGGGGGGGAAGCTAAAAAGCAATAAAAAAGACCGCAAAAGCGGTCTTTTTTAGATTTGAAGATAAGCGATTAAGCTTGGCCTTCAGCAGCAGTTTGTGCACGTTGCAAATTCGCTTCGAATTCAGCATCGAAGTTAATTGGTGTAAGCAATAATTGTGGGAAGCTGCCTTTAGTAACCATATCGTTCACAGCTTCACGTAGGAATGGGAACAAGATATTTGGGCAGTAAGCACCAAGAATGTAAGGAAGACGTTCTTCTTCAACGCTATCGATCAGGAAGATACCTGCTTGAGTAACGTCAACGATAAATGCAGTGTCACCCGCATTGTTCGCTTGAACGACAACTTTCAGTGAAACTTCGAAGTGTGTTGGATCAACTTTTTCTGCAGAAGAAGAAAGGTTGATATTTAGTTCAGGCTGCCATTCTTTAGTAAATACTTGAGCCCCAGGTACTTCGAAAGAAATATCTTTAGTATAAATACGCTCTAATGCCAATTGTGGTTGAGCTTGTTGTTCTTCACTCATTGTTTATTCCTTAATATGAGGTGACGATTTATGTTTAAAATTAAGATAGCATACCGTCGAGTTTGCCTTCACGCTCTAAAGCATAAAGTTGGTCAAAACCGCCAATAAACTGATCATTAATAAAAATTTGAGGAACGGTACGGTGGTTGGTGCGTTGCATCAATTCAACACGTACTTCAGGCGCTTCATTTGATAAATTAATTTCTTTATAAGCCACGCCTTTACGCTCTAGGAGCTGTTTTGCACGAATGCAGTAAGGACATACAGTTGTTGAATAAATCGTAACTTCAGCCATGTTAATCTCCTAAGAAGCGCTTATTTGCTTTTAACTAGAGGTAAGCCTTGAGCTTTCCAGTTGCTAATGCCGCCGTCTAAACGGTATGCATCTGCATGACCGACTTGTTGCAATGCAGAACCTGCCACTTGACCAAGGTTACATACAAAAACCAACGGGCGATCAGAAGTTTTTAACTCTTCAATGTGTTTTGTAATTTGGCTATATGGAATATTACGGCTACCGCTAATATGACCTTCGCGGAAGTCTTTCGCATCACGTAAGTCAATCAATTGAGCATTTTTAGCTTTAACTAAAATCCCTAAAGATTGAGGTGAAATTTTGCGACCATTACGCTGGCCTTCAAGAATAAAGAACAGCACGACCAATACAGCCAGCGTTCCAAATAAGAAGGGGTGATTCCCCATAAATTCGAACCAACGTTCCACAATTCACCTAACTACAATTTTAAATTGCCAAGAGTATAGCCCATAAATATGGTGATCAAAATCACCCCTTCAAGGGCATGAACAGAATAAAAATTAATTTTTTTGCTGCGCTTCCGTGATTTCGTCGATCAGACGTAAATAACTGTCTAATCGGCGCGGTAAAATTTCGCCATTTTGAGCCGCCATTCTAAGCGCACATTGCTTTTCATGTTTATGCGTACAGTTACGGAACTGGCAATAGCCCAAATGTGACTCGATCTCAGGGAAACCTTGCTGAACTTTTTCCAATTCTAGGTGCCATAAACCAAATTCACGGATTCCTGGTGAATCAATCAATGCAGAACCTTCACCAAACGCAATTAAGCGCGTAGAGGTGGTGGTGTGCTGACCGAGCGCGGAGTTTTCCGAAATAATATTGGTTTTTTGCGCAGCATCCGGAACAATGGCATTAATTAAAGTGCTCTTACCAACCCCAGACTGACCTACAAATGCGACAGTTTCACCAGAAAGTCGAGCAGAAAGTGTGCTTAAGTCACCATCAGATTGAGTTTGCATGACCTCATAGCCCAAGTCACGATATTCTTGTAATAGCGTTAAGATCGGATCGTTGTCTTTAAGCAAGTCGGATTTATTTAAGACCAATAATGCTGGAATATCGGCATCTGCACAGGCCACCAAATAGCGGTCAATCAGGCCTGGTGCTGGCTCAGGAAGTGGTGCAAATACAATCACAATCAGGCTGACATTGGCTGCGACAGGTTTCACTTTGTGATAACGGTCAGGGCGTGTCAGTAAAGATTGGCGTGGATGAATCGCGGTAATAATCCCTAAACCTGTGATCGGGTCAGCTTGCCATTTGACACGGTCACCCGTCACCAATAATTCGAGATTGGTACGGGTATGGCAGCGCCAAACACTGCCTAATTCGATGGGTTTCCAATGGGGTTCAGGTTCACCAGCTTGCACAATAGGTTTTTCAGGATGTTGGTCGGGTGTAGACAGCGCTTGAACTTCAAGTTGACGACCATAATGTTGGACGACCAAGCCTTCCAAATCTGCAGAAGTATCGATTTCTTCCTGACGAGATTTATGTTGCTTCTGAATGCGACGTTGCTGCTGTTCAGTCAGTCGGCGCTTACGAATTAAAGCCATTCATATCCTAAAAAACCGTGAAAACTAGATGGCAAAAATAGCATGAAAGCAGGGTCTATTTACAGCGCAAGCCCAATAAATTTGCTACTATGTTCATTTTTACAGCCTAATAAGATTGCACATTTATGAGCAGCACACCTGATACACGCCTGATTTGGATTGACCTTGAAATGACAGGTCTAGATACAGATAACGACCAGATTATTGAAGTTGCAACAATTGTGACGGATGATAATTTAAATATTCTGGCGGAAGGGCCTGTGCTTGCGGTACATCAGTCTGACCGTGTGCTCAATGCGATGGATGAATGGAACACTCGCCAACATGGTCAATCAGGTCTGATCGAACGTGTACGTCGTAGTAAATTGACAGCACAAGATGCTGAACAGCAAACGTTAGAATTTTTGAAAAAATGGGTGAATCCAAAATCATCACCGATGTGCGGTAACTCAATTTGCCAAGATCGTCGTTTCTTGCATCGTTTAATGCCTGAAATGGAACAATACTTCCACTACCGTAATCTCGATGTATCATCAGTGAAAGAATTGGCGAAGCGCTGGCGTCCGGAAATTATGGGTGGATTGAAAAAGAATGCCTCACATTTAGCGATGGATGATATCCGTGACTCCATTGCAGAGCTTAAATACTACCGTGAATATTTCTTTATTATGAATAAAGACTAAGGTTGTAAGATCGAAAAGAGGCGAAAGCCTCTTTTTTTTATCCGAGAAATTTTCTCTATCGTTGATAGATGTTGGCTTGATGAATCTCGAGAAAACTTGCAGGTTGAACCAAATCGGTAAAGCCAAATTGACGATATAAACCATGTGCATCCGCCGTCGCAAGCAACATGCGTCTTAGATCTGAGGAGCCACATTTTTCAAATAAAGTACTCACAATTAATTTTGAATAGCCTTTGCCTCGATGCTCATCGGCGACATAAATATCGGCTAAATAAGCAAAAGTTGCGTAATCCGTAATGGCACGACCAAAACCGATGATTTCATCATCGAGAAGTAAGGCCACGGCCAAAGAGTTTTCAATCGCTTTTTTCACCACATGTTTTGGAATATCTTTTGACCAATAGGTATGGCTTAAAAAACGATGCACGGTGTCTAAATCCATTTCATTTTTGTCATCGGTAATTTTTAAATTATTTGGCAGAGGATGGATGTCCATGGCAATACACACTTGAGTTTTAGATTTATGGTTATACTTTTTAAAGCAGATCTCCGTTCGCTGTAAATGTTTATTTTGATGGATTTAGACCTGATGCGAATGCCGCTCTGTTGCGCTGACTGCTGAATTGCGTTTTATCAAAGAAAAAAAGCAGTGAATTTGCTAAAATGGCGGCTGATTTAACACTGCCTCCAAACCTATGACTGAACTGCTCCAAGATGATGAATATGACCGCCGTTTTGCTGGCGTAGCCAAAATATATAGTGATGAAGGTTTTCATCATTATGAAAAAAGTCATGTCATGGTGATTGGGATTGGTGGTGTAGGCTCATGGGCGGTCGAAGCTTTAGCGCGTACTGGTATTGGTGAGCTGACCTTGGTCGATATGGATGTGGTTGCTGCATCGAATATTAATCGACAATTGCCTGCCATGAGCACGACATTGGGACATGAAAAAATTGAAGTGATGGCAGAGCGCTGCCGTGGGATTAATCCCCGAATCAAAATAAATTTAATTGATGATTACTTAACACCTGAAAATGTGAAAGAAATATTAGCCGGCAATCCCGATTTAATTTTAGATTGTATTGATGACGTGAAAGCGAAATTCGCCCTCATGTTACATTGTCGTTTTAATAAAATTCCGTTGATCGTTTCCGGTGGAGCAGGGGGTAAACTTGATCCGCTGAAAATCCGAGTCGCAGATTTATCAAGAACAGAGCAAGACCCGATGTTAGCCAAATTGCGCACACAATTACGCGGCAAAGGCATTTGTAAAAAGCCGAAAGAAAAGTTTGGGATTACCTGTGTTTATTCGATTGATAATCCATTTTCCAGTGCTGATGTTTGTCCAAGTGCGGGCTTACATTGTGGTGGATATGGTTCAGCAGTAGTGGTGACGTCCAGCTTTGCGATGGTGGCTGTGTCAGAGGTGCTCAAAAAACTTGATGCAAAACGAGCAAAAGCATGACAGCTATCTCATTTTGAAAAAAAATAAAGCACCAAATTCGGTGCTTTTTTTGTATATAGAATTAAAATCAGACACAATGTTGGAATAATTAAAATATTGATTTTTTGGGGCGAGTATGTGGTTTTTACTGATACTAATTTTGGGGATGGGAGCACTTGCGTTTTGGATGTGGAAAAGACCCGATCCAGTGAAACGCGATCAGGCTAAAGCGGTTGGGCATGACTTGTGGATAGACCAATTAGATGCACAGCTGAAATTTGCAGAACGTTTAATGCTTGATGCACCAACCGACTATGCGCGTGCCTATGAGTTGTATCAAAATTTGGCCAAACAGCATGAAATTCCACAGGCCTATGTCGCTATGGGACAGATGCATTTACAAGGCTTAGGCAGAGAAGTCAGTGTGGAAAATGCGCTGGCTCTATTGGAAAAAGCCAATAGTTTAGGCAGCGATGATGCTGCATATGTGTTGGGGCAAGTTAAAGAAGGTATCTATGGCGGTGTACCCAATATTGAAAAAGCACAGTATTGGTATCGACATGCTATTTCACGCGGTCATTTGGATGCACAATATCGACTCGCCGAACTAAACCCAGAAGATCAGACACATGCCGAGCAGCAACATTTAGATTTGTTGCAAAAAAATGCGGACAATGGACATGCCAATTCACAGTATCAATTGGCACAGTTCTATTTAAACCAAGCCACGCCAAATATTGCTCTGGGATTGGAATATTTACTGAAAGCTGCCCAACAAGACCATATGGCGGCTATTCAGCAATTGCAGCAGTTCTATGCGCAAGGAAAGTATCTTGCGCAAAATGATGAAAAGTCATTGCAATATTTAAAGCGAGGATTGCTACTCGGGCACCAGCAGCAGTTGTATGAGTATTATCAAGCAGTATTGATGGGTAAGATCGACGTCGATCAGCGTCAGCGGGTTTATCATGATCTTTTGCAGCAGGCCAAAGAGCACAAAGTTGCTGCAGCCAGCCGATTATTAGGTATTGCACATTTTCATGGTTGGTATTTGGAGAAGCAGGAAACTTTAGGTTTTCGCTTTCTGACCGAAGCTGCTCAACTTAAAGATGCTGATGCAATTAGTCTTATTGCAGCGCTGTATTTTGAAAAGTATTTGGTTCGTGATGATCCGCAAAAAGCATTTGAGTTATATCAAACAGCGTATCAATTCAAACCATTATTCATTAACCAAGTCGGTTTGGCCCTATGCTATCTACACGGCGTCGGTGTTGAGCGAAATATCAAGCAAGCGCAGCAACTTTTAATTGAAGCTGCTAGGCATTTAAATAATATGTCCATTACTTGTGTCGCGGATCAAAACTATGTGATTGGACGTTTTTATGCATTGCCAGAGTATCCATTAGCACATCGTGATCAGTGTCTGAGTTATCTGGAAAAAGCCGCAGAACAAGGTTCGCAGGATGCTGCTTGGTATCTCTACCGTTTAGCCGTGGACAATATCTTGCCTGATCTACAGTTTGATGATAGTCAAACACAGCGGGCATTGTTGAAAGCGGCAAAATTAGGTCATCCTGATGCACTCACGCAACTAGGTCTAGTTAATTTAAAAGGACAATGGGGAACACAAGATTTCCAACAAGCGTTGCAGTATTTCTCGCAAGCGGCGGGATTAGGAAATGTGACTGCCTTGTACCAGCTTGGTGAAATGTCAGAACATGGTTTGGGTGTGCAGCAAGATTTAACTCAGGCACATAGTTATTATGCACAAGCGGCTCAGGGGATGAATGCTGCGGCGTTAACGCGATTGGGCTATTTATATATTCATGGCATGGGCGTAGAGCGTGATCTTAAAATTGCACAGCAATATTTGGAAAAAGCGGCCTTGCAAGGCTATGTCGAAGCACAAGAACAATTGGAGAATATTCACGCATTTTTAAATACTAATTAATCGTGATGCAAGGTAGTAAGGTGGTATGAAGAGACCTGAAGTTTAGTTTGATGGTCTCTATATTTTTTTAATGCAGAAATAAATAGAGTAAAAATAACATAAAGAATTGATGTGAAAATTTGAATTTTTACTTACATAAAACCCAACAAAGCAGGCAGTTTATGCCTAGAAAAATATGAGTTTTTTTGATTAAATACCCCGCATATTTTATAAAAATCTGATTTTAGATAATAACGATGCTGAACAATATATATTCTGCACTTGAGAAATTGGGCATTAGTCCACAAAAACGTGCCTTGCATATTCAATTTTCCAATACCACGCTGAATGAACAAGTATTCTTGCAACGTATTGATGGGGAACATGCCTTAAGTGAAGGTTTGAATGTTCAGCTCATCTGTCTCTCAACTTCTGCCACCTTAGAACTCAAACAATTTATTGGTACACAAGTCGCAATCGATCAGGTAACCGATGCGGGTCAACTTTTTCGTATTACCGGGATCATTACAGAAGCATTTCAAGGCCAAAGTGATGGTGCATTAACGCTATATAAGTTGACCTTAGAAGATGCAACGGCATTGTGGCATAAGCGTCGTAATAGCCGCGTGTTTATGAATAAATCGGTCAAAGATGTGGTCGAGATTATTTTTAAGGAATGGCAAAAAAAGAGCCCACTTTTTGCAGCGAGCTTAAGTTTGGACTTAAGTGGCTTAAAAAAAGAGTATGACGTTCGACCATTCATGATGCAAAGTAATGAAACCGACTATGATTTTATTACCCGCTTATTACGCAGTGAAGGCATTCATTGGTTGGTTGATGAAGCTCAATCTTTTGTAACATCGTCTGCGACACCCATAGCAGCTCAAAAGCTACGTTTGATTGATGATAATAGTCAATATCAAGCTTTGGAGCGACGTAATATCCGTTTTCATCGCAGTAGTGCGACTGAAAAAAATGACAGTATGACCAGTTTTATCGGTCAGCGCAGTCTGCAGCCGACGTCGGTACATGTGCAGCGGTGGCAGGCGGATGTGCTTGAACAGGACGAGGGGGGTGGTGCAGTACAAAGCAAGCACCTACATAGTCAAAATCAAGATAATGCGAGCTTAAGCTTAGAGCAGGCATGGCATGTGAGCCCTGCATGGACGCAAGATCTGAATGGTGAAGATGCTGCAACAGCTTCTAATAGTGCTCAAGTAGAACGTCTCAATCAAAATTTTAGTGATTATTATGCAGCTCAAGCCAAACAATTTATTGCTAAAAGTACCGTGCGTGATACACAAGTTGGTTATTGGTTCAAATTGGATGAGCATCCAGAGATTGACCAGCATCGTGGTGCCGATCAAGAATTTTTGATTTTATCTAAGTCTTTTTATAACCAAAATAATTTACCCAAAGACTTAACCGATCAAGTTACACAACTGATCCATCAAAGTCAGTGGCAAGTCAAACAAAGCGATGCGGATGAACGCCAAGCCAATACCTTGGCTTTGCAACGTCGAAATATAACGACCGTCCCTGAATTTAATCCACTTACACATCGACCAGTAACACATCCGCAGCGTGCCAAAGTTGTGGGTCCTGCTGGTGAAGAAATCCATGTTGATGAATGGGGAAGGATAAAAGTCCGTTTCCTATTTACCCGTTCCGATGATCATGGCCATGATGGCGGTGCAGGTGCGAACAATAATGACACAGACTCGGCTTGGGTTGATGTGCTGACGCCTTGGGCCGGTGAAGGTTATGGTGCGCGCTTCTTACCTCGAATTGGTGAAATAGTTGTCGTTGATTTCTTTGATGGCAACATTGACCGACCTTTTGTTGTTGGTCGTATTCATGAAGCGCAGCGTAGTCCTACTAAATTTGACAATAAAGGACAATTACCCGATACCAAAAAACTTGCGGGAATTCGTTCCAAAGAAGTGGCGGGAGAGGGTTTTGGTCAATTACGCTTTGATGACACCACGGGGCAAATTAGTACCCAGCTGCAAAGTAGTCATGGTGCGAGCCAACTGAACCTCGGTAAGCTCAGTCATCCAAAAGATAAAGCAGAAAGTGAAGATCGGGGTGAAGGTTTTGAGCTGCGGACAGATCAATGGGGGGCGCTACGAGCTGGACAAGGTTTATTACTTTCGACCCATAAGCAGAATCAAGCAGGTGGGGTGCATTTGAATGCCAATGAAGCCCATACTCAAATCGAAAGCGCATTGAATAATGTTAAAGGGCTGAGTGATGTAGCGAAAAACCAACAGACCGACCCTCTTGAAGTATTGGAGAGTCTTCAAGCCTTTATTGAGATATTAAGCCAGGATGATCAGCAAAAAGCTGCCGAGTTTAAATCAGCCATTATGGTCTTGGCCACACCCAATTCGATTGCTTTAAGCAGTAATGAAGATATACATGTATCTGCAAATGGTCAAATCAGCCAAACTGCAGGCGATAGTATGAACATTTCCACGCAAAAATCTTTAATAGGTCATGCAGGCAAAAAAATCAGTTTATTTGCAGCGCAAGAAGGATTGAGAGCATTTGCTGGGAAAGGGAAAGTTGAAATTCAGGCACAAGGTGATGGACTCGATCTAATTGCACGTAAGGGCATTCAGATTATTTCAACCGAAGATACGGTATATATCACCAGCCCTAAAGAAATAAACTTAACTGCGGGTGGTTCACAGATCAAACTGAATGGTTCGGGCGTGTTTCCGACTACGAGTGGGAAGTTTGAGGCGAAAGCGGGGCAGCATAAGTTTGTGGAAGGGGAAAAGGTGGAGGTTCCACCAATTAAATTAAATACGTCACCTTGTTTCTTAACATTTGAAATTGTCGATGAATTTGGTAAGCCAGGACAAGGTGTTGAATATGTAGTTTTTAAATCTGATGGTACGCAAAAAATTGGTAAGACTGATGCTAATGGTAAAACGGAAAGATTTGAAACTGATGGTCCAGAGCAAATAGGTGTGCATATTTCAGATAAAGACGCTTCAAAATATAAAATTATGCAAAATAACTAAATTGGATAAGAAAATGGATAAATATTACGTTATTGATAATAAAATTCAGCTTAGTAAGCAGGGGGGGGGGGCGCTCTCTAAAGTAAAATATAAAGTACAAATAGTACAAAATAACAAAGTAGTTAAAGAGATACAGGATGTAACTGATGAAAATGGGCAAACAAAAAATGTAATAGTAGAGAGTATTTGCCAACTAAGATTTTTTGTTTATGGATTTAAGAGTCCTTATTCAGCTAAAAGTGAATGGATGATCCCATTATTTTCTAAAAGTGATGTAAGTAATATTATTGTCATTGATGAAGAGAAGTTACTTGAAAACTCTAAATTTCCAAGTGAACAGAAATATGAATTAAGAAAGAAAGAATTAAAAAATACAATAAAAGTAATGAAAGAGAATTCTACGAAGAGAATTCTTTTAAACAATGGTATCGGAAAAATTAACCTTCAAAAATCAGTTTTTGAATTATCGGGTAGTAAGCCAATAGACCCAAAATTTGCAGAAATACTGAAAAATAAAAGCTTAAGTAATAGTAATGGTTTGATTGAACCATTTGAGCGGTCACTTAATGATTTAGGCAATAGTTATATTGAATATAAAAAGAAATGTACACAAAAAATTTATAAAGCTAAGATATTTTTCTTGAAGACGTATTCTGTTTTTCAGTTTATGAATTCACAGTTAAAACCTATATCTAATATTCAATATCAAGTATTTGAGAAAAATAATAACAAGCCAATTTTAAATAATTTTCCAAAGAGTGCTGAAAAAAATGGGGTAACAGGAATCGCATTCACTACCAAAAGTAGTCAGGTTAAATATAAAATAGGAAATCAAGTTAAAGAGAGTGAATTTTTCCCCCCGATCACTTGTATTGATAAAAATCAAATTAATCAAATTCGTATAGGTGTAGCAATGGGTGGGAGCAGCCCGAATGAAAATACTACTGTCGGCTTAGGTAAAGCTAAAAAAATACCAATTGTAGTCAATCCTCATACTGATGAATTGTTAATATTACCTCCGGATGCTTTCGATACATTTGAAAAAATAACGCGTGACTTAGAAGATTCTATAAAAAATATACATCGTACAAAATATGAATTAGATGAAAAAATGAACTATTTATCTAGCTCTACTGCTAAGTCTACTGCTGAAATTGAAGAAATTGAAAAAAGATTAAATATTAATCAACAAAAAGCAATAGAAAAATTAAATGAAAAATTTGGAAATAAAGCAGATTTGCGAGAAGTTTTGGTTTTAGAAACCAAAGGAGATACTAAAACAGGGGAAAAACAACTATTAAGAAAATATTTAACGGCGAAGGAATATGATCAATTAAAGTCAAAGCGACTAAATTTTGAGGCAAAAGTAAAAATAAAAGCTGCGGCAGTTAAATCTAGGAACTATGAAGAAGATGGTGATATAGAAATTGATTTAGTAGATATGAAGAAAAGCTTCGATGACTTAAAAGAGCAACTAAGCGTAGAAATTTATAAAAAGAAATTTGGTGATGATGAAAAAGTAATATACGACATGATAGGGGGGATTGGTGGCGAAATTGCAGAACAATATAAAAATAGTAAAGGGGTTAATGTTAGTGTTGAGTCGCAATGGATGCGCTTAGTTGCTGGAAATGGAGGCGAGGCTTCCATACATGCGACTAATAAAGGAACTTCAATAAGAGCAAAAGGCGATCTCTCTGCAAAATTTGTATTATTTGAAAAGCAAAAAGAATGGAGAAGCTTTTATCCAAGTGAAAATGGTTGGAATTTAGAGGTCGGAGATATGGCACTAGGTACTATTCGCTTTATTCGCGGTTGTAGTTTACATGGTTTTGCTGGTGCAAATATTGGATTGGCAGGTAATTTATCGGTTGATTTGCCAATGACTGTTGGTGCGCCTCAAGTTGTTTATCCTACGACACGGACACCAAGGCGTACTAATGCTACTTCCCGCGGAATTTTAGAGCCTACTGATACAGATTTTGACAAAACAACAGAAAATCAAGTAACAGCTGAAGTAAAAGCATTTGGTGGAGCCCAAATTGGTGTTACTGTTTTGGGCTCTTTAGAGTGGTATAACGATAAAACAGAAAGTCCGGCTAAGTTTGTTAATTTAGCCTCTGCTGCGCCGACGGTGGGTGGAAGTATTGGCGGTGGGTTTGAGGGGAAATTTCAAATATTTCTTGAAGGTGGAAAATTTAAATTCCGTGTGGCTTTGCATGTATGTTGGGGAATTGGGGCAAAGGGAGCTTTAGACTTTGAAGTTGATTTTAAGCAAATGTGGCATTTTGCGCTGTTTGTAAAAAGTCAATTATTACAAGCGTCATTTAAACAGCTTTTATATATTAATGAATTAGCTTTCACTGCATTAGCGCAAATATTAGCTTATTGTATTGGAGATAATCATCCTTTGACACAAAATGTTAATGAATTAGTCATTGATTTTAGTGTTTGGATAAGTGGCCTTTCTTCTGATCAACAACGTTATAGAGCCGCTATGAATATCAACTCACCTAGTGGTTTAGATGGTTTAGTCATTGCCTCACCTGAAACCAAGGGGATATTGATCTATGGGGTAACACACTGGACAACTCGCACTGCTTCTTTGTTTGATATGACGATTAGCATGAGTGGTTTAGATGTAGAGATTAACCGTTTTGTAACACGGAAAAATGCTATTATTAATATATTTAAAACCTGTATCTCCACTCAGGAATGGATGAATGTAATTCAACATGTGCATCCTCGTGCTAAAACCCAGTCCAAAAGTAATATGCAAAAAATTGAAGGGGATATTATTCGCTTTTTAAACTATGGTGAAGATGCCAGTATTGCTGAAGATATTATTATTGCACTCAATTCCGGGGGAGATTATGCAGGTGGTCGAGAGAACCAATGGTTAAAAGATTTCCTCAAATACCGTAAGCAGGCAAAACCGATACAAGGTTACCCTTTGAATCATTTAATTGTAAAAAATCAAGATGATATGCAATTTAAACAGTTAGATTATATGGGTGGTTATGCAGACAATACTGCTATTTTAGCATCAAATTTAGATATTCTAGCGCCATTTGAAGATCAGGAAATACAACTCTATCAAACTTGATAGAGTTGTATTGGGTGAAACTACATAATTTTTTTAGTTTGGTTTACTACACAGCGTACAGAGTTGTCAAAGTTTGGATTGATTACTCCCTTAAATCTTTCAGGGAAATCTACTGGTTGAATAGGGTGAGTATGACTACGCCGTACAGTTAAACCCTCCCCCATCTGCAAGGTTTGGCCATCTAGAGGTTTAGCACTACGGAGGACTTTCTCAGTTCCTGCTTTAGGGCCTTTCGGGTTTTTTTCAGGGGAATGTTGATAATAATCTGCTGCATACCAATCAAGCATCCATTCATAGTTGTCTGTAATTAAATCATAAAAACCTAGTGCTGAAGCTGGGTATCTGCCTATTACAGAAATTTCAGCACCAATAGACTTAAATTCATGAAATAATGCTTGTCGCTGTTTAAAACTCCATACATTTACGCCATTTTCAATTTTACCGGAATTGGTTGGAAAATGAATTTTTTGACCTCTATTACGGGCTGCATATTCCCACTGAGCTTCGGTTGGGAGGTCCATGTTAAGTTTTAGCTGCTTTCCTAACCATTGGCAATAATTTCGTCCTTCTTGCCAAGAAACACCTGCAGAGGAAACTGGATATCTAAATTGTGATGAGTGAGACTCAGTTGAACCTACTTTAGGGGTATTGGTTGCAGCGCTGTATATGTCCAAGTCTGCATAAGTGGCTTTATAAGCAGACATGCTAAAGCTATCTAGAGTTACTTTGTGAACAGGTTTGCTATCAATCTTGCTGTCATAATGATCAAAATCTCCCATCATAAAAGTACCACCTTCCACAAAAATCATATTCTTCTTGGTTTTTTCTAGCAATTTTTGAATTTTGGATTGTAGCTCAGGAGAAGCACTTTTTTGATTAGTAGAAGGAGTTTGTGGCTCATTCGCACTTTTTGCACAAGCACTTAAAGCAAAAGTAGATAGTAAAATAATGGCTAAATTTCGATTGATCATATTCTTTAAAATTATAGAGTTGTTAAAATACTGCCAAAGAATAAAGCAATTTTAATATCTCAAAAAGAGAGTTTTTGTTATTTAAACCCTTTAGATGTAAAAAAAGCCCCTCAGGGCTTTTTAATATAAATCAAGGCAACTGCTTAATCGGACTGCCACCCAACGCCTGCATCAAAGTCACATAAGCATTGTATTGACTTTGCTTCGTCTGAACCAAAGATAGTCGAGCATTACGTGTGGTTTCTTGTGCATCGAGTAAGTTTTTCAACGCAATGGCACCATTTCGATAACGTACTTCTGTTAAATGTTCAGTCTTCTCTGCAAGCTGTAAATTACGTTCTTGTAATGCAACTTGTTGGCTTAACTCAGTACGATTGGATAGTGCATTTTCCACATCGGCAAAAGCCTGATACAAGGTCTGACGATATTGAATAATGGCTTTTTCATAGTCTAAGTCACTAATCGCAAGGTCTTTCTTCATATCATTATATTGCAAGAAAGGTAAACTTAAACTTGCACCCAAAGCCAAAGCGGGGTTTTGCAATAAGTTACTCAAAGAGGTACTACTCGAGCCTAAACTGCCAGTCAAACTGATCGAAGGATAGTAACTGGCTTTCGTTGCATCTTTATTTGCCAAAGCTTTACGTAATCTTAATTCGCTCGCTTGTAAATCTGGACGGCGAGACAACAACTCGGCTGGTAAATCCGCTGCAATCGTCGGTAATGCAATTCGAGGTAGGCGCTGCGGCTCTGAAATATTCAGTTGTTGCACAGGTTGATGCAATAACACAGCCAATGCAGTACGTGTTTCCACTTTTTGTTGGGCAATTTGGCTTAAGGTCGCTTTTTGACTTTGGACCGACTGTTCCGCTTGAGTTAGATCTAAACCTGACACAGCACCGGCTTTATATTGCACCTTGACCAAGTCATAGGTTTTTTGCGTACTGGCTAAGTTTTGCTGCGCAATACTGTAGCGCTCATTTAAATAGCCAAGTTGCCAATATAGGTTTGCTGTTGTCGCAATCAAACTTTGGGCAGTGGCTTGCAGGTCTTGTTCAGTCGCTAAAGCTTCCCATTTTGCTGCCTCAGTCTGGCTAGCCAAGCGACCAAATAAATCTACTTCATAACTAACGCCACCACTGAGTGATACACCTTTTGATGAGTCATCACCTGAGTTAAGGTCAAAGTTATGTCCAGTAGAGACACTTGAACTCACGCGTGGCCCTTGTTTATTTTCAGCTAAACCTGCTTGTAGTCGAGCTTGCTGTAAATTAATACCTGCTACAGTAAGGTCTGTATTCGCAGCTAAAACTTGATTCACTAACTGGTTTAATTGAGCATCATTAAACAATGTCCACCATTGGTCAGCATAAGTATCTGCATGAACTTGCTGACTCATGGCTTTCGCATTTTGAAATTGCGTCGGGATTTGTGTTGCAGGGGCTTCATACGGCGTCTTAACCACAGCGGCACAGCCGACTAAGCTACTTCCGAGAATGAAGGCACTTGCAAGTTTAGTTAAGGTCATTTGCATCATTATTTCCTTATTCGCGAGAAAGCGCATCGACAGGGTTCAGCTGTGCGGCATTACGTGCAGGAATAAAGCCAAACACAATACCAATCATACTAGAGCAGACAAAAGCAGCAACAATAGACGTTGTTGAATAGGCCATTTGGAATGTTCCGCCGGCAAAATGACTAATCAATTGTCCAATACCTAAAGATAATAAAACCCCAAGTACACCGCCTAAAATACACACCAACACCGCCTCAATCAGGAACTGTTGTAGAATGTCACTTTGACGGGCACCCACGGCCATACGTACACCAATTTCTTGGGTACGTTCAGTCACAGAAACCAACATAATGTTCATGACCCCAATACCACCGACGACCAATGAAATCACTGCAATAGCAGATACCAATAAGGTCATTGTTGCCGTGGTTTGTTGAATGGTTTCGCGGATACTATCGGAGTTCTGTGTAAAGACATCTTGCGCGCCATGACGTTGTACCAATAAGCTTAAGATGGCGTTCTCAGCAGCAGCACTTGGATATTCATCTTTCACTCGGACAATGATGCTACGTACATTCGACTGACCTAACATACGACTCATGACCGTTGAATAGGGTAAATACACATTCAGGCTATCTGAGTTGCCCATCATGCTTTTTTGTTCTTCGATCACGCCAATGATACGGCTCGGCACACTGCCTAATAAAATCACTTGACCCACAGGGTTGGTGCCATCTGCAAAGAAGGTATTTTTAGTATTACTATCAATCACCACATCTTGCGCTTGCTCAGTCACGCTTTCTTTATCAAAAGGCTGACCCGAAGCGAAGTTCATTCCTTTGACATAGAAGAAATCTTCACTCACGCCATTCACTGTGGTCGACGCTTCTGTATCTTTAAAACGTGCTGTGACAGATGAATTAACCGAAGGACTAACGCCATCGACATAAGGTTGCTCAGCAAGGGCTGTCGCATCGGCTGGAACCAATGTTTTTACTTGGGAGGATCTGGAATTATCACCAAAGCCTCGACCTTGATACACCGTGATGGTATTGGTACCTAAACTGCTGATATTTTCTAAAATTTGCTTTTGTGAACCATTCCCAAGAGCCACAACAGAAACCACAGAAGCAATACCAATAATGATCCCGAGCATGGTTAAAAATGTACGCATCCGGTGTGCATTCATGGCAAGGATCGCCATACGGAAGGCTTCACCTAAACGGTCAACGGCAGAGCGCCAGCTTGAGGTTTTTTTCTGTGTGTTTGGAACGAGTTGCTGTTTTTCTAAAGGTTCATCATCTGTTTCAGGTACATTGGGCTGATCTGAGATGATATTACCGTCAGAAATTTCAATAATTCGAGTCGCATTTTTTGCAACATTATGGTCGTGCGTGACCAAAATAATGGTATGACCTTTGGCATTGAGTTCGCGCAAAATCCGCATCACTTCAATACCACTATTCTTATCTAGTGCACCGGTCGGTTCATCGGCAAGAATAACATCGCCACCATTCATGAGGGCACGCGCAATCGATACACGTTGTTGCTGACCACCCGAGAGTTGGCTCGGACGGTTTTGGGTTTTTTCACCCAGTCCAAGATCGGTTAGTAGTTGCTTGGCACGTGCATTGCGTTCGGTTGCATCTGCACCGGCATAGATTGCGGGAACTTCAACGTTACCTGCAGCATTCAAATCACCGAGTAAGTGATAGCGCTGGAAAATAAAGCCAAAATATTCACGGCGTAACTGTGCCAGTTCATCTGGTTCAAGTTCACGCGTTTCGCGCCCTTTGACTTTGTAGCTGCCATTTGTGGGTTTATCTAGGCAACCTAAAATGTTCATTAGGGTTGATTTACCAGAACCGGACTGACCTACAATCGCCACCAGTTCACCTGGGTAAATCTCAAGATTGACCCCTTTTAGAATCTGGACTGTGCTTTCACCGGCAGGGAATTCACGAGTCAGATTCTTGACCTCGAGTAGAGGCGTCTGATATTGACTCATAATTACATTCTCATTGGGCCGCCAGCACCACCGCGGTTGCTGCGTTTCGCTGAATCATTTGAAGTATCAGAACCGTCGGCAATCACGACTTTGTCACCTTGTTTTAAGCCACGGATCACTTGTGCGGTCACACGGTTATTTAAACCGAGTAATACCTGTTGTGGTTGAGCTGAACCATCGGCTTGTAGTACACGAACCATCGCAACGCTGGCTTTACCTTGTTTGACCAATGCTTTTTCAGCTTCAGTCAGTTCTAAACGTTTAGGACGGTTTGGATTGTCTTTGTTCGATCTAGCTTCTGCGCTGGCTTTTTTATCAGCAGATTCACCATTTGCAGATGCATTATTACGGCTACGTTGTGGACGGTTCGAGGTTTGAACGGCTGCAGCAGGTACAGTCAAGACATTCTTGGCTTCATCTAAAATGATATACACCTGAGCAGTCATATCAATACGCAATTTACCGTCTTCATTTGGGACATCAAATAACGCATTGTAGTAAACCGCAGTACTTGAAGACGAAGAGGTGTTGTTGTTACTTTCGGTGTTAATTGAGTTTGGCGCAGGTTCAACTTGGCGCAGGGTAGCATAGTGTTTTGTTTCACTGTCGCCCAAGGTTGTAAAATAGACGTTTTGACCTTCTTGGACTTTCATCACATCGGCTTCAGAAATTTCAGCTTTAATGGTCATGGTGTCGAGTTTTGCCAATTTCACAATGGTTGGCGCACTTTGGTTGGCGTTTACGGTTTGACCTTCTTCAGTCACAATCGCCACGATGGTTCCATCCATAGGTGCAACAATTTGTGTATAGCCTAAGTCTTCTTTTGCAGTCGCTAAAGTTAAACGTGATTGTTCGATTTGTGCATTAATGGCTGCAATATCAGCTTGCGCAGTTTTATAACTTGCTAGCGCAGATTCAAGTTCTGCACGACTAGTCGCGTCTTGAGCGTACATTGCTTGTTGACGATTATATTCAGCTTGGACTTTTGCAAGATTTGCTTGTTTAACTGCCAATTGCGCTTGTTGGTTTTTGATGCTGGCTTCTGCAGTTTTTAAATCATTTTCCTGACGTACAGAGTCAATACGGGCAATCAGCTGACCTTGTTTCACTTCATCACCGAGTTGCACATACATCTTTTTCACCTGACCAGAAACCTGTGCACCAACACTCACCATTTTGGTTGCTTCAAGTACACCTGTTGCAAGTACAGAGTTTTCAATGTCACCACGACTCACTTCAGCAGTAATATATTGCGGCTGAGTTTCTTTAGGTTTTAGGAAATGCCATGCAGTGACAGCGATTGCCAAAGCAACGATGATGGCTACGATCAATTTTGCTGGTTTTATTTTTGGCATGATTGGCAGTTAAAAGTTTATAAAGATGATTGAATTATAAGATTTAAATACGGATAAATTGTGAACTTTTTGAACAAACAGTAATGATAATTATTCTTTTATACTGCAATGCAAGTTATTACAGCCTTTTATTAGACTAGAAGAGTCTGCGCCCACACAAGCTGGCAATAGCTTGTTGTACCAAGTGCTCAGGATTTTCATGACCTAAACCTTTTATTGACGCGTCTAAACGAAGTAATAGGGCAGGCCAAGTCAAAAAATCGTTCGCATTTAAACGGCGTAACGCTTGTTGATACAGCCCGACTTTGGTTTTCCAAATACCGATTTGCAAGGCATTTTGTGGCTGCTCAAACAGTTGCATCAGCAAACGCATTTCCTTACTGATACTCCATAAAATCAGCGACATCGGCTCGCCTGAAGCGATTAAGTATTGAAAGATTTTTATCGACTGTGCCAAATTGCCTTGCAGCATTGCATCATTTAAATCGTAAGTGGTGTAGCGTGACTGATCTTGTAAGCAAGAGTACAGATGATCAATCTGAATCATCTCTGCTTCAGGAAAAGTATCTGCGACACGCATTAAACTATTTTTTGCCGCCAGTAAATTGTGCTCATGATGCTGTTCTAGCCATTGCCAAGCATCATTGGCGAGCTGAATGCCAAGCTTTTGCGCTTCAACGGCCAAAATTTGCTGACGATCTTTAGGGTAGTTTGCAGTCAGTGCAACATTGACTCCATTGGCATCAATGGTTTGGAAAAAACTGGTCTTTAAACTCGCACTGTCTTGCTTCGGCATGACCACGAGCAGCAAGTTACTTTCATTTTGCTGCAAATAGCTTTTTAACAGTTTTAGTCCATTGGCATCGGGTTTAATGCTGCCATGTGCCTCAATTGCCAGTTGACTGGAAAATAATGACAAGCTATTTAAAGCATTAAAGACATTTTTCCAATCAGCAGTAGAGCTAATATCATACCGTTGACGCTCGATTTCTCGAGCATTCCAACTCTTACGAAATGCATCGAGGAGATTTTGTTCAAGTAATGGCTCTTGACCATGCAGCACCCAGGCACCTTGCGCTTCATCTACACGTTTTAATGCCTGAAGATAGTCAAGTTTCATAAATCAAAATTACTCAGCTTTGGTCGGTGCAGTTAGTGGGTTCGCTTTTGGTAAGCGGTTTGATGAAATTTGGCGCACGATCTGTTGTGCAATGTCATCAATAATCACTTGTTTTAAATATTTTTCTTCTTGGTCATCAGTGTTCACGGTTGCTACGTCGTATTGGTAGCTACGTGTTGCCATCAATGTACGTGGTTCTGTCACAGGGTTACCTTGAGCATCTTCAATTTGGAACGTCACATTCAGGCGCAGTAAAGTTTCAACCAATTTACCATTGAGTTCTAAACGTCGCGGAGTGTAATCCAACACATGTAAGACATAGGCATTTTGATTATTGCTCAATTGCACGCCTGCAGAACCTAAATAAATCGCTAACTTTTCATGTAAGTCATCCGTATCTTCAGGAAGTGCCAATCGCATATTGGAATAGGCTACAGGTACAGCAGCAGGGTTGGTGCCTTTTAAATGAAAACCACAACCGACCATGCCTGCGCTCAGGCCCATAGTTAATACAATTGCAGCAACACGTTGAACCAAGTGCATAAAGTGTCCTCTGTTTCCCGAAGGGATAATGTTGAAATCCTGTGTGGATTGTAAAGTCAAAGCCCGTTGACTCGCAACGGGCTTTGTTTGGGAATTGTGAAATCCTTATATTCCCTCTCCTCATAGGAGAGGGTTAGGGAGAGGTTAATTACCCTCATCCCAACCTTCTCCCAAAGGGAGAAGGAAATATAAGGAATTTAAACCACCAAGTTCACTAATTTATTCGGCACCACAATTTCTTTCTTGGTTGGACCAGTCAAGAATTGCTGAACTTCAGGTAATGCTTTTGCTTGTGCCAAAATGTCATCTTTAGAGGCATCGACAGACACTTCTAATTTGCCACGAAGTTTACCGTTCACTTGCACTACAATCGTTTGTGTATTGCGAGTCAGCGCAGATTCATCTACCGCAGGGAAGCGTGCTGATGTTAATTCGATACCAAACTCAGCCAATAAGGTTTGGCTTAAATGTGGTGCAAACGGAGCAAGTAAAGTTAGAAGGGTAATGATTGATTCACGTGCAACGGCAACGTCATTGTCATCTTTGGCTTCAAACTTATTGTTTGCATTCAAAAGTTCCATCATCGCAGCAATCGCGGTGTTGAAGGCGTGACGACGTGCAATGTCATCACCCACTTTTTGAATGGTTTCGTGTGTTTTACGACGCAAGTCTTGTGCAGCGGTAGATAGTGTCGCTTTCTCGATGTTTGCAGCAGAGTTCCCTTGTTCAAGGAAACCAGATGCTAGGCGCCATACACGTTTTAAGAAACGGTTTGCACCTTCAACACCTGCGTCAGACCATTCTAGTGATTGATCTGGTGGCGCAGCAAACATCATGAACACACGCGCAGTATCTGCGCCGTATTGATCAATAATCGCTTGCGGGTCGATACCGTTATTTTTCGATTTCGACATTTTCTCTTGACCACCAACGATAACGTCCTGACCATCTTCTTTATATTTAGCAGAAGTGATACGACCTTTTTCGTCTTTTTCAAGTTCGATGTCAGCAGGGTTAAACCAAGTCTTCTTACCTGAATCAGCTTCACGGTAGTAGGTATCCGCAAGCACCATACCTTGAGTAAGCAAGTTGGTGAATGGCTCGTTACCTTGTACCACACCTTCATCACGCATCAATTTGTGGAAGAAGCGTGCATAGAGTAAGTGCAGAATCGCATGTTCAACACCACCGATGTATTGGTTCACAGGAAGCCAAGTTTGACCCGCTTCAGGTTTCACCATGCCATCCGTAAAGTCTGGAGATGCGTAACGCGCATAGTACCAAGACGATTCTACAAAGGTATCTAGCGTATCTGTTTCACGACGAGCATCGCCACCACAGCATGGGCAAGTGGTTTCATAGAACTCAGGCATTTTGTTGAGTGGATTGCCTGAACCGTCTGGAACCACGTCCGTTGGCAATACAACTGGAAGCTGTTCTTCAGGTACTGGAACCTGACCACATTTTTCACAGTTGATCATAGGAATTGGACAACCCCAATAACGCTGACGAGAAACACCCCAGTCACGTAAACGGAATTGAACTTTTACATTTGCAAGCTTTTGAGGCTCAAGTTTTGCAAGGAATGCATCGAATGCGCCTTGGAAATCTAAACTGTCAAATTCGCCTGAATTCACCAGTTTGCCTTCTTTAGAACCGTACCATTCTTGCCAAGTGGTTGCGTCAAAGTCTGCATCGTCTGCACCTTTGGCATCAATCACTTGCTTGATGGTTAAGCCATATTTGTTGGCAAATTCGAAGTCACGTTCATCGTGTGAAGGCACTGCCATCACCGCACCTGAACCGTAAGACATCAAGACGTAGTTTGCGATCCAAACAGGAACTTCTTCACCTGTAACTGGGTGCTTCACAGAAAGACCAGTTGCCATGCCTTTCTTTTCAGCAGTCGCAAGATCAGCTTCTGCAACAGAACCCATACGGCATTCTTCAATAAATGCAGCAAGCTCAGGATTGCTTTCCGCAGCTTTAAGTGCCATCGGATGTTCTGCTGCAACCGCAACATAAGTCACACCCATGAGTGTGTCAGCACGAGTGGTAAATACAGTTAAACCATCTGCATAAACGTCTGGATTCGCTGAAGGGAAGGTAATTTCCATACCCTGTGAGCGACCAATCCAGTTACGTTGCATGGTTAAAACTTGCTGTGGCCAGCCGTCTTTTAATGTTTCTAAATCGTCAAGTAATTCTTGCGCATAGTCAGTGATGCGGAAGTAGTACATTGGAATATCACGTTTTTCGACCAATGCACCAGAACGCCAGCCACGACCATTTTCAACTTGTTCGTTTGCTAAAACAGTTTGGTCTACAGGGTCCCAGTTCACTGTTGAAAGCTTACGGTAAATTAAACCTTTTTTATAAAGCTGTACGAATAACCATTGTTCCCAGCGGTAGTATTCAGGTGTGCAAGTTGCAAATTCACGATCCCAATCTACAGAAAGACCTAACTTTTTAAGCTGATTACGCATGTAATCAATGTTTTCAAAAGTCCATTTTGCAGGAGCGACTTGATGGGCAATTGCAGCATTTTCAGCAGGTAGACCGAAAGCATCCCAACCCATGGGTTGTAGCACAGTTTCACCTTGTAAGCGGTGGAAACGGCTGATCACGTCACCAATTGTATAGTTACGCACATGACCCATATGCAGTTTGCCACTTGGATAAGGGAACATAGAGAGGATATAACGACGTGGTCCTTCTACTTGGTCGGCAACTTTGAAGGCTTTGCGATTTTCCCAGTCTTGTTGGACTGTAGGTTCAATCGCACTGGCTTGATATTCAGGGTCAATGTGAGTAGTCATAAACGTAAATAGAAATAACGGTTAAAAAGTTTGTGCTACAGCATAGCGCAAAATACGCCTAGAGTGAATTTTGCGATGCTGCCTAGATGTAAATAATTTAAGTCAAAATTGAAGGCTTTGGCGTAAATTATTGTGGTGCGGAGGCTACGGCTTGACCTTGGCGGAGCGCTGCATTGGCTTCGCGTTGTTGTTCCGCTAGTTGCTCATTTTGTTCATTCGACTGTTCGGCTTCACGTGAAACCTCTTCTTGGTTTTTTGCTGGAGTTGATTGCGTAGTCGTTGTTGCGCCATAGGTATTTACTTTACCTTTACGCTGCGCATTTTTGGGCGGTGGCGTGGTGGTGTAATGCGTTGAACCTTTTGCATCTACCCATTTGTAATATTCTTTCGCTGAAAGCTCCAAACTGGTCAGGCAAAACGCCATGCTAGATAAAATACAGGCAGTGCGAGCAATCGTCGTCTTCATCATAAATTCAGTCCCAAAGTTATAGTGATCATGCAAAATTATGCTGAAAATTTTGCGCTTTTTTGACAGCAGAATCTATGCATTTTTTAGCACAAAGGATAAAAGGGGCATCGTGTGGAATGAATAACTTTGTGAATGATGAATTGTGGAATTAATAAGCAATCAAAATATTGTGTTTTTATCATTTAATCCATGCCTTAAGTTGAAAGTGAGGCAATTGAATTAAAAACCCACAGCAATTCATTTAATTTATTTATTATATTTATAAAAGTATTTTATTAAATACATGCTAACTGGTTATAAATAAACAAACTACAAAGAATGCAAAGAACGGGAGTGTGCTTAAAAAACAAACGGTCTGTAAGTAATCAGAAAAAAGCCCATTTTTAAACTTGACTTTAATGGTTGAAACTACAAAAATGCTGTCTTTAGTTTTATATGCCTTAGATCGATCACCCTTCGAATGAGTGCATTTTAGCAATGGACTTCTTCTCTAGCCGAGAGGTTGAACAAAGCCAACAAAATATGTTTATCCCAACATGTTTTAGACCCCATATTGCTCAAACAGCAAGCAGGTCAGATTTTTTTCTTATTGCTATGAAAACTATGAAATTTGTGTGCTATAACAGAGCACACAGTTAATGAATTAACCACGACAAATGCCCTCCATTTGTGCGTGAAAAAAGATTAGGGTGAATCACGTTGGAACTTTTATCTGGTGGTGAAATGCTTGTTCGCGCTTTAGCGGACGAAGGCGTTGAACATGTTTTTGGATACCCAGGCGGCGCAGTACTCCATATTTATGACGCGCTATTTCAACAAGAAAAAATCAATCATTACCTAGTGCGCCACGAGCAAGCTGCTGGTCATATGGCTGATGCTTACTCACGTGTCACAGGTAAAACAGGTGTCGTATTGGTGACATCTGGTCCTGGTGCAACAAATACCGTAACTCCAATTGCAACTGCCTATATGGACTCAATCCCAATGGTGATTTTGTCAGGTCAGGTTGCAAGCCATCTTATCGGTGAGGATGCGTTCCAAGAAACGGATATGGTCGGTATTTCGCGCCCAATCGTAAAACACAGCTTCCAAGTACGTCATGCAAGCGAAATCCCTTCGATTATTAAGAAGGCATTTTATATCGCTTCAAGTGGCCGTCCGGGTCCTGTTGTTGTTGATATTCCAAAGGATGCGACGAATCCAGCAGAGAAATTTGCTTACGAATATCCTGAAAAAGTGAAAATGCGTTCGTATCAACCGCCGCATCGTGGTCACTCAGGTCAAATTCGTAAAGCAATTGATGAATTGATTCATGCTAAACGCCCAATTATTTATTCAGGCGGTGGTGTGGTTCAAGGCAACGCTTCTGCACAGTTGACAGAACTTGCACATTTATTGGGTTATCCAGTAACCAGTACCTTAATGGGTCTTGGTGCGTATCCAGGCAATGATGAACAGTTCATCGGTATGTTGGGTATGCATGGTACTTACGAAGCCAATATGACCATGCACAATGCAGATGTGATTCTGTGTGTAGGCGCGCGCTTCGATGACCGTGTAACCAATAATCCAGCGAAATTCTGTCCAAATGCAAAAGTCATTCATATTGATATTGACCCAGCAACGATTTCAAAAACAATTATGGCGCACATCCCAATCGTGGGTGCAGTAGAGCCTGTATTGACTGAAATGTTGGCGCAATTAAAACAATTGAATGTGTCTAAACCAAATCCTGAAGATATCGGTGCTTGGTGGAAACAAATCAATGAATGGCGCCAAGTTCATGGTTTGAACTATGACAAACCAACTGATGGTTCGATGAAGCCACAGCAAGTTGTTGAAGCATTGGATAAAATTACCAATAGTCAAGCCATCATTACTTCAGACGTTGGTCAACACCAAATGTTTGGTGCGCTTTACTACAAATACACACGTCCACGTCAATGGATCAACTCAGGTGGTCTAGGAACCATGGGTGTAGGTTTGCCATATGCTATGGCAGCTAAACTTGCCTTCCCAGATCAACAAGTAGTGTGTATTACTGGCGAAGCATCGATTCAGATGTGTATCCAAGAACTATCTACATGTAAGCAATATGGCTTGAATGTAAAAATTCTATGCTTGAATAACCGTGCATTAGGTATGGTTAAGCAATGGCAAGACATGAACTACGAAGGTCGTCACTCAAGCTCGTATGTTGAGTCACTTCCAGACTTCCCTAAATTAATGGAGGCGTATGGTCATGTAGGTATTCAAATTGACCATGCAGATGAACTCGAGTCGAAGCTTGCTGAAGCGATGGCGATCAATGACAAGTGCGTGTTTATTAACGTAATGGTTGACCGTTCAGAGCATGTATATCCAATGTTGGTTGCTGGCCAGTCAATGAAAGATATGTGGTTAGGCAAAGGAGAGCGCACACAATGAGACATATTATCTCTGTACTTGTAGAAAACGAAGCAGGTGCGCTTTCACGTTTGGTAGGTTTATTCTCTCAGCGTGGTTATAACATTGAGACATTAAACGTAGCGCCAACAGAAGATCCGACGCTTTCGCGTTTGACTTTAACCACGTATGGCGATGAGCATAAAATTGAACAAATCACCAAACAACTCAACAAGCTTGTCGAAGTTGTTAAAGTTGTTGATTTGTCTGAAGGTGCTCATATTGAACGTGAATTGATGTTAATTAAAGTCAAAGCACTTGGTTCAGCGCGCGCAGAAATTAAACGTACTGCGGATATTTTCCGTGGACAAATCGTAGACGTAACACCAACGACATATACCATTCAAATCGCAGGTACAACTGAAAAGATAGATGGTTTTATTGATGCCTTAGCTGAAAATACAATTCTAGAAGTTGTACGTTCAGGTGTTTCAGGTATCGCACGTGGCGAAAAAGTTTTAACTATCTAATTTTATATTTTCACCTCACTCCTATGGGTGAGGTACTTGAAACGTGAATAATCAAACAGAATCACGTTATCAAGTTAAAGGAAACAAAAGCATTTTAGCGGAGACAGCAATGCAAATTTTTTACGATAAAGACACAGACTTATCTATCATCCAAGGCAAAAAAGTAGCAATCATTGGTTATGGTTCACAAGGCCATGCTCATGCGCTTAACCTTAAGGATTCAGGCGTTGATGTAACTGTAGGTCTACGTGCTGGTTCTACTTCTTGGAAAAAAGCTGAAAATGCTGGTCTTAAAGTTTCAGAAGTTCCTGCTGCTGTAGCTCAAGCTGACTTAGTTATGATTTTGACTCCAGATGAGTTCCAATCACAACTATACCGTGACGTAATTGAGCCAAACATCAAGCAAGGTGCAACGCTAGCATTTGCTCATGGTTTCTCTGTTCTTTATAACCAAGTTGTTCCACGTGCTGACCTTGACGTAATCATGGTTGCTCCAAAAGCGCCTGGTCATACTGTACGTTCAGAATTCCAACGTGGTTCAGGTGTACCTGATCTTATCGCTGTTCACCAAGATGCTTCTGGTAATGCACGTAACGTTGCGCTTTCTTACGCTTCAGGTGTTGGTGGTGGCCGTACTGGTATTATCGAAACTTCATTCCGTGAAGAAACTGAAACTGACCTTTTCGGTGAGCAAGCAGTTCTTTGTGGTGGTGCTGTTGAATTGGTTAAAATGGGCTTCGAAACTCTTGTTGAAGCTGGTTATGCACCAGAAATGGCTTACTTCGAATGTTTACACGAACTTAAATTGATCGTTGACTTAATGTTCGAAGGCGGTATCGCGGACATGAACTATTCAGTATCAAACAATGCTGAATATGGCGAATACGTAACTGGTGTTGAAGTAATCAACGAACAGTCTCGTGAAGCTATGCGTAATGCGCTTAAACGTATTCAATCTGGTGAATACGCGAAGATGTTCATCCAAGAAGGTGCGTTGAACTATCCTTCTATGACTGCTCGTCGTCGTCAAAACGCGGCGCATGGTATCGAAGTAACTGGTAACAAGTTACGTGCGATGATGCCTTGGATCCAAGCGAACAAAATCGTTGATAAAGAGAAAAACTAATTTCTTGAATCAATTGATTTGAATACGAAGACCCACTCATTTTGAGTGGGTTTTTTAATATCTAAAGTTACTTGCCTTAAAAATAGAAAAGTAGTGCTCTCATTCCTTACGCGTCACTCAAAACAGTGTGCTGCCTCGTTGTACTTCGTACAAAACAATGTTTTGTACTCGTTCATACTTTGGATCCAAGCGAACAAAATCGTAAGCAAAGAAAAGAATTTATTTAATTATCTTTTGAGTTTTATGCTACAAGGAACCCAATATTAGCGTGGGTTAGAATAATGATTTTATATAAATATGTGAGTTTTGAAGCTGCTTTATCGATTTTAAAAACAAAATCTCTAGGTTTTTCACATTTAGAAGATTTTAACGACCCATTTGAATGCACTGGTTTTGGTTTTTATGATTTGGATATACCGACATCCTTAGCAATAGAGGCATTCCGTAATCAGTTTTCTAGAAAGTATGTGATTTAAAGTTTGACTAGAACCGCTTTAAATCCACTCATGTGGTCACATTATGGGGATAGTTACAAAGGTGTTGTGATCGGAATTGACACATGCAAAGCAGGTTTTGAAGATGGTGATCAATTTATTATTCCTTCAACAAAAGGGGAGTTGGGATATTTAAAAACAGCGCCGAAGCAGGCCAATGTGGCAAGTGTTGAAAAATTAATGTCGGTAGGAAATTCAAATATTTTAAATTGGGATAATGAAGAAGTTTTAATAAAGTATGGTTTTTTTTATAAAATGCAGGAATGGGCATACGAAGAGGAAGTACGTATTGTAAAAAATATTAGTGATGCTCAATTCGGGTATCACTTTTCTACAAAAACACATGCATATATCAATGACCAACTTTGGCAAAGAGTCCAATTGCAAACGCGTCCAATTTATACGTTAAAATTGCCTGAAGAAGCCTTTGTTGAAGTATATGTTGGGAAAAATGCATATATTGATCTTAGAAGAAAGCAAGAGCTTGTGAAGCTAGTAATTGATCATAAGGTAGATCAGTTTGAATTGCTGAAAGATCTATGTATTCAATTTAATATTGGTTTGAAATGTATTTCATTAGATTTGGAAACTTGGGCTTTCAAAGCGACTCCAATTTAATCTGATGATTTGAGTTGTAGGTGGTTTCAAAACTCCTATATTTGTGTCATCTGTGTTGAATTTAGGTTGTGATAGAGTAGGCATTATTCATGCTGTATGGAGTGTGTAATTGCAATGAAAATATCAAAAATCTCTCTTTTACTCGCTCTTTGTCTACCAGTGGTGAGTTTTGCACAAGAGGCAGATATAACACTGCCTGAGTTAAAGCCTTTACCTGATGTTCGGATATCCATGCAGCGGATGCTTCGCTCGACTGAAGGACGCTATTTCTTAGATCTATATGCTGGTATATGGAATCCGCATGGGACTTTAACTGATCTACAAGAACCAAAACAAATTAACTTTAAAGGGACTCAAAAAGCTGATTTTATTGACTTGAATTCAGTCAATGTTGGGACTGAACAAAGTGCTGCAACAGCTTATCGATTGGTAGGAACCTTGAATGCCAATACAGGCTCGTTTAAAGCTGAACTGATGGAAAAAACGGCATCACCATCTACAAGTTATCTACAGTTTGAACCTGCATTTAAAGCAGTAGATAAACCTATCCTGTTGTTTAAGTTCTATGGAGTGCAATCCGCAGATCAGCCCTATGGCAAGTCTCTAAAGCGCGTAGATGTAATTAATAAGTCAAATGGCGAGGTACTACAGTCATTACAAGGCTTTAATGCTTTTGGGAATAGTATGGGATTCTTAGATGTAAACTTTGATGGATACTATGATGTTGTACTCTCAGACACTTCTGATGGTCGAAAAATAGAAGATAAGCGATTTATTTATTGGATGTACAATCCTAAAACGAAGAATTTTCAACGTTCACCGCAATTGGAGAAAATTGCTGGATTTCCAAAATTAAAAGGAGAGTTGCAGCAGATCGACTTTGGATCAGGTCAAATCTTTCGAGTCGATCAAGGATTGCTTTATCCAGTCAGTGAGTAAATTAAATTTTTTAAAAAGCCCCATAACTTGGGGCTTTTTTTATTTATAGAATTTTCTAAAGAAGAATTCAGGCAGTTTAAAAAGAGGTAGTCCGTATTTTGAATAAAAAAGCAAAGTAAAATGAGTGTTGAAAGAGAGGGGGGAAATTTCTATATATGTGATAATTCACGTAATAAATGAGATTCTAAAAATTTGAAAACAAAAACTGAAATTTCAAGAAAGAAAATATGATTTACAAAACCTTAACATTGGCAACTAAGATGTATTTCAAAACCTGCAATTTAATACATAGGTTCATTATTTGGTGACGTAATTCTTGTATTTTGTTTCAAAAGACATACCTGAAATTGGTGATTATATATTTAAGATTCTATTTAAAATTTGAATTTAATCGTTCTTTACTATCAATATGGTTGAATATTCACATAGTATTGGTTTGTTTGAGAATTATTTTGAACTATTTCACAAATATTTGGTGAAATATGTAACAGCCTATATTATTTTTAATGTTAATAAATTTAATAAAAACAATAAGATATAATATGCCAAAAAATAGGGATATGAAAAAAATCCCCAAAATTTGGGATAAAGAGGAAAATTAAATAAAAACATAAAAATTAAAAATATTTAATATATTACAAACACATAATTTAAATATTTGTAAAAAATAATATTACATGAATATTCGTGTGAAATTTCCATATTAGGTTCTTTTTTTCTCAACATGATTAAGAATGAATCAGCACCTAGGGAAAGTAAGATTAATTAGTTTTTCTTAATAAATATCCTTTGATGCACATACTAATAAATCTCATATGAGAATGGAGAAGTGAAATGTCTACATCTAAAATTTTAACCGCAGTACTATCTGCAACATTGTTCGTAGCACTTCCAGCAACATCTGCAATCGCTGGTGGTAAAAAAGAATCTAAACAATGTGGCGGTGCGCCGTGTGAAGGCGAAATCGACATCGAGTTACAGATTCTGAAAGCATGTGAGCTTTTGGTAGGTAAAGACATCAAACTCGTTGAAGACAGTTATACAGGTGCTAGTAGCTTTCAAGTTACAACAAACACTCCATATACACTGAATTTATCTACAATGAATGCAGGCACAAGTGCAGATACTTTTGTAAAACATGAAACGACTACTGATAAAGTAGCTACAAAAATCACGACTACAAAAGGTGGTGTGAATTATCCAATCGGCTCTACACCTGTAGCTGGTATGAGTGTTGATAACTTCACAGTATCTGTTGCTCCAAAAACTGCAATTTCAGCGACTCAACGTGCTGGTACATACAAAGATACTTTATATATCAAAGTAGCTTACTAATCCAAATTTAGGGAGTTGATTCTACATAGTTAGGGTCAACTTCTTTTTATTTTGAATTGATAATAATATTTAAATGTACTGGGGTGAGTATATGAAAAGTTTATTTAAAGTCGTTTCATTTAGTTTAATGACTTGCTTATTGAGTGCTCAAATATTTGCAGGTATTTCAATTAGCCCTGTGCAGTTATATTTAACCGATAAATCTAAACAGCGCAGTGCGACATTTACTTTGGAATCGAAAGGGGATGATGAGACACCACGTATTTTTGAAGCTAAAGCATTTAAATGGACTCAAAATGCTGCAGGTGAAGATATTCTTTCACCTGAATCCAATATTATTATCAATCCGAAAAATTTCATTCTAAAACCAAACTCAAAACAAATGGTTCGTGTGGGTTTTACTCAATCTGTAGAGAGTATGAATCTACAACAAGAAGAAGCATGGCGTATTATTTATACTGAGCTACCTCAAGTGACGAACTCTGAATCGAAAATTGCACTGTTATTAAGTATTAATGTGCCATTTTTTGTCGGCAAACAAGAACCCGCTTATTTAAAATTTATTGCCAAAAAAATGAATGGTCGCACCATTATTCAGGTTGAAAATTTAGCAAAATCACACATTCAAATCCAAAAACTTTATGTCATCGATAAAAGCAAGAAAACAGTCGCTGAATCTTCCGATATGAAATATTTATTGGCATTAGGTAAAAACCAATACGACATCGGGAATGTTTCTTTACAAGGCGCTAGTAATTATAAAGTCGTTGTGGAAACAGATAAAGGTGACACTCCTTTGGAGTTTAATTTAGTTGAGTAGTGGCTATGAACAGAATTACATTGCTTCTATATTGTATTTTATGTGCTAATTCTGCTCATGCAGAAGCCGTTGATATGCCTGATGATTTATTTCCAACCAGTATTTGGGTAAACGAAGTAGACCGCAAGAGCGAAGTATTATTACTGACTGAAAATAACAAGTTTTATATAGAGTGCGCAGATCTTGATAAGCTGCAAATTAAAGTAGAAATTCTGAAACGACATGCAACTAAAAATTCATTTTGTTTGGTAACGGATCAAGATATTCAGTCTGGATTTGATCCTCAATTGCAAGCCGTCAAAATTAATCTTCCATCAAAATATTTCTTTGGGCTAGAAACTGATACCTTAATCAGCCAGCCGATGCCTGCAAATTTTGGTGCATTTCTTAATTATGAAATGCATTTTGAAAATAATACTCAACATAATAATTTTGGTGTGCTACCTGAACTGGGCGTGTTTAAAGACAATTGGATTTTAAGAAATAATGCCTTTTATCGAAATAATAAAGGGGATGATTATCGTGAAGAAAAATTCGTCAGGTTAAATAGTAGTCTTGAGTTTGATTTTTCTAAAAGTGCGACCAAACTGATTATTGGTGATACGACCTCTGCATATAGTGCATTAATTCATGGTGTGCGATTTGGTGGTTTGAGTTTTGGTACAGACTATACGTCACGCCCAGATTTCGTGTATTGGAATATTCCAAGTCTAAAAGGTAGTGCGGTTTTACCTTCGACTGTTGATTTATATATTGATGGCGTAAATATTTATCAGAAAAAGATTTCACCTGGAGATTATAACTTACAAACAGGTGCCAATATTGAAAGTGCCGGTACAGCGCAAATGGTTGTACAAGATGTATTGGGGAATACTACTGTTAGAAGCTTCCCGGTATTAATTAGTAGTAAATTGCTTAAAGAAGATTTAAATGATTACAACATATCATTAGGGAAACTACGCTTCAGTTATGACGAAGAAAATAGCGATTATCGCGATTTTTTCAGTTCAGCCTATTGGCGTAGAGGTGTTACCAGTCGTACCACTTTAGGTGCAAGTGCTACCTATAGTGACAAAGTAAAAAATGCAGGACTGCTATGGACGCAAGCGGTCAATCGATGGTTTGTTTTAGACAGTATTTTTTTAGGCAGTAAAACCGATGACGACGATGGCTATTCTGCAGGTTTGGCTATCAGTCGTAATTTCGGGAAACTCAATTTTGGTGTGAGTTCACGCTATGCTACAAATGATTATCGGGCATTGGGTTATGAAGATAATCATATTTTTCCAAAATTTGAAAATATGGCGTATTTAAGTTTTGCTAATTTTCCATTCTTTCAAAATTTAAACCTGAACTATATCGAACAAACCCAGTATGAATCTAATGATCCTTTATTTGAATTAGAGGATCGCAAAATGCTTACAGTGGGTGTGAGTCGCGAAATCACACAGAATTTAATGTATACCGCCAATTATTTTAAAGAATTTGGTGATAGCGATGACTCAGGTGCCTTTATTACATTTTCTTATAATTTTGGTGGTGGTAAGCGTATTCAGGCTGATGCAGGTACCAATAAATCCGGCGGTGTACGTTTCATCCAAAATGCATTTGGTGAATATGGTGCAAATTATGCGCTCGGTGTGGATTATCGTAATGATGAAACGGTATTAAATGCCTATGGTGGTTTGTCCACTGATGTAGGTGATTTAACCCTAAGTCATCTCTATAGTGAAAATGATTCAACAACACAGGTTGGCTACCGTGGCGCTATGGTGTGGTTGGGCGGTCAATACGCATTGACCAGTTTTGTCGATAATGCCTTTGCTTTAGTGAATGTTGGTGGTCGTGAAGATATTGATGTCATGCGATCAATGTCTCCAGTCGCGAAAACCAATAAAAAAGGCTATGCCTTTGTACACGATATAGTTCCTTATATTAATTACGATATTTCATTTGATGAAAACCAATTGCCGATCGAAAGTAAAGTTCCGAATGCTGCACATCGTTTAGTTGCGTTAAGACAGCGTGGTTATAACATTAATTTTTCAGTATTTGATACACAACAAATATTGGTCAAAATATTGGATGAACAAGGTCATCAATTTGTTGCAGGAAGTGAAGTTGCAATTGATACCCCAGAAGCTGATGTTTATCCAGTGGGTTCAGATGGCACGGTGATGTTATATGGTTTGGTTGAAGGCCACTACAAGTTGACGGTGAGGACCAGTGGTGGTCGATCTTGCCAAACAGCATTAACAGTGCCGAAAAAGGTAGAAAACCAAACTCCTGAATTAATTACATTGCAGTGTAAATAAAGGAGTATTTCCAATGAAAAGTATTTTACTCATCTCAGCAGCGTTATTTAGTTCAATGACATTTGCAGCACCGAGTCGCTGTGAAATGGGACGAATCAGTGAAACCAATATGCGCTTGGCGAATTACTATAATAGTCAAGCGGCGAGTTCATTTAGCGTCGATTGTTCAGGTAAATACCGCATACGCTTTAATAGTCGTAATTTGCAGGATACTTCGGGCAGTAGTTTTGTGACGAATGGCCCGATTAAGCTCAAAACACGGATGACTGTTTCAGGTGCGATGGAAAATTTGTGGAATGTTTCTACCGAGCAAGGCGCTGGCAAAAATAACTATGTGATTGCAGTGCGTTTGGTGGAGCGAGTGAATGCAACGACACCTGCAGGAATCTACCGCGATACAGTCTTTGTAAATATGGTGTTTTGAGATGCTTAGCGACCGATTTTCTTCATGGCTAAGGTGAATATATGCAGAGTGCTGATTTCGTTCATACCGCTAGATTGAAGCTTGATGATAGATATTTAGGTGAATCTTGGGCTTTAATCTAAGTAGCTTAATTTTCTGCTATGCGTATAAAGTCAGAAATGAAGGAAATTTGATTTCAGCATATGCTTCCCCGATAACTACTTTGGGTGTGGCGATTATTTTTGCACTACGCTTGACTAAAAGTGTAAGACGAATTGAAAAATTTAATGGCACTTTGGCCACACTGGTCACGCAAGCAAATGAGAGTAAATACACATTTTACACAATCATTATCAGTTGGAAATGGAAAATACTCGCTTGCAAGAGCGTATTCAAACAGCACATGACCTACATGATGGCTCAGCTAGATCATTGCGATTAATGGCATAAGCTGAGCAGAGCGCCAAAGATCTGACCAATCCACAATTTTTATCGATGTTGAAAATTTTAAGAGATGATTTACGACATATCATAGATAGCGGTTGTAGTTTAGGCACTAAACTACCTGAAACCCCTTTGTTATGGATGGCACCCTTTAGACACCGTTTTAATCAGTTATTTGATGAGCTCGATATACACGCTAAATGGTCAGTTGCTGCGAAATGGGAAGTGGATGTTACTCCACTGGAATGTCTAAGCTTACAGCGTGTAGCTGAAGAGGCATCTACCAATATTGTGAAGCATAGTCATGCGACCGTGGTGCAGATCCGAATTTACTACGAAAACTCGGTGTTGATAATGGAAGTTGAAGACAATGGCGTGGGGGGTGATGTGGATCTGGTTAATCAAGCTGGTTTAAGTGTGGGGCTTCGTAGTATGAGTGGGTGTTTAGAACGGATGAACGCAGATATGCAAATCACTTCTCGTGTGGGTCAGACGATTTTAAAAGTGATTAAAAATTACGGATAAATCATAATTTTGTAGATGAAATTATTCAATTTTTTTCAACAAACTGTCATCAAATAATCATCAAAATGCAAAAAACTGCTGCTTAAACTGTGGATATACATTTATAAGAAGCATGTAAGATCATGACAGAATCGGCTATCAATTTAGGGCGTATGCAGGATGAACCTGCACGCTTTCAGTTCCAATTTAAGCATTTGCAATCACGAATGGATGTGCAAGCGGTCTCAACTTTAATCCGTCCAGGTCTAAAAATCGCCATTGTTACAGATACGTGGGCGCCAGAAATTAATGGTGTTGCGCATTCTTTATTGCAGTTGTGTAAAGGCTTGCAGCAACAAGGCAACTCAATATTTTTAATACGTCCTGAACAGTCCGAAAGTTGTCAGGATTTCAAACCTGATCAAGAGTGTTTGGTTCGAGCGCAGTCGATTCCTAAATATTCAGGTTTACAATTTGGCTGGCCGCAACTAATTAAACTGAGTAAAGCTTTAAAAAAAGCCCAAGTCGACATTGTGCATATAGTCACTGAAGGACCTTTGGGATTTGCTATGCTTCAACTGGCGCGTTCTTTACAGATTCCTGTGTCCAGTGGTTTTCATTCGGCCTTTCATGATTTTAGTCGCTTCTTTGATTTAGCGTTTTTAATGAAGCCTGTACAACATTATTTACGATGGTTTCATAATAATACTCAACTCACCTGTGTCCCGAGCCAAGATACTGCGGATGCCTTGCATCGATTAGGTTTTAGTTGTCCATTGGTGGTGGTGGGGCGAGGTGTGGACCATAGTCGATTTTCTCCCTCACATTATCGAGCAGATCTGAGACAACAGTGGCGAGCAGATGAACATACCCGCGTGATGCTGTATGTCGGTCGGCTATCTCCTGAAAAAGAGGTAGATGTTTTAATTTCAGCCTATCGTTCGATGTTGGCCATGGATGCACGAACGAAATTGGTCATTGTGGGTGATGGGCCTGATCGTGAACGATTAATGCAACTGGCAAAATCCCTAGATGTTATTTTTATGGGAAGTTTAAGTGGTCAGGCTTTATCGGAAGCCTATGCTAGTGCGGATGTTTTTGTTTTCGCAAGTCAGGTTGAGACCTTTGGTAATGTGGTTTTGGAGGCGATGGCCAGCGGATTGCCTGTGATTGCATATAATGCTGCATGTGCCCAACTGCACGTGAGAAATCAGCTAACGGGATGGTTATGTCATTTATCCCGAACCGATGAATTTATTCGTCTTATGCAACAATTGCCGCAACGCGCCAAATTAAAAACAATGGGCATCGAGGCGGCAAAAGACGCTGCTAAAATCGGATGGCAATATCCTGTACAGCAATTTGAGCAAGCGCTATATCGCGTGGTGGATCAAGCCATGATGAGCCAATGGAGCTAGCGCTATTGGTTATATACTGGTTGAGCATCCTCATAACCAATATTCATTGAACTGTCATCAAAGCATCATTGCACTGTCAAAAAGATAACTTAAGCTGAGTCAAGTACAGATCTCAACTTGTAAAAATAACAACATAAATCTAGCTCAACCCCAACACAGTCAGGCTTTGACTGTAGATAGGAGATTAGCGATGAATTTTAAAAATGCAAAAACAAGAATGCTGCATCTCGATTTAAAAGGCTGTATTTATCTCAATCATTTTTCACATCAACAAGTTGTTGCTGACATATTTAAAATGGTGAGTCGACTTGGTGATGGTATGTTTTGGTATGTCATGTTGGCGACGGTTTGGATCGTGCAGGGCATGTCTTACAGTGTACAAATCGTCTATGTATTACTGGGTGGTTCCGTCGGCACCTCGATCTATAAACTCCTCAAAAAGAAAACTGTGCGCCCAAGACCGTACCAAGTGCATCAAGTGATTCGCTTAGGTGAACGCCCTCTAGATCATTTTAGTTTTCCATCGGGGCATACTTTGCATGCGGTCATGGCGACAACAGTATTGGGCTATATTCAACCCATGCTGTTGGTCTTGATGTTGCCCTTTACGTTATTAGTGGCGTTATCCCGCATGATCTTAGGTTTGCATTACCCCAGTGATGTCGCAGTCGGTGCTGCAATAGGCGCTGCCGTCGGTGCCGTTATTATTCTCTGTGCACCTCTTTTTGGTTTGGTTTTATAGTTTGATGTGGACATCACAATTGCAAAATCTGGTAATAAAAAAATTAAAAGGGTTTATCACGTCCAATTGCTGAAATTTGTTAAAGTAAGCCATCATTCTATAGACGATGTTAGGAAGACCCATGGGTTTACGCTGGACAGATACCATTGATATCGCAATTGAGCTGTATGAAGCTCACCCTGATGTTGATCCGCAATGGATTCGCTTTACTGACCTACATGCATGGGTATGTGCATTGCCAAATTTCACTGATGACCCAGAAAAGTCGACTGAAGGTCTGCTTGAGGGAATTCAGATGGCCTGGATTGATGAGGCAAGTTAATCCCTACATCGAAAAAAGCAATTTTTTTGTATAGCAAAAGCAGAAAATAGCGCATTATTCGGTATAATGCGGCAAATTTTTCACGTCAAATTGACTTAAGGAGCCTCTCATGGCTATTGAACGTACTTTATCTATCGTTAAACCAGACGCAGTTGCTAAAAACCACATCGGCGACATCTTTGCTCGTTTCGAAAAAGCTGGTCTTCAAATCGTTGCAACTAAAATGAAACACTTGACTCAAGCTGAAGCTGAAGGCTTCTACGCTGAGCACAAAGAACGTGGTTTCTTTGGTGACCTAGTTGCATTCATGACTTCTGGTCCAGTTGTAGTTTCAGTTCTTGAAGGCGAAAACGCAGTTCTTGCTCACCGTGAAATCCTTGGCGCAACTAACCCTAAAGAAGCTGCTCCTGGTACTATCCGTGCAGACTTCGCTGTAAGCATCGACGAAAACGCTGCTCACGGTTCTGACTCTGTAGCATCTGCTGATCGTGAAGTTAACTACTTCTTCGCTCAAACTGAGATCGCTCCACGTACTCGTTAATTCGAAGTATTCAAACCAGATAAGTGGTATACTGCTTGTCTGGTTTTTTTATTCTCTGAATAATTCTTTGCTCAATAACTGAGCTTCTCCTTTGATCTTTAGACATGGTTTAGGTAATTACACATGAGTACTGAAGTAGTCGCTACATCAGCTGTTTCTGATGCACAGCAACAATCTCCATCCGCTCCGACGCAGCAAAATACTGTAGAGAAAGTGAATTTACTGGGCATGTCACGTCCGCAAATGGAAAAATTCTTCGAAGATATGGGGGAGAAAAAGTTCCGTGCTGGGCAGGTGATGAAATGGATTCATCAGTTCTTCGTGACTGATTTTGCTGAAATGACCAATATTTCTGGCAAATTGCGTGAAAAACTAGAAAAGATTTGTGAAATTAAAGCGCCTGAAGTGGTGCATAAAAATTACTCAAAAGACGGTACTCGTAAATGGGTGTTCCGTGTAGGTGATGGTGCAGGTTCATTGGTTGAAACTGTGCTCATTCCTGCGGAAGATAAAACCGGCGCACGTAAGACCTTGTGTATTTCGTCACAAGTGGGCTGTGCTCTGGACTGTTCATTCTGTTCAACCGGGAAACAAGGTTTCCAACGTGATTTGAGCCAAGCTGAAATTATTGGACAGCTTTGGATGGCGAACTTCTCTTATATGGAAGATGTGCCAGTTGCGGATCGTGAACGTTCAGTGACCAACGTGGTGATGATGGGCATGGGTGAGCCGCTGTTGAACTATGATGCTGTATTGAATTCAATGCGTATCATGTTGGATGACTTTGCGTATGGTATGTCCAAGCGTCGTGTGACTTTATCAACCTCAGGTGTGGTGCCTAAAATTGACCAATTGGCACAAGACATTGATGTAGCCTTGGCAATTTCACTCCATGCGCCAAATGATGAACTACGTAACGAACTTGTTCCGATCAATAAAAAATATCCATTGGAACAGTTGATTGCAGCGTGTCAGCGTTATATCGCCAAAGATGGTAATGAAAGTTCGCGTAAACACGTGACCATCGAATACGTGATGTTAGATGGTGTAAATGACCATCCTGAACATGCACAGCAAATGTTAAAGCTGTTGAAAAACCTACCAAGCAAAATTAATTTAATTCCGTTTAACCCGTTCCCGCATGCGCCATACGGTCGTTCAAGCCGTAACCGTATTATTTCTTTCCAAAAAACTTTGTCTGATGCCGGTTTTGTGTGTACGATTCGTCAGACACGTGGTGATGATATCGACGCTGCGTGTGGACAACTCGTGGGGCAAGTTGCTGACCGTACTCGTCGTGCGGAGCAATGGAAAAAGAAAGTTGCGCAGCAAAATGAGATACTGCGCTCACAAGGATAATAAAGAGGCAGCCAATTGAAAAAGTTAACGTATAAGTTCACTTTCGTTTCAGCTTTATGTGCATCGGTTTTGGCATTAACAGCATGTCAAACGCCTGAGATTGGGAAAAAAGACCCAGAGAAAGCCGTAAAAATCAGAACGCAATTGGCTGTTGAACACCTGAAAGCAGGGGATTTGGACTCTGCTAAACGTGCATTAGATCAGGCTTTAGAGGTGGATTCTCGCGATTCCCAAGCCAATATGATGATGGGTGTCTTACTACAACGAGAAGGCAGTCCAGCCAACTTAGAAAAAGCAGATAGTTATTTTAAGCGTGCAATTTCAGCAGACTCAAAAAATTCTCAAGCACGTAACAACTACGGTACGTATTTATATCAAGTTGAGCGCTATAATGATGCGATTGAACAGTTCAGCATCGCAGGTTCAACTTTAGGTTATGATCAACGTTTCAAAGCATTGGAAAATTTAGGTCGTATTTACCTGAAAGTGGGTGATGTGGCGAATGCTGAAAAATCATTCAAACAAGCTTTGCAGGCTAATCGTGATTCCTATGTTTCAATGTTAGAGTTGTCTGAAATCTTTTATTTGAATCAGCAGTTCCCTGCTGCCACACAAATGTATGAACAATTTGTACGTGCAGTAGGACAAAAAAATCAGGGTGCGCGTGCACTCTGGATTGGCATTCGAACAGCGCGTGCCAATGGCGACAATTTGGGTATGCAAGTACTGGTCAACCAGTTACGTGCTTTGTTCCCAGAAAGTCCTGAATACCAACGCTATTTGCAATTACAGTACAGTACTGAGGCCGTATGGAAGTAAATCCTAATTCACCGCAATCGAATGGTTCGAGCGTAGCTCCAAATGCATTAGGAAATGTACAACGCCCAGGTGAGTATTTACGTCAAGTACGTATTACGCAAAAACTGGAACTTGAAGCTGTCGCATCAGAACTCAATATTCCATTAAAAACACTGACTGCACTTGAGCAAGATGATTATAAGTCATTGCCTGAAGCGACCTTTATTAAAGGTTACTACCGCACTTATGCCAAATATTTAAAAGTTGATGCAACCAATATCATTCAACGTTTTGATGATATTTATGCTAACGATACGGGATTGTTGCCAAATCACGCGTTAAACAATTCACCGATTAAAATTATGGGTAAATTACCCGGTTCTAACCGTGACCGTAATCGTAAATGGATCAAACGTGGTCTGATTGCATTGGCTGTGTTGGTAGTCATTGGTGCGATCGTGGCAGCGATTCAGGGTATGACCTCGGGCAGCGATAATGAAGACGCTGTGACCAGTGATGTCGCTTCAGAAGTTCAAGTCCTCGACATGAATGGCGGAAATGCAGCGGTCAGCGGTGATCAATTGACATTGACCTTCAGTAGCCCAACTTCAGTACATATTGTTGATTCGACGGGTAAGGTGTTGGCGACAGGTCGTCAAGCATCGACGCTCAACTTAAACGGTGAAACACCATTCCAAATTCGTTTGGATGATGCAACAGTAGTGTCATTAAGCTTAAATAATGAAAATATTTCATTGTCACCATATACCGTAAACGGCAAAGCAGATTTCCGTTTATCACGTTAAGGGACAACAGAGCAGACTGAACAATGATTGAAAATCCAATTAAGCGCCGTCCAACGCGTAAAATTAAAGTAGGTTCGGTGTATGTCGGTGGTGATGCGCCGATCAGCATCCAAAGTATGACCAATACTGAAACCTGTGATGTCGAAGCGACAGTGGCACAGATTCAGCGTTGTGTTGATGTGGGTGCGGACATCATGCGTGTTTCTGTACCGAGTATGGAAGCCGCTGAAGCTTTTGGTGAAATTCGTAAACGTGTGCAAGTGCCACTGGTTGCTGATATTCACTTTGATTATAAAATTGCTTTACGTGTTGCAGACCTTGGTGCAGATTGTTTGCGTATTAACCCGGGTAATATTGGTTCAGAAGCTAAAATTCGTGAAGTAGTAGCTGCTGCACAACACAATGATATTTCTATGCGTATTGGTGTCAATGCCGGTTCACTGGAAAAAGATATTCAAAAGAAATATGGTGAGCCTACAGGTCAGGCTTTGCTTGAATCTGCAATGCGCCATATTGATATTTTAGACCGTTTAAATTTCCATGAATTTAAAGTGTCAGTCAAAGCATCGAATGTATTCCTGACTATGGATGCTTACCGTTTGTTGTCTAAACAAATTGATAACCCATTACACCTAGGTGTGACTGAAGCAGGTGTCTACCGCACGGGTTCAGTCAAATCTGCTATCGCTTTAGGTGGTTTGTTAATGGAAGGCATTGGTGACACCATGCGTATTTCATTGGCAGCAGAGCCTGAAGAAGAAATCAAAATTGGCTTTGATATTTTAAAATCATTGGGCTTACGTTCAAACGGCATTAACTTTATTGCATGCCCAAGTTGTTCACGCCAAGAGTTTAATGTCATCAAAGTCATGCAAACATTGGAAGAGCGTTTAGAAGATATTCGTACCCCAATGGATGTATCGGTGATTGGTTGTAAAGTGAATGGTCCGGGTGAAGCCAAAGAAGCCGATATTGGTGTGGTAGGTGCAAGTCCGCGTTCACTGGTGTATCGTAATGGCGAAAAGAGCCATTTAATTGACACAAATCAGTTGGTTGACGAAATCGAAGCGATGGTTCGTCAACGTGTTAGCGATCTTGAAGACGCTAAAGCTAAAGAGATTATTCGCACAAGTTTTTCTGAGTAGATCATGAGTTCAATCGTCGCAATCAAAGGTTTTAATGACATTCTCCCTACGCAAAGTCCTGCATGGAGACGTCTAGAACAGCATCTATCAAGCTTGATGGATGCTTATGGTTATCAGCAAATTCGCTTGCCGATTGTGGAGCAGACTCATCTGTTCAAACGTTCTATTGGTGATGCAACGGATATCGTTGAAAAAGAAATGTACACATTCTTAGACAAAGGTAATCCGCCTGAGTCTTTGACTTTGCGTCCAGAAGGAACAGCAGGGTGTGTACGTGCAATGCTTGAACATAACTTACTTCGTGGTGCTACACCGCGTGTATGGTATGTCGGCCCAATGTTCCGCTATGAAAAACCACAAAAAGGTCGCTACCGTCAGTTCCATCAATTTGGCGTAGAAACCTTTGGTGTTGCAACACCAGATCAAGATGCAGAATTGATTTTAATGACTGCGCGTTTGTGGAAACGCATGGGCGTTGCAGATAAAGTTCAATTAGAACTCAATACCTTAGGTGAGTCTGATGAGCGTGCAGCTTATCGTGCAGCATTGGTTGAATTCCTAGAGTCACATAAAAATGACTTAGATGAAGATTCACAGCGTCGTCTAACTACGAATCCACTGCGTATTTTGGATTCTAAAGATGCAAAAACACAAAGCATTTTGGAAAATGCGCCAAAACTTCACGACTTTATGGGTGAAGAAACGTTGGCTCACTTTGCCCAATTGCAGCAGTATTTGACTGATGCTGGTATTGGTTTTGTGATCAATCAAAAATTGGTTCGTGGTCTCGACTACTACAATAAAACGGTCTTTGAATGGACAACTACGCATTTAGGTTCTCAAGGAACAGTATGTGCTGGTGGTCGTTATGACGGTTTAGTCGGTCAGCTTAAAGGTAAAGCAGACCAGTCGGTGCCTGCTGTTGGTTTTGCAATGGGTATGGAGCGTTTGCTTCTTCTCCTTGAACAAGTGGAAGACAATACTCCTGTACGTGACTGTGAGCTATTCTTGGTTTCAGATCCTGCAACTCAAGGTAAAGCGTTGGTGCTTGCTGAACAAATACGTGATCAACTTGAAGCGGCGGGTAGCAACATTCGCTTAAAAGTTGGTTCACAAGGTTCAATGAAATCGCAAATGAAAAAAGCCGACCAATCGGGTGCTTTATTTGCTGTGATTTACGGTGAACGTGAGCAAGCAGCAGGGCAAGTGCTGGTAAAAGAGCTAGCGATTGCAGAACAACACGAAGTGAATGTGGCAGACTTTGTTGCGTTCATTATCGAAAAAATTTCTTCAAAATAATCCCTATAACATAAGGAAAAAGGTAATTTCATGAGCGCATTGAGTGAAGAAGAACAACTTGATAATTTAAAATCGTTTGCTAAAAAATATGGCTCTGCCATTGTTAGCGGCATTTTAATTGCGTTGATTGCCTTTTTCGGATGGGAATACTGGCAGAAGAAAACTTTGGCTGAATCGCAAATGCAAACAGCCAAAGTACAGCAGTTAATGGATGATGCTCAGTCGGCGACTGGCGATGCGTTTACACAACTTTCTGCGACTGCAGATAAAATTGTAAAAGAAGCGCCAGATTCGCCACAAGCCATCCAAACTCAGTTGCTTATGGCAAAATTGGCGTATGATAAAGCGGATTATGCCAACGCTGAAAAAGCTTTGAAAAAAGTTGAAAATTCAAAAGTTGATGATGCAGGCTTAATTCAATTGGTGAAATTACGTTTGGCGTATGCACAATTGGCGCAAAAGAAATTTGATGAAGCATTAAAAACCTTAGAAGCGGTTAAAGAACCTGCTTTCCAAGCGACTGCAGATGAAGCCCGTGGCGATGTCTATGTTGCAAAAAATGATATCGAAAATGCAAAGAAAGTTTATCAAAGTGCATGGGATGCTTTGGTTGAACGACAAGAAGAACGTCAAATTTTACAAATTAAACTCGAAAGTGTAGGCGTTTTAGTTGATGATCCTGAAATTGAACGTCCAATTATAGATACACAAGTGGAAGCAACTGAATGAATAGAAAATACAAAATTACCTGTGCGCTGACAGTTTTAACACTTGCTTTGGCTGGTTGTGCAAATAAAGGAAAAGTAGAAAAAGTAAAACCAAATCCTTTACCAAAATTGGAACAGGCAAAAACTTTAGCACCTGTATTTTCAAACAGTGTGGCTTCAACTGAAGAAGCAGATCCACTGCGTTTACGTATGGATGCAGATAATGGCGTTGTTTTTAGCGTAAATCCTAATGGTGAAGTTCAAGCCTACAAAGGCAAAGAGCGTTTATGGCAGAAGAAAATCTCTAAACAAGGTTTGACTGCAGGTGTAGAAGCAGCTGACGGAATTGTGGTTGTTGGTAATGCAAAAGGTCAATTATTTGCATTAGATCAGGCAACAGGTGAACAAAAGTGGACGGCGCAATTAACCGGCGCGTTACTTTCACCGTCGTTGATTCAAGCTGGTCGCGTTATTTCAGTTACCAATGATGGTACGGTATACGCAAACGATGTGGCAACGGGCCAACAAACTTGGACCTATAACTTGCCAAATGTGCAGTTTAGTTTACGTGGTATGGCAGCACCGGTATCACTCGATGCGCGTCATGTTCTCATCGCTTCTTCAAATGCCTATATCTATGTGATTGATGCATTGAGCGGTATTCCGAAAATGCAGCGTCGTGTTGCAGTGTCAGACGGTCGTTCAGATGTACAACGTCTCATTGATATTGACGGTGAACCGACTGTAGCAGGTCAATTTTTAATTACCACCAGTTACCAAGGCCAAGTGACAGCGCTTGATCTTGCCTCACAACAAGTGATCTGGAGCAATGATGCGAGCAGCATTCAGCGTCCTGAAGTTGCGGGCAATGGTGTCTTTGTGGCACAAACTGATGGTAAAATTGTGGCTTATGAAATTACCACTGGTCAAACATTGTGGGAAAATGACCAATTGCTTAATCGTAATTTGAGTAACCCAGTGATGTTAGGTCAAGACCTTGTGGTTGGTGATCTGGATGGTGTACTTCACTTAATCAACCCAGCGACAGGTGAGTTGGTTGGTCGTTCTAAAACCAGTGGTGAAGTACGTTCACTACGTGTAATTGACAATCAATTATATGTGTCGACACGTAAGGGTGCATTAAGCATTTGGCAGAACCGTTAATTTTTCTGCGGCTTATGTTAAAATAAGCCAAACCGTATTTTTAACGCGGGGGATTGAATCATCAATGCCCCGTGTTTTTATTTATTTTAGGCATTTATCCTATTTCCATTCTTCCTAAGCTTTCTGATGTTCAGACCAGACCAAACTGGCTGATCTGGAATAAAGGTTAATCTATGAAACCCGTAATTGCGCTCATTGGTCGTCCGAACGTCGGAAAATCAACGTTGTTTAACCAGATAACCAAGAGCCGTGATGCTCTCGTTGCTGACTTTGCCGGTCTGACTCGTGACCGTAAGTATGGTGACGCGACTTATCAAAATAAATCTTTCATTGTCGTTGATACTGGGGGTATTGGCGAAACTGAAGGTGGTATCGATTCGTACATGGCAGAACAGTCAAAAACTGCCATTAATGAAGCAGATATTATTGTCTTCGTGGTCGATGCGCGCGCAGGCCTATTGGCATCTGATGAGCAAATTGCACGTGACTTACGTACGCTAGGTAAAAAAGTTTATCTTGTTGCCAACAAAGTTGATGGTGTACATGCCGAAGCAGCTTTAGTTGAATTCTTCAAATTGGGTATGGGTGAACCACTTCAAGTGGCTGCCAGCCATGGTCGTGGTGTTCAGCAAATGCTTGAAGAAGTGTTAGCTGAAGTGCCTGAAGATGAAAGTGAAGAACAACACGATAAAGACACAGGCTTACGTTTAGCGATTATTGGTCGTCCAAACGTGGGTAAATCGACTTTAGTGAACCGTTTGTTGGGTGAAGACCGTGTGGTTGCATTTGACCAGCCGGGTACTACACGTGACTCAATTTATATTCCATTTGAACGTGACGGTCGTAAATACACATTAATCGATACTGCGGGTGTACGTCGTAAAGGTAAAGTGGACGAAATGATCGAGAAATTCTCGATTGTGAAAACTTTACAAGCGATGAAAGATGCGCATGTTGTGGTTATTGTTGTCGATGCACGTGAAGGGATCGTTGAGCAAGACTTGCATTTGATCGGTTATGCGCTTGAAGCAGGCCGTGCGATGGTGATTGCCATCAACAAATGGGACAACATGTCTGACTATGACCGTAAACAGTGTAAATTAGATGTTGAACGTCGTTTTGACTTTATTCCATGGGCAAAAATTCACTTAATTTCTGCACTTCACGGTACAGGTGTTGGTGATCTTTATCCATCGATCCACCGTGCTTATGATTCTTCGCATTTGAAAGTATCACCTGCGAAAATCACTCAGATCTTGAATGATGCAACTGATGCGCACCAACCACCAATGGTTCAAGGTCGTCGTATCAAAATGCGTTATGCGCATATTGGCGGACAAAATCCACCGACGATTGTGATTCATGGTAACAAGGTCGATAAAACGCCAAATGACTATCGTCGTTACCTAGAAAACGTGTTCCGTAAAGTTTATAAACTTGAAGGTACGCCAGTCAAAATTGAATTTAAAACCTCTGATAACCCATTTGAAGGTCGTAAGTCGCAAATCGATGAGCGTACGGCTGCACGTAAACGCCGTTATGTTCAGAAGTTCAAAAAAGCGGAAAAGAAATTCAAACGCTAAGTTTGGATAAGCAAAAAAAAGCCTGCAGATATGCAGGCTTTTTTATTTCACTTTATTTATCTAAAAAGATGTGAAAATTAGTTTTTGCACTTTTTAGCTTGGCGGTAAATATCAATATTATCTAGGTTAGCTTGAGCAATTTCCATGGCTTGCTGTGCGCTGCTGCTATCCTGTTGTGTATTTTTATTGCCAGAAAAAGCCGTAGCAAATTGTCCCATACGCGCGGCTGTTTCAGATTGACCTGAAAATGCGGATAGCGCGTTGCCAGCAAGACCAGCCCATTTTGAAACTTGATTATTTTGCTGTGCAGACGCTTGGCTTAATGCGAGTTGCGATGCTTCCAATGTACGTTCGAAAGTTTTACGTTCAACGCTCAGATCAGTGCAATCTAAGGTTTTTAAATAACTGGTGCTATAAACACTATTGTTGGTTTGGTTAGCTTGATTGAAATTTGAGGCATAGCCACGGTCTGCTTGAGCTACAGCATTGGCAGCTTCTTGACGGCTTTGATTCATACGCGCTTCAGCTTGGTCCATAATCGCGCCATTTTTGGCACCCATTACTGCAACGGCTGCATCCAATAAGCCTGCTTGAGCGAAACATGGTAGGACGCAAAGTGAACTGATTAAGGTGATTTTTCTTAGCATCTGGTTTACCCCGAGTTTTAAATTAAAGTTATAAGAATCTAGAGTATTTTATCTAATTAAAGATGTATTTGACATATTTATTATACTTAAGTATTTGAATATATTTATAATATTAAGTATTTCTTAAGTGGTCTGAAATATTTTTAAACTGAGTTTTAAAATCTCGATAAGTCAAAGGACCGATGCGCTCATCTGTATTGTGGTGTATTTTGTGTCGGAGAGTCGCATAAAATATAGCGTCATGGACGTAGTGTAAAAGATATTGGATCAATAACTTATGGCGAAAATTCAGCTTGAATATAGTGCAATTACTGACTTCTTTGTGGAGCCGCATGGCTTGAGTCGTCAAGAGGTAATTGCCGTGCGTAAACAAGCCATTTACCAATATCGAAATCAATTACTTGGGCAGCGGCTAAATAGGTCAGTTGAAAATTCAGATTTTTCAAAGTCTGCATTTGGTAAGCCTTTTCTTCCTGATTTTCCACACTTTCATTTTAATCATAGTCATAGCCAGCAGCATTATGTTTTGGCCAGCAGTGAAAAAATCGTCAATATTGGTGTTGATATTGAGGATTTAAATCGAAAAGTTCGTTTTGATGCGATGGCTCAACACAGTTTTCATCCCGAAGAATTGCTTCATTGGGAGAGCTGTGAGCATAATCCTGATTATTGGTTTAAAGTTTGGACCACCAAAGAGGCGGTACTTAAAGCGTCAGGTTTAGGGATTCGAGTGAACCTGAATGAACTGAATACACAGTGTCATCCTGAGCAGAATGGTGGGATGTGTAGTCATCCCGCAATTGGCACTTTTGCTTATCAGAATATTCAACTGCCGCATGTGATGTTGACGGTGGCATGGGAAAGTGAACAATCTTGCCGAGGCTTTCATTTGCCGAAAATTGAGTTGAATGTCTTATAAATCGGTATGAAATAAAATAACTATAAAAAAAGCCCTGTTCTGGCTGAACAGGGCTTTTTTAAATCAATCTAAACTGGCTTTAGATTAGATTTTGCATTTTTTAGAACCCTGGTAGATACCAATGTTGTCGATGTTTGCTTGAGCAGCAGATTTGTTCGCTTGTTGAAGTTCAAGGTTGCCTGCATCAGAAGTATCTTGCTCACCAGCCAAGCTGTTTGCAATGTTGCCTGCACGAGCAGCTTTTTCAGAGTTACCACCGAAAGCAGCAAGAGCGCCACCCGCTAAACCAGCAAATTTGCTCAATGATTTGCCTGGCGCTTGAGCAGATGCTTGGATGTTTGCAATGTTTTTGTCAGCAGCTTCTAAAGAGCGCTTAGCATTCGCTTTTTCAACAGCAAGAGTTGCACAATCCATCGCTTTTAATTCTGAAGATGCGAATTGAGTTGTAGCAAAAGCAGAAATTGAAATAGAAGTAACAGTTGCAAGAACAAGTAATTTTTTCATGAAATAATTCACTTTTATTGTTAGAAAATAAACGCCCGAAAGTAATGGGCGGGTGAATATTATTCAAAAAAAGGAATTTTGTCCTGTTAAAATGTGACAATTGTGTAACTTTGTGTAATTTGCGTACAAATATGATTGCAAAATTAAATGATTAGTAACACGTTGCTATTTGGGTTTTTGTGCAATCCAAATATTACTTAAGCGGTTGACAAATTGCGGGCTAAACTTCGATAAATTAAATAAAAATTTAGCTTTCATCCCCACAGGTGTATGTGTGGCCATTAAGACCGTATCCTTTTTTTGTACCAAGGTATAAATTTGCTGAGCGACATCGCTCGGTTGAAGATTGATGCCCATTTTCTTAATACTTTGTGCATCCATGTCTTGCACCATCGCGGTTTGAACAAATAAAGGCATTACATCTAAAACGCGAATATTGTATTTTTGCCATTCAATATCCAAGCTTTCAGTGAGCCCACGTACAGCAAATTTAGATGTGGCATAGCTGGCTAAATCTGCTTGTCCATAAATAGCTGAAGCCGAAGAGAGGTTAATCACACGAGCAAAATTGCTTTGTTGTAAATAGGGGAATGCCGCATAGCAACCGTTTACCACTCCTTTGACATTGATATCAACCGTTCGGTGGTGTGCAGACAATTCCGTATGTTCAAAGCTGCCTGAATACAGAATTCCGGCATTATTGACTAAGATATTCAACTGACCTGCCCAAGCAACAAATTCAGCTAAAGCGCTTTGCCATTGCTCTGGTTGTGTCACATCTAAAAGCCCAGCTTTGGCATGGCTACCGAGTTCAGCAGCTAAGGAGGTGACTTGAGATTGGTTAATGTCGTAAAGCCCAACTTTATAGCCTTGTTGTATGAATAGTCGTGCAATTGCTGCGCCAATCCCTTGTCCTGCACCGCTAATAAAAATACTTTGCATGTTATGCTTCCTTAAATTGAGTTGCTCATTCCCTGAGTAAATTTTGAGCATATCAAATTCTGTAATCGAAACAATGTACTGATGAGTAAATAGCTGGAGTTCACATGGAACAATTATTAGCAGTGATGAAAGAATTACGTGAAAAATGTCCATGGGATCAAAAGCAAACCCCAGAAAGTTTGACTCGTTATGCCATCGAAGAAGCCTATGAAGTTGAAGCGGCAGTTCGTTCAGGTCAGAGTGATGATGTACGAGATGAACTGGGGGATTTATTACTGCAAGTGGTTTTTCAGTCGCAGATGTATAGCGAACAAGGCGCATTTGATTTTCAAGATGTGGTGCAAGCCATTACAGATAAATTAATTCGCCGTCATCCCCATGTGTTTCAGGCAGAGCAATTCTCAGCACTCAATGCGGATGATGTGGCAACACTATGGAAACAGATTAAACAACAAGAAAAAGTAGGGAAATCAGTATCTAGATTAGATGAGGTTAAACATGCACCTGCATTAAGCCAAGCAGATGAAATCCAAAAAAATGTGGCGAAAATTGGCTTTGATTTTCCAGATATTGAAGGGGCTTATGGCAAGCTTGAGGAAGAGCTAGGGGAGTTAAAAGAGGCCTTAGCAGGCAAAAAATCCGACGAAATATTTGATGAATTTGGTGATTGCTTATTTTCTCTAGTGAATGTTGGACGTAAGATTGGCATCTCAAGTGAGATGGCACTGTTAAGTACCATTCATAAATTTAGAAGCCGTTTTGCTTATATTGAAGCACAGGCCACATTACAACAAAAACATGTAGAAGACTTGTCCCTGACTGAAATGGATCAGTTATGGGAACAGGCAAAACAACAATTAAAACAACAGGCTGAATATGTACCACATCCTAAAGAATAAATACTCTACACAACTACTTGTCTTGGTTTTGAGTTTAATGGCAGATTTAACTTTTGCTCAAAGCCCTTCGGGTTACGCGGAATGGAAAGCCATGCAGCAAGCTCAAGATCAGCAATTAAAAAAGCAATTTGAGGCCTCGAAGTCCAAAGTGGCAACTGCACCGAGCAATGCCAACTATTATTTGTCACGACCCAGCACCCAACAAAATAGTCGAACAGATCAGGTACGTTTAAATACAGCCTCAGTCGATGAACTGCAGACATTGCATGGAATTGGTCAGAAAAAAGCAGAAGCAATTGTGCAATATCGCAAAAGTAATGGCTTATTTAAAAGCATTGATGATATTCAACAGGTTAAGGGAATCGGTCCTGCGCTGTTTGCTAAAAATAAAGCAAAATTGGCACTTTAAGTGAAGTGTAAAAAAAAGAATTAGGTTAAGCTCAGCTTGAGCATCGAGATAATCAAATTGCCCTTTGATTGTGTTAGAGATATCATTAGCGACATCTTAAGAATTTTACGTTCAGACGTAGGAGACAGCGTCTTTTGCAAACTTTGCGCGCGTCCAAATGTGGTTTATCAACCACACAATTACCTTCTTCCATTTTAGATGTGATTGATGCCTTAACTAAGGCAGGCTATGAAGCTTATATCGTGGGTGGCAGTGTCCGCGACCTAATGTTGGGTCATGCACCTAAAGATTTTGATGCCGTAACTAATGCGACACCAGCTCAGGTGAAAGAAGTCTTCGGGCGACGTTGCCGAATTATTGGTCGTCGTTTTGAGCTGGCGCATGTCTACTCAGGACGTGAACTGATCGAAGTTGCGACCTTCCGTGCGCCGCCTAAAAAAGCCGTGACTTCTGCTGCGGGCATGATTTTACGTGATAATAATTGGGGTACGATTGAGCAAGACTTTGCACGTCGTGACTTCTCGATCAATGCAATGTATTACCAACCACGCAAAGGTGAAGTGCTAGATTTTTGTCATGCAGTAGATGACATTAAGCATAAAACGTTGCGTTTATTGGGTGATCCACAACTACGTTTTGAAGAAGATCCTGTGCGGATGCTTCGGACTTTACGTTTTGCAGCCAAATTAAACTTTAATATTGATCAAAAAATTCTGGATGTCTTTACTCCAGAACTTACTCAATTGCTGCGTGATGTGTCTCCACATCGTTTATACGATGAGTCACAAAAGCTTTTTACCATGGGGCATCTCAATCGCGTCTTACCGATGCTGATCGATTTTGGTATTTGGTATCAATTATTTGCAGATATCAAACCAGTCGTAACGCCATTTATTGAGTTGGCTGCAAAAAATACCGATCAACGTATTTCGATTGGGAAAACCATTAACCCTGCATTTTTCTATGCCGTGTTATTGTGGATTCCGTTCCAAGAACGTTGTACGTTCTATTTAAATAAAGGTGTTGTTCCTGCTGAAGCGCGTGCTCAAGCGGGCTTGGATGTATTGAAGCGTCAGGCTACACGAACCATTATTCCACGCTTTGCCGAAACATTTATTCGTGAAGTTTGGGAAATGCAAACCCGTTTACTAAGTCCAAAACCACAGCAAATTGAAGCACTTTCAGGTCATGCACGTTTCCGTGCAGGCTTTGACTTTCTGCTGCTGCGTGAAAAATCGGGCGATACAAGCACGCAAGGCATGGGGCAGTGGTGGGATGCTTATCAGCAGATGAGCACTGACGAAAAAGAACGAGCAATTAGCCAATACAATCGTCAACGTGCCAAGAGTCGTCGTAAAGCGGCGCATGAAGATGTGGAAGCCAAAACTTCTACTCATCAGCAAGTTGAAATTGAACCGCTGGTGAATGAACCAGAAAGCAGAAGTCGCCGTCAACGTAAGCCTAAATCACATGCCAATAGTCTAGAGACAGTGTCAATCGTTGCAGCGTCAGCCAGTGGTGAAATTGGTGCAGATCATCCGATTTTAAAACGTAAACGTGTGAAACGAGATTTGACTCAGGTTATTTTTGGGCCAACACAATGACGCTGACATATATTGGTTTAGGCAGTAATTTAGGTGATTCTCTACAGATCCTTAGTGAAGCGGTGCATAAACTTGCAACACTCGGAAAAGTGAAAGTCTCAAAACTGTATCAAAGCCCGCCAATGGGGCCACAAGATCAGCCGAATTATTTAAATGCAGCGGTTGCATTAGAAACTGATCTAGCGCCTTTGGCTTTGTTAGATGAATTGCAACGCTTTGAACAAGAGTCGGGGCGTGTACGCCTACGTCATTGGGGGGAGCGTACACTGGATTTAGATTTACTGATTTATGGTGAACAGCACATTCAAAATGAACGTTTGACGGTGCCTCATGTTGGTGTTTTAGAACGTGATTTTGTGTTGAAACCTTTGTTGGATTTAGATGAGAATCTACAGATTAAAGGACAACCATTAAAAGATTTACCTATTTTGAATAATCCAAATTTAACTGTATTGGATGCAGGAAACTGGGCCCATCTTTAATTTTTGTATGACCACTTGAGAAAGCCGTCATCTGAGGAATATTGAAATGATTAGTCTAAGTGACTTGAAAAAATTTAAAGCGGAAGGCCGCAAATTCTCCTGCCTGACTTGCTATGATGCGAGCATGGCAAAAGCAATGGAAGTTGCTGAAGTCGATAGTATTCTGATTGGTGATTCATTGGGGATGACCATTCAAGGGAATGACTCAACTTTGCCTGTCACTGTTGAAGATATGGTATATCACACTGCTGCAGTGCGTCGTGGCAATAAACATGCATTTATTTTGACTGATTTGCCATTTATGACCTATGCCACTTTGAATGACGCTTTGGTGAATTCAAAGACCGTGATGCAAGCAGGCGCACAGATGGTCAAATTGGAAGGTGGTGCATGGTTGTCAGAAACAGTTGAAGTATTGACCCGTAATGGTATTCCAGTGTGTGTGCATTTAGGGTTAACTCCGCAATCGGTTCATGTGTTTGGCGGTTATAAAGTGCAAGCACGTACACGTGAAACCGCGGATCAACTCATTGCAGATTGTAAAGCTGTGGTTGATGCAGGTGCAGCAATTTTACTTTTGGAATGTGTTCCTGCCCAAGTGGGTAAAGAAATTAGTGAATTATTCCCAAATACACCTGTGATTGGGATCGGTGCCGGTGCAGAAACGGATGCTCAAGTCTTGGTTCAACAAGATATGTTGGGACTGACGTTTAGTCACGTGGCGAAATTTGTTCGCAACTTTATGAAAGAGCAAGCAGGGGAAACAGCAATTGTGGATGCGTTTAAAGCGTATCATGCTGCCGTACTTGATGGTAGTTTCCCTGCCAAAGAACATACATTCCAAATTGAGCTGTAAGACATGAAAACTGAAACAACGATTCAAGGTTTAAGTGCATCGCTAAATCCAGCACGTGCTGCGCGCAAAATCATTGGTTTTGTACCAACGATGGGGAACTTGCATGAAGGTCACCTTAATTTAGTTCGTGAAGCACGTAAACTGTGTGATGTCGTGGTGGTAAGTATTTTCGTTAACCCAATTCAGTTTGGTCCAAATGAAGACTTTGACAACTATCCACGTACTTTGGAACAAGATCAGCACTTATTGGCAGAAGTGGGTTGTGACATCGTGTTTGCACCGACTGTTGAACAAATGTATGGCAACAAACCGCGCTTAACAAATATTAGCGTGGGCGGCATTACCAATGATTTGTGTGGCGAACAGCGTCCGGGTCATTTTGACGGTGTTGCTGTTGTTGTGACAAAACTCTTTAATATTGTTCAACCGAATTTTGCATTCTTTGGGCAAAAAGATTACCAGCAACTTGCAGTGATTCGTCAGTTTGTACGTGATTTAAATATTCCACTAGAAGTGATTGGTGTGCCGATTACTCGTGCTGAAGATGGTTTGGCATTGAGTTCACGCAATGGTTATTTAAGTGCGGAAAATCGTGCGATTGCACCAACGATTTACCAAAGCTTGAAAACGGCTGAGGCAGAATTACATGCTGGAACTCAACTTGCAGATGTGTTAGCGAATATTAAAGCAACATTGACAGCGGCGGGTTTTGTTGTGGACTATGTTGAAGCACGTACACCTGAATTACAGAAAATTGAAGAATTTGATCAAGACGTGGTGTTGTTTATTGCGGCTAAATTAGGCGCAACACGTCTTATTGATAATATGCAGGTTAAATATACTGCAGTTTAAAACGGCTATGGGGTAGCAAGCGATGAAGCGCATTTTAATTGTTACAGGACAATCTGGATCTGGAAAGTCATCTGCATTACAGATACTTGAGGATTTGGGCTATTACTGTATCGATAATTTGCCATTGGCCTTACTCCCCGAAATTGTTGAAAAACTCGATTCAGAAAATAATCTTGAACAATTGGCACTGGGTGTGGATGTCCGCAGTACACGTGCAGATTTACAAGAGTTCGATTTGGTTTTTCAACAGCTACAACGCCATGGCTCAGTCGATATTATTTATTTGACCACGCGTGATCAGGAATTGATTGCGCGATTCAGTTCATCTCGACGTCCCCATCCGTTGGCAAGTCGTTTCAAAAGTTTAAATGAGTGCATACAGGAAGAAAAATCTTTACTGTTGCCGATTCAATTACGCTCGACAGTACATATTGATACTACAGACAAGAGCGTACATGATTTAAAACATACCTTGCTGTCTAAACTTGGACAGGCAGATAATTTAATTTTGATCTTACAGTCTTTTGGCTATAAGCATGGTATTCCACTCGATGCAGATTATGTTTTTGACGTCCGTCATTTGCCTAATCCGCACTGGGATATGGAATTACGTAAGTATTCAGGATTAGATGAGCCAGTTCGTCAATTTTTACAGCAAAGTGAACAAACCAATGAAATGTTCCAAGATATTTATAATTTCTTGGATAAATGGCTGCCGGCATTTGCCGAAGGGCATCGTCATTACATGACAGTGTCGATCGGTTGTACAGGTGGGCAACACCGTTCGGTATATATCGTAGATAGACTAAAAAAAGCACTTGAGGCAAAATGGTCTATTCAGGTTCTACATAGAGAAATGAAGCACTGGTCATGATCGACACAACTGTTGACGTAATTAATAAACTGGGTTTACATGCGCGTGCATCTGGCAAGCTAATCGAAGTCACGACCAAATTTCGCTCGTCGATTCAAATTGGTAAGGGTGGAAAATTAGTAGATGCCAAAAATATTATGTCTTTGCTGATGCTTGGCGCAGGCAAGGGCACAACTTTACGCTTAGTGATTGAAGGTGCAGATGAAGAAAAAGCTTTATCTGAAATTCAAGCATTGTTTGCGGCAAAATTTTACGAGGCAGATTAAACGTGGCACGTCGACCGAACCGCTATACCGAAGAAGACTTTGAATCCTTAGAAGGACGTGCAAGTAAAACTGAGCAAAAGAAAGCTGTACAACGTATGGCTGCTTTGGGCGAGGAACTTGCAAAACTGAATCCTAAACAGATTAAAAATCTTCCTGTTGAAGAGCGTCTGATCGAAGCACTACTAGATGCACAAACAATTACTTCACATGAAGCACGACGCCGTCAGTTTCAACGTGTAGGTAAATTACTGCGTAATGAAGATGAAACCATGATTTTATCTTACTTAACCCCGCAGCAAGGTGCGAAAAAAACAGCGCAGCTTCAACGCTGGACTGAACGTATGATTGCCCAAGGTGATCCCGTCATTAAAGAGTTCATGAAAGCACATAATGCTGCTGAACATCATCCTATTCGTCAGCATATTTTGCGTATTCAACGTGATATAGCCAAAAATGTAAGCGAAGAAGAACTGACTGCGTCAAAGTTGAAATTGTTTAACTACATTCAACAAGTGGCTTTATTATCTGATAACTAATGCATGATTAGATAGCCAAGTACTTAGATAGCTCAATGATCAGAGAATTCAACATGATCTGATCATTGAAGCAAAACGTGAAGTTATAGACTTCACATCAAAAAAGCGACCTGATTAGGTCGCTTTTTTTGCTTAAATGATTGAAAAAATCATGCTTGGCTTTTGAGTTTTAACATTAACCAAATTCACCAACAGCGCGCTCTTTAGCCCATTCACGGAGAACGAACTTCTGAAGTTTACCTGTCGAGGTTTTTGGAATTTCGGTAATCACTACATCTTTAGGTACTTTGAAACGTGCAAGGTGCTGCTTACAGAATTCGATCAGTTCTTCAGGCGTTGCTTCTTTACCTGCTTTTAATTCAATAAAGGCACAAGGCACTTCTTGCCAACGAGGGTCAGGTTTTGCAACCACTGCAGCTGTCAGTACAGCAGGGTGTTGATATAGAATTTCTTCTACTTCGAGCGATGAAATGTTTTCACCCCCTGAAATGATCACATCTTTAGAGCGGTCAGTAATTTTGGCATAACCGTCAGGTTGGCAGACTGCTAAGTCGCCGGTATGGAACCAGCCACCGGCAAAGGCTTCAGCCGTTGCTTCTGGGTTTTTCAAATAACCTTTCATTACGATGTTGCCACGGAACATGATTTCACCCATGGTCTGGCCATCATGCGGAACAGGTAACATGGTCTCAGGATCAATGACTTTCATGCCATCTTGAAGCGGGTATGGCACACCTTGGCGAGAATGCAACTGTGCTTGTTCTTGAATGGAAAGATCAGACCAACCAGCTTGCGATGCGCAAAGTGCCGATGGACCATATGTTTCAGTCAAACCATAAACATGTGTGACATTGATGCCAATATTACGCATCCCTTCAATAATCGCTGCAGGTGGCGCTGCACCAGCAACCATCACTTCAACGCGATGGTCAAATTGCGCTTTTTTCTCTTCAGGCGTATTGATCATCATTGAAAGTACGATTGGCGCACCGCAGAAATAATCTACTTTGTGCTCTGCGATCAGTTTGAAAATCAGTTCAGGGTCGATTTTACGTAGACAAATATTGGTTCCACCATTGGCTGCCATGGTCCAAGCAAAGCACCAGCCATTACAGTGGAATAGAGGAAGCGTCCACAGATACGTTGCACGTGGCGTCATGCCGCAAGCAATGATGTTACTCGCTGCATTGATATATGCGCCGCGGTGATGATACACCACGCCTTTTGGATTCCCTGTGGTACCCGAGGTATAGCTTAAACTAATCGCATCCCATTCATCTTGAGGTAAGTGCCATTCAAAGTTGGCATCGCCTTGCGCCAACCAGTCTTCAAATTCAATTTGTCCAATCGGTTGTGCTGTGCCTTCAAATTCAGCATCTGCAACATCAATGACATAAATGTCTTGATCGATCAAAGCCAAAGCTTCGGTGGCAACTTGAGCAAATTCAGGGTCAACCAACAGGACTTTGGTTTCTGCATGTTCCAGCATGAAGGCAATGGTTTTCGCATCAAGGCGTGTATTTAGCGTATTTAGTACAGCACCCGCCATCGGTACGGCAAAGTGTGCTTCAACCATAGCCGGAATGTTCGGTAATAACACAGACACGGTGTCGTTTTTACCAATGCCTAATTGTTGCAACTGATGTGCAAATTGACGACAGCGGTTATATGTTTGGCGCCATGAAATATGACGTTTGCCATGGATAATGGCATCCTGATCAGGATAAATATAAGCTGCACGCTCTAAATAACGTAGAGGCGAAAGTGCCACAAAATTTGCCGGGGTCCGTGGCAATTCATCGTATGCGCTAACCATCGTGGTACTCCAAGTCCATGTCTATTTGTTTTAAATCTGACTTAACAATAATTCAGTCCGTAGCTTCTCTGCATTTATGCTTTAGTCGAGTATTTATACTAAATTTTTAAGTTATTGAAATTGAATAAAATAAAAACAGTAAAGTGACAAAAATGAACCCTATGGTTCTCAAAATTGATTTTTTAGCATAAATAATTTAGCTGAAAAATATACAATAGTTGTTGGTTTTTTATGCTGATTTTACCGATGTTTTCGTGCGTGATCCTTTTTATTGATCAGGTTTGAATGATGCTTAACGAATAATGTAGAGTGCCTTGAATAGTCTTTGTGGGAGTATAAACGAATGATATTTTTTTTAATTGATCGTTGCTTATTTGCTGTTTTATAACAATAAACTTAAATTTGAGAAGATACAGAACTTCGTATAATCTAAGTAAAAAATCAAGATGGCTTGTGCATTAACATTGCAAAAGCGGAATCAAAAATAAAACAATACGGCTAAATACAATAAAAAGTATGGCGACAAGGATGAATATGACAATTCAACACGACATTGCATGGGAAAATTGGTCAGGTGCTCAGAAGTCGATCCCGAAGTCATTTATACAACCGCAAAATCTTGAGCAATTAATGGATGTGGTGCAATCCCATCCTAAGATTCGTATGGTCGGTGCAGGGCACTCATTTAGCCCTTTGGTAAAAACCACAGATACCTTAGTAAGTTTAGATCATCTCAAAGGCATTCTAGATATCGATGCTGAACGCTGCCAAAGTAACGTCCAAGCTGGCACACGATTATTTGATTTGGGGGAGAAGCTCGCCTCTTTTGATCAGGCACTGATCAATCAAGGTGATATTGATCGTCAAAGTTTGGCTGGGGCTATTGCAACAGGAACACATGGTACCGGACTCGAATTACCGTGTTTATCGGCGCTGGTTACGGGTTTCGAATTATTAACCGCGCAGGGCGAATTACTACAATGCAGTGCTGAACAGAACAGCGAAATTTTCCAAGCAGGGCGTGTTTCACTCGGGAGTTTAGGCGTGCTGACGCATGTGCAGCTGCAAAATCGGCCGATGTATAAACTCAAAGAACAGACGCGATTATGTCCGCTGAAAGATGTCATGCAGAATATGCAGCAATGGCAATATGCACATCGACATATTGAGTTCTGGGCATTTAGTCATGCCGATCAGGTTATTTTAAAAACCTTAGATGAGACGGAAGATAACCTTCAACCGCGGAAAGAACAGTGGTTAGATGACGACGTATTACTCAAATTTTGTGCAGAATTGACGCGATTCTTTCCACCACTGAATCCATGGCTACAAAACTTATTGGGTGTTTTTGTCAAACCTTCGATGAACGTAGATTGGTCAAGTCGAATTTTTCCTTCTGCTCGAAATACCAAATTTAATGAGATGGAATACCAGATTCCGCTGCAACACGGGATGAATTGTTTAGAAGAAATTTTGCATACCCTTCGACGACATAAGGTTCCGATGTTTTTCCCGCTAGAATATCGACTTGTACGTGGGGATGATATTTGGCTCAGTCCGTTTTATCAGCAAGATTCGGCCTCAATTTCGGTGCATCAGTTCTATAAGCAAGATTATCAAGTCATCTTTAAGCTCGTGGAGCCGATTTTTTTAAAATATGGCGGGCGTCCGCATTGGGGGAAATTGCATAGCCTAAATGCGCGGCAGCTTCAAAATGTGTACCCCAAGTGGCAGGATTTTTTAAATATTCGACAAGAATTAGATCCGAAGCAAAAGTGGCTCAGTCCAGAGCTACAGCAAATACTGATTGAATAAGCATCGTGGAACGTTAAACGTTGAAGACCAATTGAACGATATGAAAAAGGGGATGGCATGGATGCATATTTTCAAAAGTTGAATTCGCTGTTAAAACAAAATGGTACGGGGATGCCCCAGTTAATCGTGGATGTTGATGCATTAAATCACAACTTGGTGATCAATCAGCAGCAAATGCCAGAGCGTCTGCATCCGCGCTTGGTGGTGAAATCCTTGGCGTGCATGGCTCTGCTTCAACACTGTGCTACACAGCTCAAGACACAGCGTTTCATGCTATTTCATTTTGCACATCTAAAAACACTTTTCGAATCGATACCGCAAGCCGATGTGTTGTTTGGAAAACCGATGCCGATTCAGGCTTTGAACCATGCAGACAAGGCGTTTTTGCAGGCAACGCAATCGCAAGTGCAATGGCTGATTGATAGTGAACAGCGTTTAGCCCAATACCTCAAATTTGCTGAGCAGCATCAACTGTGTCTACGCATCAATATCGAAATCGATGTGGGGCTACACCGTGGTGGCCTGAAAACGATCGATGAGCTAAAGGCTGTTTTGGATCTAATCGTTCAACATCCCCAACATTTAAAATTTTCAGGATTAATGGGCTATGACGCACATGTGGCGAAGATTCCACGGCTGATCCAATCTGCTGAACAGACTTATCAACAGTCCCAGCAAAGTTATCAACAATTCAAAGCTTATGTACAACAGCGCTACCCAACCTTATGTGATGAACACACCTGTTGGAATGGTGGTGGTAGTCCTAGTTTTAGTTTTCATTGTCAGCAGAGTGTCTGTAACGAAGTCTCGTTTGGCTCGATGTTATTAAAACCTGCAGATTTTGAACTGAAAAATTTACAAGCTTTCCAAAGTGCCTTGTGGATCGCCACGCCTGTGTTAAAAGTGTTGCCACGGATTGAATTACCACAGTTAGAATGGCTCAGTCGTTGGGCAAAATATCAGGCTGTATTTATTTATGGAGGCTATTGGCGAGGGGACTATGTTTATCCTCAAGGCAGTCAGCCCCATGCGTTATATGGTCGCAGTAGTAATCAGGAGCTTGTGCAAATTCCACAGACAAGCAGCATAGATGTAGATGATTATATTTTTTTACGCCCTACCCAGAGTGAAATGATCATCCCTCAATTTGCACAGCTTTGGTTGTACCAAGCCGATCAATTCATGGCCTTTGAGACCTTCAGAGAATAAAAAAGAGCCCGTATGGACTCTTTTTAGGTTCAATTGTTTTGAAAAAAGCTCATGATTTGAAGCTTACTCAAATCCACTGTAGTGAATACCCGTGAGGTTCGACATTTCTTTTTTCCATGTGGTCAGGTCATCTTTGCAGAATTGATTCAGATGATGATGTCCGCAGGCACGTGCCATGACTTGCATCAGTTCAACGGATGCATTTAGAAAATTCGCTAGTTGTTGTGCCGACTTGTCTATTTCTAAACGACGACGTAAATGATCTTGTTGTGTGGCGATGCCGACAGAACAATCATTGGTCTGACAGGCACGCATAGCTAAACAGCCAATGGCTTGCATGGCAGAGTTTGAAATCGCGATGGCATCTGCACCTAAAGCTAGTGCCTTAATAAAGTCAGCGGGTACACGAAGTCCACCTGTGATCACTAAACTAATATCTGACCGTCCTAAACGGTCTAAATGACGACGTGCTCGTGCAAGTGCAGGAATGGTCGGTACAGAGATATTGTCACGGAATAAGGTTGGGGCTGCACCTGTTCCACCGCCACGACCATCTAAAATAATATAGTCCACACCGATGCTGAGTGCTGCGTCAATATCACGTTCAATATGCTGTGCGGAGAGTTTATAGCCGATCGGGATGCCGCCGGTTTCTGCTCGGACATATTCTGCAAATTCACGATATTGTGAAAGATGCGTCCAGTCGGGGAAGGTTGCAGGAGAAATAGCAGCGGTGCCTTCTGGTAATTTACGTACTTCTGCAATTTTTCCAACCACTTTATGGCCTGGCAGATGTCCTCCCGTACCTGTTTTTGCAGCTTGACCGCCTTTAAAATGAAAGGCCTGACACTTTTTAACTTTTTCGATGTCATAGCCAAAACGACCCGATGCAAGTTCATAAAAATAACGTGAATTGGCCGCTTGTTCCTCAGCAAGCATTCCACCTTCACCTGAACAAATGCCTGTACCTGCAAGTTCAGCACCTATTGCAAGGGCAACTTTGGCTTCTTGAGATAACGCACCAAAACTCATATCTGACACAAACAGGGGGATTTTGAGTTTTAAGGGTTTTTTAGCATTTGGGCCAATCACTACTTCGGTTGCTACGGGTGCATCATCTAATAATGGAATTTTCCACAGTTGTGCGGTGATCAGTTGAATGTCCTCCCATTTCGGGAGTTGATTAAAAGGCACGCCCATCGCCGCTGTCGGACCATGATGTCCAAATTTACTTAAGCCATTTCGTGCGAGTTCTAAGATCAATTTATTATGTGGTTCTTCTGGCGCGGGCGCGGAATCAGCATATAGGCCTTGGTATTGATCACGCTTATATTGTTGAGGATTTCTTTTCTCCCACGCTTGAATTTCTTCAAGATCGACATACACCTGATCGCCTTCCACCCACGCTTTAAACTTTTGCAGATTTTTATTCAGATAACGTGGATTGATGCCAGTTTTATAAATATAGTGAGAACCATGCAGCCCACAGACGATTTTATCTCCTTGAATATGGGCATCGGACATGAGTGCGCCGCGATGCTGACAGCGACCATACATGACCACGACTTGTTCTGCATCATCATCTTCGAGCCGTAAGACCACAAGATCGACATTGGCTGCAAGGGCATAAGCGGGTTGGAGCGGTTTTAAACTAGACCAAGATATAAGTGAATGTGCTTGCATGATACCTGCCTACATAAAGATTTCAGTGGGTATAGGTGTTCGAAATTCGGAATAATTTTATGAATTAGAACGTGATTATTATGTTGACAGCATAAAGCGTATTTCGGCTGAAATCTGCTTGAATTATCAGGAGTCTTGTAAAAGGCAGCAGAAAAATCAACTTCCATGGGATTAGAGGTTTATTAAAGTTGGCAGGGCGTGTAAAATTTAGGTCGAATTTTATTTATCCACCGTTTTTATCTTTTGAGGGTCTCCCTCGATCATAATCTCGCGGTGACATGCTCCATTGTACGGGGCATCACTCCTTAAGGATTTTTATATGCCAATTATCACTTTGCCAAATGGCGATCAAAAAGAATTTGATCATGCCGTGTCTGTGATGGAAGTTGCTCAAAGCATCGGTCCTGGTCTAGCAAAAAATACAGTTGCTGGTCGTGTAAACGATCGTTTAGTTGATGCGTCTGATTTAATTACAGAAGATGCTAGCCTACAAATTATCACGCCTAAAGATGAAGATGGTATTCACATCATTCGTCACTCTTGTGCGCACTTGGTGGGTCATGCAGTTAAGCAATTGTTCCCAGAAGCAAAGATGGTCATTGGTCCTGTCATTGAAGAAGGTTTCTACTATGACATCTGGATGCCACGTCCGTTTACTTTAGATGACATGGCAGCAATCGAAGAGCGCATGAAAAAGCTCATCGACCAAGACTATGATGTCATCAAAAAAATGACTCCACGTGATGAAGTGATCAAAGAGTTCACTGCACGTGGCGAAGAATACAAACTGCGTCTGATTGAAGACATGCCTGAAGAAACTGAAATGGGCTTGTACTACCATCAAGACTACTTGGATATGTGCCGTGGTCCGCACGTTCCAAATACTAAATTCTTAAAATCGTTCAAGTTGACTAAAATCTCTGGTGCTTACTGGCGCGGTGATGCGAAAAACGAACAGTTACAACGTATTTACGGTACAGCTTGGGCGGACAAAAAGCAGCTAGCTGCCTACATCAAACGTATTGAAGAAGCTGAAAAACGCGATCACCGTAAAATTGGTAAAGCGTTAGACTTGTTCCATATGCAAGAAGAAGCGCCGGGTATGGTGTTCTGGCATCCAAACGGCTGGACGATTTACCAAGTGCTTGAACAATACATGCGTAAAGTTCAACAAGCCAACGGTTACCAAGAAATCCGTACACCGCAAGTGGTTGATTTCACACTTTGGGAAAAATCAGGTCACGCAGCAAACTATGCTGAAAACATGTTTACGACTCACTCAGAGAACCGTAACTATGCTGTAAAACCAATGAACTGTCCTTGCCACGTGCAAGTCTTCAACCAAGGCTTAAAATCATACCGTGACCTGCCAATCCGTTTAGCTGAGTTTGGTTCATGTCACCGTAACGAACCATCGGGTTCATTACACGGCATTATGCGTGTACGTGGCTTTACACAAGATGATGCGCATATCTTCTGTACGAAAGAACAAATCGGTACTGAAGTTGCAGACTTCATTAAATTGACTTTAGATGTTTATAAAGACTTTGGTTTTGAAGAAGTTCAAATGAAATTGTCGACACGTCCAGAAAAACGTGTAGGTGATGACAAACTTTGGGACATGGCAGAAAAATCTTTAGCAGATGCTTTAGATGCTGCAGGCCTAGAGTGGGAACTTCAACCGGGTGAAGGTGCATTCTACGGTCCGAAAATTGAATTCTCATTGAAAGACTGCTTAGGTCGTGTATGGCAGTGCGGTACAATTCAATGTGACTTTAACTTACCAGAACGTCTTGACGCATCTTATGTGACTGAAGATAACGACCGTGATCAGCCTGTAATGTTGCACCGCGCAATTCTTGGCAGTTTCGAGCGTTTTATTGGTATACTTATTGAACACTATGCTGGTTTCATGCCACCTTGGTTGTCTCCAATTCAAGCATGTGTGATGAACATTACCGATTCACAAGCTGAAGCATGTGAGTCAGTCGTCGCTAAACTTAAAGAAAGCGGTATCCGCGCGATTTCAGACTTGAGAAATGAGAAAATCGGCTTTAAGATTCGTGAACGTACTTTAGAGCGTATTCCTTACTTATTGGTTCTTGGGGACCGTGAAGTTGAGGAAGGTACTGTAAACGTCCGTACTCGCTCTGGAAAAAATTTGGGTACTATGTCAATTGATGCATTCGTTGACCTAGTAAAAGCAGCCGTAGCCGAACGCGGCCGGTACATTGTGGAGTAAAAGCGATTAAACAGCCTGACCGTAATCAACAGGGCGGAAAATCAAACCGTCCTGCCTTGAATGATGAAATTCGTGCAAAAGAAGTCCGTCTAGTAGACGAAAATGGCGAGCAAAAAGGGATTGTATCTCTTGCTGACGCTTTGCGTGCTGCAGAAGCAGTAGATCTTGACCTTGTTGAGATTGTTGCTAATGCTGAGCCACCAGTCTGCAAAATCATGGATTTTAACAAGCATTTGTTTGATCTAAAACAAAAGCAAAAAGAAGCGAAGAAAAAACAACATCAAGTACAGGTGAAAGAAATCAAGCTACGCCCTGGTACTGATGTTGGTGACTACAACGTTAAACTACGTGCCATTATCAAGTTCCTTGAAGAAGGCAATAAGGTAAAAATCACGCTTCGTTTCCGTGGTCGTGAAATGGCACACCAACAGTTAGGTTTGGCTCAATTGCAAAAAATTGAAGCTGACGTGGTTGACTATGGTGTTGTTGAACAAACACCAAAAATGGAAGGCCGTCAAATGGGTATGCTGCTTGGTCCTAAAAAGAAAAAGTAAGTATCCATAAAAAAAGCACTGCATTTGCAGTGCTTTTTTTTGCCTATATTTTGGTTTTTTAATCTCAATGATGTTCAAGGGCACCAATAATTTTTGCTGCGTATTGATTGGAAAATAGAGCAAAATTCATGAATGCGAACTTATGTCTGAGGGTATTAAGTAAGTTTCTTTAAGAAAGACAAATTTGATTATATTCTAATTGATATTCAATCGTTGTTTCGATTCAGACGTTTTGAAATGCTTTAATTTAGTTTTAATGTAGGTATAAAGTGAGCAAAGCTTTTTATTGAGCTAACTATGTGAGATCTATTTACATAAAACAGGCCGTGAAATAGGGGTTTTCAGTACCCTCCAATAGATTTTCATCTTGGTAATATTAGGTCGTATATTCCATGTCATAAAAGCAATCAGAACAAAGTACATTTCATATAAATAGATAGTAATACAGAGTAGGATTATTTTTTGCAAGATACGCCAAAATTTAAAAAGAGTAGATGAACAGCTTGTAAGCCAGACCCACCAAGGATTCATTAAAAACACCTATGGGTAAGATTAAGTTGAGAATAGATAAAAAAAGAAACATATAAATTGGAATCGAGACACTATATTCTTGAGATGGCATGATTTTTTATTCTTGTTTGTCATGTTTTGAATCTAACTAATTTTCTTAATATAAAAAAGACCCCGAAGGGTCTTTTTTATATGAAGGTTTACTCAGCGATATTTTCTTGGACAGGACTTTCTATCAATGCCTTTTTGCCAATTGGAATTTGGCGTGGTAGTTTTTCTTCAGGAATAATACGCTGTAAGTCCACTGTCAATAAACCATTTTCATATAGGGCTTGTTGCACTTCTATATGTTCATCTAAGCGTAAAGACAGTTTAAATGTACGACGAGCAATGCCTTTATGCAGGAATTCCACAGTTGTATCTTGCGCTTCAGTTGGTTTACCTGAAATGCTTAGCACTTGATTTTCTAAGTTTAGCGAAAGTTCATCTTCTGTAAAACCTGCGGTTGCCACCACAATGCGATAGCTATTTTCAGCCGTTTTTTCAATATTGTATGGCGGGTAATTTGGTGTGTCGCTTTGCATGGCATAATCAAATAAATCGTTGAAACGATCAAAACCAATGCTACGACGGAAAAGTGGGTTAAGATTTAAACTACTCATAATTAGAACTCTCTTTAATAAGCAAAGTTGTAACAATAAGAAATGTTCAGTGATGCTTGGCATCCACTGTTCACTAACAAGATCATTTGATCCTTGTACATGTATCAATATCGGTCTGTGCTGATTTTTTTCAAGGGATTTTTATAAAAAAATTATATTTTTTGAATTTTTGTACCTTAAGTGATTTTAAAAGCAAAGTGATAATTCACATTTTAACGTTACTTTTCAGAAAAACTGACAAGCTTTTACTGGATTAAACATGTTATACATAAAGCAAAATGAGATTGCCTTACTGAAAATTAAAAAGGAATATAGATGATTGATCTCTACTATTGGGGTACACCCAATGGACATAAAATTACCATCGCTTTAGAAGAAATGGGTTTGGAATACCAAATTTTTCCGATTAATATCTTGGAAAATGATCAATTTCAGCCAGACTTTTTGAGAATTTCTCCGAACAATAAAATCCCTGCAATCGTGGATCAGAATGGCCCAAGAGGAGAGTCGATTTCAGTTTTTGAGTCTGGTGCGATTCTGCAATATCTTGGACGTAAAACAGGTTTGTTTTATCCAGAAGATGAGTTTGAGCGCGTTGAAGTTGAACAATGGTTGATGTGGCAAATGGGTGGTTTTGGGCCCATGTTAGGACAAAATCATCATTTTAGTCGTTTTGCACCTGAACGTATTCCGTATGCAACTGAACGTTATGTAAATGAGTCTAAGCGCTTATATAAAGTTTTGAACCATCAGTTGATTGGTCAAAAATTTGTGGCTGGAGAGTATTCGATTGCAGATATGGCTATTCTGCCTTGGGCACTGCGTCATGAATGGCAGCAAATTCAGCTGGAAGATTATCCATACGTGAAAGACTATATCGATCGACTGACGGCCCGTCCAGCGGTACAAAAAGCCTTAGCAATACACGTTTAAAAAAAGAGCATGGAAACATGCTTTTTTTATGAAATAAATAGAAGCTTTTTCCACCAAGGTCTTTGGTTTTCTTTCAGGGGCTTGAGTGAGAAGGGCTGTAAGGCAACAAAGGGGGAGGCTACACCATTTTCGATATAAGGTTTGAACTTGGCACGTAAAAGTGACTGCTCAACCCGCTTATCAATGTGTGTAAGTCCAGAGCTTTTGATTAATTCAGCTTTTTGAACTTCGCCGGTGGCTAAAACATACAATTTAAAACTAAGGTCACGATTTTGATTGCCCAGATCGTCATTGTTGAAGTTAAAGATAGGTCGCTTTTGCCAAATCATTTGATCTTGTGTAATCAGGTGTTGTTTGGCAACTTCAGAAGGACTTTGTGCATATAAAGCGGTCAAAAGTTGTAATAACACGATAAAACTTAAGCAAAGAATTTTTTTCATAAAGTGAGTTAAAATTATTCAATATTTGCGTGGCAGATTAGAAGTCTCATGTATAAAAGTAAAGTGCGGAAAGACTCACCTTAAGATTTTAGATAGGACGGAAGAAAATTCTAACGCTGTGTTAGAATGCGGCGCTGCCGAAAAGAACGCGTTGTTGACGGCTTAGTTGGACGATTTTGCGATGAAAGACTTTTTCTTAAATTTTACCCGTATTGTTGAAAATAACCCAAGAATCTATTGGAGTATTATTTTTGGTATTGCAGGCTGCTTAGTGCTATTTGTCGCTGAAATTGTGCATGTTCAAAATATTCTTGCAGATTTACATACCAAAGATCAAAACTTGATGCGGGCTGCGATTGAACCGATTTCTTCACAATATAAATGGTCGAGAATCGTTGTAATTGTTGCAGCAGTGCTTTGGTCAAATTTTGAATATTTGAAGTCGAAGAAAAAATTAGGTCTCTAAGCATTCGTTTCGATGTGGTCGTTTTTAGTTTTATTCTTCGCGGCATTTGGGGCTGCGACCTTACTTCCTTTACAGTCCGAAGCCGTATTGCTCGGCTTGTTGAGCTATGGTCAACACAATCCATGGCTACTGATTGTGGTGGCCAGTATTGGTAATATTCTCGGTTCTTGTGTGAATTGGTGGCTCGGTTTAAAAGTAGAACATTATAAAAATAAAACATGGTTTCCCGTGTCAGAGCTGAAAATGCAGCAGGCACAGGGTATTTATCACAAATATGGTTATTGGTCTTTGCTACTGAGTTGGCTGCCGATGATTGGAGACCCCATTACTTTAATTGCGGGTTTAATGAAAGAAAACTTCTGGCGCTTTGTGTTCATGGTGACCGTAGCGAAAACCGGGCGTTATCTCTGTATTTATCTTATATTTTTAGGTTTCTTCTGAGATAAAACAGGGCATTGAAACATTCAATCCCTGCTTGAAATGTTGAATCTATTACTTATTTACAGCCATTTACTTTAAATTGAATTTCATCTTTAAAGTTCGACTTTTTATAGATCCAAAGGGTGCTCGCAGTACGTTTAACCGAGATCTGACTATTTCTTAGTGCTTCAACGACTTTCTGATCGAGTGTATAAATGCCAGAGCCTTGCTTGATCTTGACCTTTTTTACTTGTCCGTGTTTATCCACTTTAAAGTTAAATTTGACTTTACGATCGTGCTGTTTCAACTCATGACTAGTGAGATCTAATTTTGGTTGAGATACATATTGGAATGGCGTTTTCTTATCTGCACTTTGTGCATTCCAAACTTTTGAATCAAAGTTGAAATCACATTCAGGCGTATTGCCTTTAACTCTCAAATTAAACGCTTGATAGCCAATAATGGCTTTGGCTTCACCATTTTCTAAATGTGGTTTGACTTTAGCTTTTTTGACAGCAGAAATTAAGATTCGGTCGAGTTGATCGACACCTGTACTTTCTTCAATACTTGCATCGGTAATGGTGCCTTTTGCATTTGCTGTAACACGAATAATGGCCGCGCGGTCACGTTGCTTGAGGTCTTCATTGGCATATAATGGTTTTGGGAAAACCGACCAATTTAAACGCGTGGTTAAATGCGCAGGAGCAACTTCAATATTCTGTGCCGGAAGTTGATGGGTTTTGGTTGAAGCACTAAACGTTGTAGAAAATGGAGCGCAGGCCAAAAGGGTTAAGCACAGATATTGTTTCATAAGTCTATTCTAAGATCACAAAGTGAGTGATGAATGCGTCGATATTGCTGCGCAGTATTTCCTGTATTGGAAATACTGGCAAGGTTTAAATGGAAAATATGCCATTATTTTTTTGACTGATGGGTAATGTCGATCCCAAACAAGTCACGGGTTTTTGCCCAACTGATTGCAACTACAGCCATGGTCATACAGCCACCAAAGATTGTCGCCATGATCGTGCCCATATATTTTGCAGCCAATCCAGATTCAAATGCACCGAGTTCATTACTACTGGAGACAAACATGCCATTGACCGCGGCAACACGCCCACGCATATTTTCCGGCGGATAGAGCTGTAAAATAGTTTGGCGAACCACCACAGAGATGCTGTCACATGCACCAGTCATTGCCAGTGCAAAGAGTGATAGCCAAAGATTGCTTGAAAATGCGAATAAAATGGTAAATACACCAAAACCCGCTACAGCCAATAACATATTGCGCCATGCATGATGAGTTGGAGGGAATTTGGTCAATGCAATCATGGTGATCAGGGCGCCAATAGACGGTGCTGCCCGTAAGTAGCCTAAACCTTCAGGCCCCACTTTTAAAATATCTTCGGCAAAAATCGGTAAGAGGGCAATCACGCCACCAAAAAGCACAGAAACTAAATCGAGTGAAATCGCCCAAAGGACAATTTTGGTTTTCCAGATAAAACGAAAACCTTCACTTAAACTATCTTTTAAATTGTCAGATTCAATTTTAGGGAAACTGCGTTTACTGAGCAGATTAATGAGGACGAAGCAGACCGTTAGTAGTGCTGCAACACTGAGCAAACTGGTTTCACGGCCTAAAAATGCCAACATAAAACCGCCAAGCATTGGCCCAATAATCACCCCACTTTGCCAACCAATCGTTGTCCATGTTGCACCATTGGCATAGAGCTCCCGCGGGATTAAAAAAGGTTTAAGCGACGTTGCCGAGGGATTATAGAAACCACGGATAGTTCCAAGCCCAAAAATGACCGCATAAATACCCCAAGACAGTTGGGTGACATCAATTTGGCCGAGACCATATTGGTGAAATAACCCCCAAAGAATCAGTGGCATCGGTACAGAAAAAAACAGACAAATTTTCATAATGGTCTGTTTATTGAAACGATCTGCAAAGTATCCTCCCCACAAAGAGAGAGCAATAAAAGGAATTGCTTCGGCTAAACCAATTAAGCCCAGTGTTAGCGGGTCTTTAGTGATTTGATACAGTGAGTAAGCAACAATAATTTCTTGAATCAAAATGGCTAAGGTCAGACAAAATTGATTAAGCGTAACAATCGAGAAATCCCGATAACGTAGGGCTGCAAAAGCATCCTGTGCAGGTTTCATAATGGACATTAATAGTTGGCGTGCTGACATTATATAAGCCTTATTGGACATCGCTTATAAAATCATCGGAAAATCTATATCAGAAAATTAATTAAGTTCGATATTAGGTAGAAAGATTCGCTTTTGTTTTGAGCAAAGATGCTTTAGAATACTCGCTCCCTTACCTGCAGGGCGTCTTTGCAATGGTGCAGACGTGCCGAACAGGTGTTCAAAAGAGGTTCTTATGCCTAAGATGAAAACTCGCCGTGGTGCAGCTAAACGCTTCAAGCCAACTGCAAACGGTTTTAAACGTCACCAAGCGTTCAAACGACACATTTTGACCAAAAAATCTGCTAAGCGTATCCGTCAATTACGCGGCTGTGTAATGGTTCACGTAAGTGACGTTGCTTCAGTTCGCCGTATGTGCCCATACATCTAAGGAGATTATAAATGGCTCGTGTTAAACGTGGTGTGCAGGCTCATCGCCGTCATAAAAAAATTCTTGCTCGTGCTAAAGGTTACTACGGCGCTCGTTCACGCGTATATCGCGTAGCGTTCCAAGCAGTAATCAAAGCAGGTCAATATGCTTACCGTGACCGTCGTCAAAAGAAACGTCAATTCCGTGCTCTATGGATTGCGCGTATCAATGCTGGTGCTCGTCAAAATGGTTTGTCGTACAGCCGTATGATCGCTGGCTTGAAAAAAGCTCAAGTGATTATCGACCGTCGCGTACTTGCTGACATCGCTATGCATGACGCAGTTGCGTTTGCTGCTTTAGCTTCTAAAGCTAAAGATGCATTAGCTGCATAAGTCTTTATGACTTAAAAAGGGACCGCTTTTAGCGGTCTTTTTTTTGGCTTTAAATTCTTATGTAAGCTTAACCAATATTAATCGGTTTTTGTTTTAAGCTGGACATAAGCAAGGTCTCGGTGCTGAAAATGATAGTTATGCCAATGATAATAAATGGGAAATTCATAAATTGCATTTATTTTAAAGTGCGTGTTGTAGAAAGGTGTTTTAGGTAAAATATGAAAAGTTTGCTGGTTGTCTAATAACAACCATTTCTGACCATCTGCATCCATTGAGAGTAATTGCGCATCGGTCATTTTATGAGTGCCAAAATGCAAAGCATAATAACTATGCAATACTGGCATTAGAAAAAAGCTCAGGCTCAGCGTTAAAAATGTACTGGACAGCACGCTTCCTGTAAGCGCCATTTTGGGAATATCTTTTTGTATCCACAATACGCTTGGGATGAAAATCAGCAGAAAAATAATGGCCAAACACAGCAAAACCGGATAATTGGAAATGTAAAAGAACTGCGCTTGCGCGTTTAAATATAAGCCCAAAATACCAATAGGAACGATGCCGATAAGCAGGTAGGCGATCCGCGGGCTGATCTTGGTTTGCAGAATTAAATTTTGCAGATCTTCTTGAGAAAGCATCAGCGCCGCAATCTCATCCTGAAAATTATAATATTGTTTGAGTATTTGAATCAGCTGCCCTTTTTCATGTTCACTTAAGCATGCAAGGTGCAGTTGAGATTGAACATTTTTAAGGGGGAAGAATAAAAGCTGTGGATTTTCTTTGTTGGCAGTCTGATAAATGGGACGCTGCAGCCATGAGATCCGTTTTGGGCGTTTTATACCAAGAATGGCAAATTGACAGTATTCTACCTCCTGCCGCTGAATGAATGTGCTGAGAGGTATTTTCCACAAGCGGTAATAAATTTTATCAGGCGTAATGACCAGTTTAATCTGCGTTTTTAAGTAATCAATGACAATTATAGATACGATGTAGAGCAGGATCAGCTGGGCATGATCGGCTTGCAGCTTGTAAATCGGGAAATTTTTTAGGGTGAATTGCAGGTATTCAATCACTATGCTGACGTTAAGCGGTTGAGCTTGATCTCTAAACCATTTGAAAAAAGGTATAATAAAGACCATCGCAATGCCTAGTAAAATAAGCATTAAAATTGTTGGCCATGAAATCAGCGGTTTTTTAGCATAAATGTCAAATTCTGTTTTCATAAAGTCTCATAATAATTATGTTGAAATTTTATATTTAAGTGTTTGGTTACTATATTTAAATTTTGAATATTTGATCGATGCTTAGCGCTAAATTATATCTGAAAATGAATAGGCTAGGTAGGTGCTGCGCCCCGAGCCACGGTTTGTGCGTATTATGTCGTGATTTCAATGTTTAGCTTCGATCTTGTTACCTGGCCGGTTTGTTTAATGCTCAGTTGAAGGCCCGCACATGCACACGGCGCTTTGCGCTCAGAACGGGAAGGTATTTATATTGCGCATGTTCATCATAATTGCGGGCAGAATTAATTCATTCATCTGGGGACAGCTAGAATCTGTTTTTTTTTATAAGGCGTGCAGATAGGGGGGGCGGCCATAAATGAATGGATAAATACCAACTGAAAAATTATTGGATCAATATAGTCTGTGAAAAGTGTGTTTTTATACTGCAATTGAACCTGACTTTATCAATATCGATGCAGATCTTTTGGATTATCGTGAAGAATAAAAGTTAACCTACAGATCCAATGCTGCTATCTTGAAGTAGATACACCAGACTCAAGTAGATCATCATGACAATGAAAAGAATAAACGTAGTCGGTACATCGGCCACTGGAAAATCAACCTTTTCCAGAGCTTTGGCGGACAAAATAGGGTTACATTATATTGAACTGGATAACCTATTTTGGCTAGATGATTGGCAGGAGTGTCCTGACGAAATCTTTTTTGCACGTATCGGAGCTGAAATTGCTAAAGCGAAAAATGGTTATGTTATTGATGGCAATTATACTCGGGCGATTCCTGTTAAATGGTCTGAAATAGATACGGTGATATGGTTAGACCTTCCGTTTCCAGTCAATTTATACCGCTCTGTAAAGCGCGCAATTTCTCGGGCTAAGTCCAAACAAGATCTTTGGCCAGATTCAAATAATCAGGAAAGTTTGTGGCGGATGTTTGGTCGAGATTCCATTGTCTGGTGGATGATTAAGACCCATAAAAAGAATCGTGAAAAATATCTACAGATGATGAATGCACCTGAATATCAACATATTCAATGGATTCGTTTAAAGTCTGCAAATGCAGTTGATGCATTTTTAGAACAATTGGACTCTTATGTTTTTGATGTTTAAGTTTTGATGTTTTATCAATAAAAAGTGCAGTTAAGTTACAGAAATAATCTTTATACCGCGCTTTGCGACATGCCTAATGTATGGATAGAAAAGAACAAAAGGAAAATAAAATGTTGGCTGAAATAGTTGGTATGGGTCAAGGTAGCATCACTGTAGAGCTCGAAATGATTCCCCGCAAAGGTGAGGCAGTCAAAATCATGTATGGTGCAGACGCAGAGCTTGAGGGGGAAGTAGTCTCTGTCAGTCATTATATTAATCAACATGCCGATCAGCATCGCGTTCGATTAGAAATTCGTCCGTTTAATTATTTAACGACCTCATAATTTTGAGATCTTTCATACAGAAGTATGTTTATAAAAAAAGCCCTTCTGTGAGAAGGGCTTTTAATGTCAATCACATTTATACAGTTAAAGTCCGAAGTAATAAGCCAATAAGCAAATTACTACTGTAATAATAATTAAAGTAATCACTCCACCTGCACCGGGTTTATGAGGCGAGTTAGCCGGGTGTGCATGCTGAGGATTTGATTTTCTATGCTCAGTTTTAAAGCCATCCAGAGGAGAGCTTTCAACCACAGGAGTTAAACGTGCAGTTTTATAGTGATTGGCGACTTTTACGATAAATTTAGCCGTTAAATCTTCAGTTTTTTGAGCAAAATGGCGTAAATTTAACTGTTCTTCAGGTGTATAGATGCTGCCATCTGCATGATAGGGATGCTGAATTTTAGACTGTATATGGCGGTTTAATGCATCTAAGCGATGTAAGCTGTCATGTGCAAAATCCGCTTGTGCATCCGTTGGCAAGAGTGCAAGTTTTGTAGATTCATTCGATTCGCTGCTTAGATCAGGCTGTGTACCATAATAAGGTGTGCCCAACACCTCCGGCTCAATAAAACCTTCCGCAGGTTTTTGTAAAAATAATTCTGCTTCAGTGAAGTTATGAATATCATCCCATCTTGGTAACTGCATATCCGCTGCGATGCGTTTAATGAGTTTATGGTTCAGCTCATAGCGCCAAAAAGTTTCTCGACGAATTTGCAGTTGTTGGGATGCCGGTGCTTCATAGTCATTTTCTGCGTTATACCACTCGGCAAGTTCTTTACCAAAAATCCATGCCTGCTTTTTATTTTTTTCGTGGCTTACAATAAAATGGGCAAAGGGAAGAAGTTCAACGTTAGCATTCGGATTTTGTTCATCATTCAGCAAGCTAGAGCTATGTAAACTTAAGCGTTGTACCCCTTGTTTTTTTAAGCCCTCTAGCCAAATTTGGAAATGTTGAGCCAATAAATGCTGTGAAAGCAAATCACGAAAATGGAAACTGTGCTGATCAAAAATGTGGTGATTCAACCAACGATGAAAACTCAAACCTTGGTTGAGAAATTCATTGCCATAAGTGACGAGTGTGAGCTGTTGTTTCCAGATTGGATCGAGTGCCATAAAGATTGGATCCCATTGATATTGTGTTTATCTTATACTTTTTTTAAAACTTGATGCTAATGCAATTTTAACTTGTGAATGCGCTTCATCATAACGGCTAAAAACTGTTAGAATAAGGGGTTTATATTATTTTTTTAAATTGTTGCTTTGAGAGTTACTATGTCACTGGAAGCCCTGACCACTGAAGCGCTCGCTGCGATTGCAGCAGCAGAGGACCTTGCTACACTCGACCAAGTGCGAGTGCAATTTACAGGGAAGAAAAGCCAGCTCGCGGAACAATCGAAGTCGCTCGGTAAAATGGACCCAGAAGAACGTAAAGTTTTTGGTGCTCAAATTCATGCCGTTCGTGAATCGATTACTGGCGCACTGACTGCTCGTCAAGCTGAATTACAAAAAGCTGCATTAGAACAAAAGCTTGCTAGCGAAACGATTGATATTACTTTACCCGGCCGTGGTCAAACGGTGGGTAGTATTCACCCTGTGACTCAAGTTCAAGAACGTATTTGCCAATTCTTTACCAAAGCTGGCTTTACTGTTGCGACTGGTCCAGAAGTTGAAGATGATTATCACAACTTTGAAGCATTGAACATTCCGGGTCATCATCCTGCACGTGCGATGCACGACACTTTCTATTTTGATGCGAATCATTTACTTCGTACGCATACCTCAGGCGTGCAAATTCGTACGATGGAAACTCAGCAGCCTCCAATCCGTATTGTGTGTCCTGGTCGTGTTTATCGCTGTGACTCAGATCAAACGCATTCGCCAATGTTCCATCAAATCGAAGGTTTGTATGTGGCTGAAAACACCAGCTTTGCAGAACTTAAAGGTTTGTTGGTGAACTTGTTAAATGAGTTCTTTGAAAAAGATTTGAAAGTACGTTTCCGTCCATCTTATTTCCCATTCACAGAGCCAAGTGCAGAAGTGGATATCATGGATGAACGTGGTAAATGGTTGGAAGTTTTGGGCTGCGGTATGGTGCATCCAAACGTTTTACAAGCCGCTGGCATTGACCCAGAAAAATACAAAGGCTTTGCCTTTGGTTTAGGTGTAGAACGTTTTGCAATGTTGCGTTATGGCATTAATGACCTACGTATGTTCTACCAAAATGATGTGCGTTTCTTACGCCAATTTGCTTAAACAGTTTTATACCTCTCCCTAACCTCTCCTAAAAGGAGAGGGGGTGTCCATCATGACTTAGGGTTCGTCCTCTTTCTTTAAAGGGGCGCTAGAGGGGATTAGAAATTTAGAATTAATAGGTTTTTATACAATGAAAATTAGCGAAAATTGGTTGCGTACATGGGTTAACCCAGCCATTGATAGCGATACACTTTCTGACCAACTGACCATGTTAGGTTTAGAAGTTGATGATTTATCTCCTGCTGCAAAACCATTTACTGGTGTAGTAGTCGGTGAAGTTTTAACAGTGGTTCAACATCCCGATGCTGACCGTTTACGTGTCACTACTGTAAACATCGGTTCAGGCGAGCCGTTACAAATCGTTTGTGGTGCTCCAAACGTGCGTGTAGGCATGAAAGCTCCTGTAGCAACCATTGGTGCAGTACTTCCGGGCGATTTCAAAATCAAAAAAGGCAAGCTTCGTGGTGTTGAATCGCAAGGCATGCTGTGCGGTGCGTCTGAAATTGATCTTGAAGACAAAATCGACGGTCTATTAGAGCTTCCAGCAGATGCACCTGTTGGTGTAAATGTGCGTGAATATTTAGATCTTGATGACAATGTGATTGATATCAGCATCACGCCAAACCGTGGAGACTGTTTCAGTATTCGTGGTATTGCACGTGAAATTGGTGTGATTAATCAACTCCCTGTGACTGCCCCTGAAATTAAAGAAGTTGCTGCAACAATTACTGATGAGAAGAAAGTTGTTGTTGAAACTGATGGTTGCCCACGTTACTTAGGTCGAGTGATCAAAAACGTCAATACCAAAGCACCAACTCCTGAGTGGATGGAGCGTGCATTGGCTCGTGCGGGCATCCGTCAGCACAGTATTTTGGTCGATATTACCAACTACGTTTTAATGGAATTGGGTCAACCTTTACATGCATTCGATGGCGGTAAAGTTGAAGGGGCAATTCGTGTACGCCAAGCAACAGCAGCAGAAAAATTAACGTTGTTGAATGAACAAGAAGTTGAATTATCTGAAAACGTGATGGTGATTGCGGATGATCAAAAAGCTTTGGCGATTGCAGGAATCATGGGTGGCCTAAGTTCAGCGGTTTCTGATGATACCACTGAAATTTTCCTTGAGTCGGCGTTCTTTGATCAACTCTATATCGCAGGTCGTGCACGTAGTTTTGGTTTGCATACTGATGCATCTCAGCGTTATGAACGCGGTGTAGACTTTGAATTGCCGATGACGGCAATGCACCGTGCTTCTCAGCTTATCGCTGATTTAGCTGGCGGCGAATTTGGTCCAATTACTGTTGCTGAAAAAGTAGAGTTATTACCAAAACGTGAAGCCATTGAACTAAATCAAGCACAAGTTGATCAACTGCTTGGTTATAAAGTTGAATCTGCATTTATTACCGATGCTTTAACGCGTTTGGGTTGCAATGTCACTGTGAAAGCAGAAGGTGAGTGGACAGTTGTACCGCCATCACACCGTTTTGACATGGCGATTTACCAAGACCTCATCGAAGAAGTGGCACGTATTCACGGTTACGACAATATTCAAATTAGCTTGCCGGTGATTGATGTCAAACTGGCGAAATACCAAGACCAATTTGAATTGGTTCAGTTACGTCAAACTGCAGTGGCTTTGGGTTATCAAGAAGCAATTAGCTTTAGCTTTGCTGATGCGAAACTTGAGAAACAATTGAATCCACAGGTTCAACCACTAGCGCTTGCAAACCCGATTTCTAGTGATCTTGCAGTGATGCGTTCAACCTTATTATCAAGTTTGATCCCATGTGTGCAATACAACGTGAACCGTCAGCAAAATCGTGTTCGTTTCTATGAGCTTGGTCTACGTTTTGATTATCAAGGTGCGAACAGCATTCATGATCTCAAACAGATCCCAACATTTGCACTGGTTGCAACAGGTTCACGTACGACTGAATCTTGGCATGGTAAAGCACAGCCTATGGATTTCTTTGACTTTAAAGGCGATGTAGAGGAGATTTTAAATTCTGCACGTTTAAATGTTGAATATGTACGTTCAGAGCGTACGTGGTTACATCCAGGTCAATCTGCTGAAATCTTAGTCAATGGTCAATCAATTGGTTACTTTGGTCGTTTACACCCATCTTTAGAAGATGAGTTGGATTTGGCGACTACTTGGGTCGCTGAATTAGATCAATCGGCTGTTTTGCAAACTTATGTATCTAATTTTACAGAATTATCACGTTTTCCGTCGGTTCGACGTGATATTGCGCTTTTAATTAGTGATAAGATTAATGTTAGTGAAATTCAGCAACTTATCGAAAAAACCGGCGGTGAGCTTTTAGACGCAGTTTGGTTATTCGATGTGTACACTGGTCAAGGTGTCGAAGAAGGCAAGCGCTCATTGGCATTTGCAATTCAATGGCAACATCCAACACGTACATTAGAAGATGCTGAAATCAAAACCGGTATGGATAACATACTTCAGGTGTTGGAAAACACTTACCAGGCGACATTGAGGGCTTCATGACAGCATTAACAAAAGCAGAAATGGCTGATCATTTAAGTGAGCTCACGAGTTTAAACCGTCGTGAAGCAAAACAAATGGTCGAGTTATTCTTCGATGAGATTAGCCAAGCGCTAATCTCTGGGGAACAAGTTAAACTCTCAGGTTTCGGTAACTTCGAGTTGCGTGATAAACGTCAACGCCCAGGCCGTAACCCGAAAACGGGTGAAGAAATTCCGATTTCTGCCCGTCGTGTAGTGACCTTCCGTGCGGGACAAAAATTCCGTCAACGTGTTGGAAATGAGCAGATCAATTGATCTGCTTTTTTTTCCTTTGATTTAGGAGGTGCAGTGCTCATCATCTATCGCACAATTCATGTTGAAGAATATTTGTTTTAAAGTGAGACGATATACTTGAGTTGAGTTGTCGTAGAGATTGATTGTGGCTTTCTTTGAGCTAAATTGTCAGTTTTTATTTTTCAATAAGCATGGGCTTAGTATTTTGAATTTTAGCTATTATTATTAACTAGGGTCTAAAGTTTGAGGCGATAAAAAAGAGAGCCAAAGGGCTCTCTTTTTGTACTGAATAATCGGTTAGATTATTGAGCAGCAGCTTGAGAAGCAGCAGCAGTAGCTTCAGAAGCAGCAGCAGTAGCTTCAGAAGCAGCAGCAGTAGCTTCAGAAGCAGCAACAGTTGCAGCAGAAGCTTCAACAGCAGCAGCGTCAGACGCAGCAACTACTTCAGAAGCAGCAGCTTCAGAAGCAGCAGCAGGAGCAGCTTCTTCAGTTTTTTTAGCACAACCAACGAAAGCTAAAGTAGTAGCAACTGCAGCAGCAATAGCGATTTTTTTGAATAACATGGCATCACTCTCTAAAATATGAGATTAAAAAATAACCTGCGTTAGTCTGTTGTGTGCTTTTTATTATGCCTAATTTGAATAGGTATTAAAAATGCATAGAGCAGTCTAACTGGTCTGCGTGTATGCTATCACTGAGTATTTTGAAATGCTACTAGTGACTTTGAAAAAACCGTTAAAAATAGGTGAAAAACGGCCATTTTTTAACAGAAAATAACAATTAAGAGAAAGTTTTATATTGGCGAAATAGCAAATAAACTACTAAAAAGAATAGGGTTTTTTAAAATATATTTTTTATAATCATAAACTTGAAAATAAATTTACATGGAGATCTATCAAATGTTTCTTTGTGTAACTAAAGTCAACCAAATAAAAAGGCCATCGTTATAGATGGCCTTTTCAGTCAAACATTCAACTTAGTTGGATGCTTTACGTTTCATTTGATCGAAGAAATCATCATTGGTTTTGGTTTCTTTCATGCGATCAAGCAAGAATTCCATCGCTGCAAGTTCGTCTTGTGTATGAAGCAATTTACGTAAAATCCAAACTTTACGGAGGTTATCTTCAGACATTAGGCGCTCTTCACGACGTGTACCTGATTTTTTGATGTTCATCGCAGGGAACACACGTTTTTCAGCAATACGACGGTCTAGGGTAATTTCTTGGTTACCTGTACCTTTGAATTCTTCGTAGATCACTTCATCCATCTTACTGCCAGTTTCAATCAACGCAGTTGAGATAATTGTCAGTGACCCACCTTCTTCGATATTACGTGCTGCACCGAAGAAACGTTTTGGACGTTCTAAAGCATGGGCATCCACACCACCAGTAAGAACTTTACCAGATGAAGGGATTACAGTGTTGTAAGCACGTGCTAAACGAGTAATTGAGTCAAGCAAAATCACTACATCTTTTTTGTGTTCAACAAGACGTTTCGCTTTTTCAATCACCATCTCTGCAACTTGTACGTGACGAGCTGGTGATTCATCGAATGTTGAAGCAACCACTTCACCACGAACAGTACGTTCCATTTCTGTTACTTCTTCAGGACGTTCGTCAATCAGAAGGACAATCAAGAAACATTCAGGATTGTTACGAACAATCGACTGAGCGATGTTTTGTAACAACATGGTTTTACCCGCTTTTGGCGGTGCAACGATAATTGAACGTTGACCTTTACCAATCGGAGCAACCAAGTCAACCACACGCGCAGTTAAGTCTTCTGTTGTACCATTACCTAATTCCATTACCAATTGTTCGGTTGGAAATAAAGGTGTTAAGTTTTCGAAAAGAATCTTATTACGTGAGTTTTCGGGTGTGTCGTAGTTAATTTGATTAACTTTTAATAATGCAAAGTAACGCTCGCCTTCTTTAGGTGGACGAATCGTACCTGTAATAGTGTCACCAGTACGAAGGTTGAAGCGACGGATTTGTGATGGGCTCACATAGATATCGTCAGGGCCGGCTAGGTAAGAACCCGCTGCAGAGCGTAAGAAACCAAAGCCGTCCGACAGAATTTCTAGAACGCCATCACCAAAAATCTCTTCGCCGTTCATTGCGTGGCGCTTTAAGATGGCAAAAATAATATCTTGCTTACGGTTACGAGCCATTCCTTCGAGGCCCATAAACTCGGCAATCTTGATGAGTTCGCCAATCGGTTTTTTCTTGAGTTCGGTTAAGTTCATAGGTGGTCAGATAGAATCTAAAATTCTGAGGTACAGGTTGGAAAAGGGAGCAACAAATGTGCCGCGATCATGCAAGAAACGATAGCAATTGGTTTGCACAAAACAATTCAGAGATCTGATTCGTTATATGAAGAGAGATGTGAAAAACAATTCTGTTGCCGAGCGGCATTTTATGTGTTGTGTTGTAAGAAAATGACAGGATTTGAGATCCTTAATTTCTTGAGTAAACAATATAAGAGAGAACACAGCATTTGTCAATTTATCAACCAAAAAAATACGCTGTGTAAAACAGCGTATTTTCGAGTGTTTTTATCGAAAAAATATTAGATGTTTTCTTCGATGAAAGCTGTCAATTTAGATTTTGGTGCGGCACCGACTTGGGTTGCTACAACTTCGCCGTTTTTAAACATTAATAATGCAGGAATGTTACGGATGTTGTAGTTTACAGCTGTTTGTTCGCAAGAAGTTACGTCTACTTTAACGATTTTAACTTTGCCTTCAAACTCAGTTGAAAGTACTTCAAGTACAGGTGCAATGGCTTTACAAGGAGCACACCAACCTGCCCAGAAATCTACAAGTACAGGAGTATCAGACTCTAGTACATCGGCTTGGAAGTTTTCATCAGTTGTATTTACGATATTGCCAGACATGGATTTTGCTCCGGAATTAATTTTTAAGTTGACTCTATGTTTATAAGTATTACATAGCCAACTATAACAATGTAGGGGGTTATGTAAATTTTCGACCTGAATGGCGAGTTTGTCTAATGGATGATCACGATGCCGATGATCGTGTATGACTATCATTGCTTCAGATAAAAAATCGATAAGTTCCGCCCGAACTACTCATAAATGGCTTTTAAATTACATGTATGTGAATTAATCTAAGCACAATTCTGAACAGGTTTTTTTGAATAATGTCTGATTTTTTGATTGATGAAGAATTACTTGCTGCTATCGATATGGGATCGAACAGCTTCCACTTGGCTATCGCACGCGTAGACCATGGTGAAGTGAAAAAAGTTGCATCAATGTCAGAAAAAGTACAGCTTGCCGCAGGTCTAGACGAAAATAAAAATTTGACTGAAGCCGCACAGCAACGAGGATTAGCCTGCCTAGCACGTTTTGTGGGGCGTTTAAATCCTGTACAAGCTAACCGTTTACGTATTGTGGCGACTAATGCCTTGCGTCAAGCAAAAAATGGTCATGAATTTATCCAAAAAGCCGCTGAAATTTTACCAAAACCAATTGAAATCATTGCTGGTCGTGAAGAAGCCCGTCTCATTTATTTAGGGGTTTCACATACTATGGCAAATAGTGGTCGCCGCCTTGTGATTGATATCGGTGGGGGGTCAACAGAGTTGATTATTGGTGAAGAGTTTGAACCGATTCATACAGAATCTGTGCAAATGGGCTGTGTCGCTTTTACCAAAGCGTTTTTTGCTGATGGTGAAATTAACCTGAAAAGTTTTGATAAAGCGGTAAATGCTGCTCGCAAGGAAATCGCAGGCATTGCCAACACTTATAAAGCTGCAGGCTGGGATACTGTTGTCGGTTCAAGTGGCACGATCAAAGCGTGTCGTCAGATTTGTGTCAATATGGGCTGGAGCAACGATCAGGAAGAACTGACACGTGACGGTTTATTTAAACTCAAAGATAAATTGCTTAAATATAAGCATGTCAATGAAATGGAATTTGATGGTCTAAAAGAAGACCGTCGAGCAGTTTTGCCAGCCGGCATTGCCATTTTGTATGCAGTCTTTGATGTGCTGAATATCGATAAATTGGTTTATTCTGATGGCGCGTTACGTGAAGGCGTGATGTACGACCTATTGGGACGTTTCCAACATGAAGATGTTCGTGACCGTTCTGTACATGCGTTGATGGGGCGCTACAACGCAGATATGAAACAAGCTGAACGTGTGGTAAATACTGCGCAACAGCTGTTTAATGGTGTGGCGACCGCACTGAATTTGACCAGTGATGACAGTGATTTACTGCGTCGTGCAGCGTATTTGCATGAAATTGGCTTAGCGATCAGTCATAGTGGTTACCATCGTCATGGTGCTTATTTACTGCAACATTCGGATATTCCGGGTTTCTCACAAATTGATCAAAACCATTTGTCGCATTTAGTGGCGCATCATCGTCGTAAGTTACGTAGTGACGCGCGCATTGATGTGATGAAAGTCGGTGGTAACAAACTTGTTTACTTATGTCTATTGCTTCGTTTAGCAGTTTTATTAAATCATAGTCGCAGCGATGAGATGCTTCCTGCCATTGAATTAAGCGTGGACAATGCGCAACAATGGCAACTTAGTGTTTCTGGTGATGCCAAACAGTGGCCTTTGTTGGTTGCAGACTTGCATGATGAGCAGGTGCAATTTAAGCATTGGGATATTGAACTGAATATCCAGTCGGAACAATTTATCAATTAACAGACCAGTTAAGTTAGGGATAATGATCGACCTATGAAAAATAAAGCAGCTCAATCTAAAGCCTGGACTACGGTTCAGATCGCACGTCATCCTGAACGTCCGCAGTTTTTGGATTATGTTGGCGAAATTTTTACAGAGTTCGATGCTTTGCACGGTGACCGCCTATTTGGTGATGACGGAGCGATGATTGGTGGTTTGGCTCGTTTAGATGGTCAGCCTGTGATGATCGTAGGTCAGCACCGTGGTCGTAGTACACGTGAAAAATTACAGCATAATTTTGGTATGAGTAACCCCGAAGGTTACCGTAAAGCACAGCGTTTATTGGATATGGCCGAGCGTTTTAATCTGCCAGTCTTTACCTTTATTGATACCATGGGTGCGTACCCAGGTGTGGGTGCAGAAGAGCGTGGTCAGGCCGAAGCGATTGCAACTAGCTTAGCTCAGCTTTCTTCACTTAAAGTGCCTGTAGTGGCAACGGTATTGGGTGAAGGTGGTTCGGGTGGTGCGCTCGGTATTGGCGTAGCTGACCGTGTGATTATGTTATCTCACAGTATTTATTCAGTGATTTCACCGGAAGGCTGTGCATCTATTTTGTGGAAAACTGCAGAAAAAGCAGAGCAAGCAAGTGAAGCATTGGCATTGACGGCAGATAAATTGCAGAAGATGGGCATTGTAGAATACGTGGTGGACGAAGCGGAAGGCGCACATTTAAACCCTGAAAAAGTCATGCAGGATTTGAAAGTGGTCTTGAAGCAAGCTCTAGAAGAACTGCAACCAATGGATGCAAACGAACGATGCGAAGCGCGTTATCAGCGTTTAATGAAGTTTGGCAGCGACAATTTAGGGCTGACTGCTTAAGTCAAATTCAGGCGCTGCCTGAACAAAGCCGATTTTTAATAGGATGTAGTGGTGGCATGGATTCCATGTTGCTGCTGCATCTTATGTCGTTTTTGTGCCCTGAAAAAATGCGGGTAATTTATATTGATCACCAACTACAAGATTGTAGTCATGCTTGGGGCGAATTTGTACGTGCTCAATGTAAAGCGCTGAATTTGCCATTCATCATACAAAAAGTTCAGGTTGCGCAAGGTAACCTTGAAAATCAAGCACGCTCGGCCCGCTATCAAGCCTTTCGCCAACATTTACAAGCAGATGAAATATTGGTACTCGCACATCATCAGCAAGATCAGGCGGAGACATTGATGTTGCGGCTACTTTCAGGTGCTGGTGTCCATGGCCTTGCTGCCATGAAAAAATTCGATGCGCGTGAAGATTTTACATTATGGCGTCCGCTATTGGATCTTTCACGTGAGCAAATTTGCCAATGGGCAGCACAGCTGCATGTGCAAAATATTCAAGATCTCACCAATTTTGATACCGATTATGACCGCGCGTGGAGTCGTGAGATTTTGTGGCCGTTACTCAGCGATCGATTTCCTAAAATGCAGCAAGCTCTGAGTCGAACCAGTTACTTGATGCAAGATGCCGATGAAATTTTAAACGAGGTATTACAACAAGATTTAGCAGTCTGCGGCTCATCGCAAGCGTTATCTTTGGTGGTTCTACAACAGCTCAGTCTGGCACGTCAGCGTCAGTTGTTATCGCACTGGATGAAAGGTGAGGGGCAATATCGTCCAAGTTTTGAAATGGTACAGCGTTTATTTTCAGAAGTGATTGGCTCACGCGAAGACTCGCAAGCGGCATTACACTGGAATGGATTTTATTATCTGCGCTTTCAACAGCAACTTCATCGGATTGCCAAAGCGGAATATCTGCCAACTGAACCCATTCAAGAGGTTGAGGTTGTAACTTGTGTTGCAGGTCAGTGCCTCAAGTTGCCTGCCGGCCATTTTGTGATTCAACCCTCAAAGGTTGGTTTATCACCTGAATTATTGGGGCAGCAACTGCAGATTCGCCCACGTCTTGGAGGTGAAAAAATTCATTTATATGGCCGTGTCGGAAGTTGGCCTTTGAAAAAAGCCATTCAGCAGGCGCAAATTTTTCCATGGCATCGTCATACTATTCAAATATTAAGCCGAGATAATGTTATGCTAGGCGTCTTTACGCCTCAGGGCTTTTGGTTGGCGCAGTCTGAATTTTGTACTCAAGCTGGCTGGCAACCAACATTATCTCTTAACGCTAAATCTGCAATATCGGATCTTCAATCATGAGCGCAATTCTAAATTGTAATATCAGTTTCATTGGTGGCGGCAACATGGCACAGGCTTTAATTGGTGGCCTAATTGCACGTGGTGTCCCGACTACACGTATTACAGTTTCAGATCCCGTAGAAAAAGTACGTGAGCTTTTGGCTGAAAAAGATTTGCATGTGACCGATGATAATGTTGCAGCAATTCGAGAAGCTGACATTGTTCTTTTTGCCGTTAAACCTCAGGTGTTAGCAAAAGTTTTGGCACCATTACAAGGTTTGCTAGAAGGGAAGTTGGTGATTTCAATTGTTGCAGGTGCAGAAATTGCAACGATTTCAAAACTATTAGGCACAGAGCGTATTGTTCGTGTCATGCCAAATACACCGGCTTTAGTTCAAACCGGTGCGCATGGCTTATATGCAGGTGAAGCGGTTTCAGCTGAAGATCGTGATCTTGCAAGTCAAGTTTTGGCTTCAACGGGTTTAACACTTTGGGTAAACTCAGAAGCGCAGATTGACGCAGTAACAGCTGTTTCTGGCTCAGGTCCTGCATACTTTTTCTATATGATGGAAAGTATGATCCGTGCAGGGAAAAACATGGGTTTGGATGAAAAAGTGGCTACAGCACTAACCTTACAAACTGCATTGGGCGCTGCACAAATGGCGATTACCAGTGCCAACAGTCCTGCGGAGTTGCGTAAAAATGTAACCTCTCCAAACGGTACCACACAAGCTGCGATTGAAGTATTTGATCATGCTCAAATTTCACAAAATATTCAGGCCGCTTTAGCCGCAGCGCAAAAGCGTAGCCAAGAGTTAGCACAAGAGTTAAGCGAAAGCACCAAATAATTCGATTTGATTTAGGAAAGTTCAAGTATGGGCTCTGCTCAAATTTTTGGAATCATTATTAACGTTGCAATTTTGCTCGTATTTTTCCGTTTTTTAATGCAGCTTGCTGCCGTGAGTCCATATAACCCTGTGGTTTTGGCAACAGCAAAAGCAACAAAAATTGTCGATATCTTTAGCCGAATTTTCCCTACTTTGGCTAAAGGTCGAGTGAATACCGCAGCATTGGTGTTGGTGGTGATTCTGTATTTGTTAAAAATGTTTGGTTTGATGTATTTGTCTGGCGTGGCGGTGAATAGTCCATTCCATCTGATTATTATGACCTTTGTGACCATGATTCAGGATTTAATCCGTTTCTGTCGTTACTTAATTTTTGCATCGATTATTTTGAGTTGGGTCGTGATGTTTAGTCAGTCACGTTCGCCTTATATTGAAGTGGTTCAAGAATTGGCAGAACCGCTACTTGCGCCATTCCGCCGTATTCTTCCAAATATGGGGATGATTGACTTGTCACCAATTTTTGCGATTTTGGCATTGTGGGTTGCGGAAACCATTATGAAGCAAGTCGCAATTGCATTATTGACTGGTCTTTAATCTGAGCTAAGATGAGTTAAATTAAAAAGGACGCCGAGGCGTCCTTTTTTGTGGATTTAATATGAGGTGTAAAACAAGATATTTTTACTAACTAAGAAACATCTCACCTCTATCCCAACCTTCCTCCTAGAAGGAGAAAGGTGTGAATGAACGTGAATGAATTAGTGTGCTTCGTCCCAGTTATTGCCTTGACCCACTTCCACAATCAGTGGAACGGAAATTTTCAACACAGATTGCATCACTTCAGTCAGTTGGGCAGAGAGTTCATCGGCAATTGCAGCATCAACTTCAAATACCAATTCATCGTGTACTTGCAGTAACATTTTGGCTTGATCTTTCGGTAAGATTTTATCGACTGCAATCATGGCCAGTTTAATGATATCCGCCGCAGAACCTTGTAGCGGCGCATTAATCGCTGCACGTTCAGCGCCTTGTTTCACCATTTTGTTGCTCGCCATAATGTCCGGTGTATACAGACGACGACCTAAAATAGTTTCCACAAAACCTTGTTCACGTGCGACTTGGCGAGTACGTTCCATATATTCTAAAACACCAGGGTAGCGTTGGAAGTATTTACCAATATAGTTACGCGACTCTTCTCGAGTGAAACCCAGTTGACGGGTCAAACCGAATTCTGACATGCCGTAGAGCAGACCGAAGTTCACCGCTTTGGCTTGACGACGTTGGTTGCTGGTCACTTCATCGAGTGGAATGCCCAAAACTTCTGCTGCAGTACGTTTATGTACATCTTGCCCATGATTGAAAGCATCGACTAATGCATGATCTTGCGAGAAATGCGCCATTAAACGTAATTCGATTTGCGAATAATCGGCTGCCAATAAAATGCGACCTTCAGGTGCAATAAAAGCTTTACGGATTTGACGTCCAATATCTTCACGGACAGGAATGTTCTGTAAGTTTGGATCGGTAGATGACAAACGACCTGTAGCCGTTAAAGCTTGGTGGTAACTGGTATGCACACGATGTGTGTCATCATTCACTTGCTTTAATAGACCGTCGGTATAGGTGCTTTTCAGTTTAGAGAGACCACGATATTCCAAAATTAAATCAGTAATCGGATGATCGATTTTTTCTAACACACTTTCACTGGTGCTGTACTGACCAGTAGAGGTCTTTTTGCCACCTTTTAAACCTAATTTATCAAACAGAATTTCACCCACTTGTTTTGGCGAGCTGACATTGAAGCTTTGACCCGCAAGATCGGTAATTTCGGTTTCTAAATTTTGAATGGTATTGGCAAATTCCACACCGAGTTGGTCGAGGAATTCCATATCTAGCTCAATGCCGTTTTCTTCCATAGAGGTTAGAACACGGGCAACCGGCATTTCAATATTGTGCAAAATATTGATCAGCTCCGGGTGAGCTTGTAACTTCTTATCGAGTACTTCATATAGACGATAGGTCACATGGGCATCTTCTGCGGCATAATGGGCTGCCGTTTCAAGCTCAATTCGGTTAAAGGTCTTTTGTTTTGCACCTTTGCCAGCCACTTGTTCGAACGTCGTTGTGAGATGACTTAAATACAAACGTGCGACGTCATCCATCCCATGACGTGTAGCCACAGAGTTAAGGACATAAGAGGCCAACATGGTATCGAAATACCAACCTGCCAAATGAATGCCATGATTTTCTAAGACATGTGCATCATATTTGAGATGATGACCAATTTTTTGTACGTCATTATCTTCAAGTAAAGGTTTGAGTTGATTCAGGATCGTGTCACGATCAAGTTGTTGCGGCGCACCTTCATAATCATGCGCAAGCGGCACGTAATAGGCATCATGTGCATCTAAAGCCACCGAGAAACCTACAATCTGCGCCACGCGGTAGTCAAGGCTAGTGGTTTCGGTATCAAAGGCAAAACGCTTTTCAGTGCTTAGACGCTTGAATAACACATCCCAATCTTCTTGAGTCAATACCGTGTGATAACGTGCTTCACCAAGTAAGTCATCAACACTGGTTTTGTCCGCTTGATCTTCAACTTCAGGTGCATTGGCTACAGTCGCCGTGGTGTTAATGGCTTTGGCTGCTTGTTTGTAGGTTGCGCCATTGGGGTTGTTCGGATGATCTAAAGACTGCAGTTGGTTACGGAATTCTAGTTCCGTATATAAATCACGAAGTGCTGGAATATTTGGATCGGCAAGTTTCAAATCTTCGTATTTAAGACCCATGTCGAGGTCACAAACAATACTCGCCAGTTGGTGATCAAGAGCAATCCCTTCGACATTGTCTTTAATGTTTTGACCGACTTTACCTTTAATACTGTCGACATTTTCTAAAATGCCGCCAATCGAGCCGTACTCGGTTAAAAGTTTCGCTGCCGTTTTTGCGCCAACACCGGGTACACCACGGATACCATCAGAGGCATCGCCCATCAGCGTGAGGTAGTCAATGATTTGATTCGGCCACACCCCAAATTTTTCAAAAACGCCTTGAACGTCCATAGGTTTGTCTTTGAAGCTGTCTTCTAAAGTGACACGCTCAGTAACGAGCTGCGCCATGTCTTTGTCACCGGTGGAGATCAAAACTTGATGACCGGCTGCTTCAGCGCGTTTGGCTAAAGTTCCGATAATGTCATCGGCTTCAGCACCCGGCAACATATGCAGCGGAATCCCTAGAGCACGAATTAATGCATGAAGATATGGAATTTGTTGTGATAATTCTTCCGGCATCGCAGGACGGTCACCTTTATAGATCGGGGACAATTCATGACGGAAGGTTGGTTCAGGTGTATCGAAAATAACGGCCATGTGCGTCGGTTGGATACGACGCATTAATTTTTGGATGGCAGAAATGGCACCTCGGATTGCATTGGTATGCAAACCGGTTGAAGTGGTTAATGGTGGCAGTGCATGGTAGGCACGAAATAAAAAGTATGAGCCATCGACCAAGACAAATGGTGGCATTGATAATTTCCTAATCCTAAAAACGGTTTTATTGTACGTGATTTTTTGCCCGCACGCAGAGTCTAGATTGTATATGTAACTTACCGAATCACTGATGAATAGTTTTAATCCATCGGTCAGGCTCATGTATCATCAAAACATTCAGGAAAATGACGAAGCAGGTATGCTGAAACAGAATAATGAAATCAAGATGATTTGGTTGATGACGCTGATCTTGGTAGGGATCGGGGCATGGTACTTAGATGTCCGAATCCTGAGTTATATCAGTGGCATCGGTTTTATGCTCAGTGTGATGAATTATGTCGATGATTTACAGCACGGCGCTGATGCACTGAGTTCATCAAAACAACCATTTCAAGTGACATCAAAGGTTCCGTTATATATTGCATCGTTATTAACGGTCGTTGGACTGTTAACAGAATTGGGATACTTGGTTGCGATCGGGATTGGCCTGTGGGTCTATTTTTTTCTGCGTTGGCTGAAACGATTAGAACGTCAGCTGCATCTATTGCAAGGACGTGCGCTTCAGTCGCAATCGATACATGCAGCTACTTCAATATCAGCGTCGACAATAGACCGTCCTGAAAATTTTGATTCTAACGATACACCATCTGTACATCCCGCGACGGCAGTTGGTACAGCTAGACATCAGGCATCATTCAATTCAACGCCTTCTAATACACCATCCAAGTCTGCGCCAAATCTATCTAGTCAAATTCAGCAATGGCTTTTCCAAGGTAATCCCGTGTTAAAAGTGGCGGTACTGGTCTTGGTGATTGGCGTGGTGCTATTACTCAGATTTGCCACAGAGCATTGGCAACTAAGCTTGGCCATGAAACTGCTGATCGTGAGTTTGATCAGTGCTGGTGTTGTCGGACTGGGTTTTTGGCTACAAACCAAAAATCGCAGTTTTGCCTTGGCTCTAGAAGGTCTAGGTCTTGCAGCGCTGTTTTTGACTTTATTTTTTGCCTATTACAATGCTGTGATTGCGGGCTTTGGCATAGCCTGTGTACTGTATGCAGTGCTTATGGCATTGACGATTTGGCTCAGTTTGAAACAACAGTCAGTTGAACTGGCAATCATGGCAATGCTGATCGCCTATCTTGCTCCATTTACCTTGCCTGTTCGTGATGCAACAGCAACGGAATTCATCGCCTATTATCTTGTGATTAATATTGCTGTTGCGGTCATGAGTACATTAAGACCGTGGAAATATCTAAATCAAATCGCTTTTTTGATGACGGTGATTATGGGTGGTGGATATGCTTTTTACCACGGATACACCACCGAACGTCAGATGATGAGCGTGCTGGTTTTAGTCCACGCTGCGATTTTTATCTGGCTCGGTTTTCGTTTTAGCCAGTTATTGGCGAAACAGGATCTTGCGCATTTTCAGCTTAAACCTGCCTTGGATATTGCACTGATTTTTGCTGCACCAGTGCTTGCTTATCTGGCATTGTATTTGATGTATTTTGAGGAAACGGTATGGCAGGCGGGGTATAGCTTGCTATTCGCGGCGCTTTTTGCCGCGCTGTATAGCATCAGTAAACGTAGTGCTGTGATCCCACTGATTGCACAAAGTTATTTGAGTTTGACCTTAATATTCTTGGCATTGATTCCACCGATAGTATTGAAAGAGCAGTGGAGTGTGGTTGGTTGGGCAGTTGAAGGTGCGTTGATATTTATATATGCCCTATACAAGCAGTCCAATATCAGCCGTTATTTAGGCATGGCGCTCTTGGTAATGGCGGGTTGTTCAAGTCTGTACTATTTGGTTCAACTGCCACATTTCCCTGCACAGATGTATTGGGGCGTGTGTTTGAGCTATTTGGCGGCCATTATCATGACGCATGCTGTTCCTGCATTTCATAAACAGCTTTCAAGTTCGAGTATTGCCTTTCAATGTGTGCAAATGCTCTCAGCAACCACCATGCTCATCATGTTGCTCTTAGATTGGCTGCAGAGTAGTCATCAATTGGCCTTGAGTTTATTGATTGTCAGTGTGGCCTATCTGTTGGTGAATGAAGGCTTGTTAAAACGAAAAGCTTCGTGGAGTTGGTCCATCATTAAGTGGACCGGTCTAGTGCCTGTTTATGTGATGGGGCTGTACCAAGTTATTTCAGTGAGTGAGAACGGTCAGTTACTTTGGCATTCAACGATGGAGCAGATGTATTTTGCATTCGCTGGGCTGTGCTTGACGCTGCTTTGGCTACGACCATTACTCGGTGTGCGTGAAGAAAAAGAATGGGTCAGTCTCGGAATTTTGAGCAGCTTGGCGTGGACCAGTCTGACGCTGATACCCAGTATGCCGTATATCAGTGTGGTAATTTTGCCGCTGATATTTTGTGCATGGTGTTATTGGCAAGCGCAACAACCGGCCTGGAAAATGTTTTGGCAAGCGCGTAGCAGCTTGTTTTTGGCTTTAAGTTGGATCATCAGTTCGCAATTATTTAGTCAGCAGGCCTTTGTGGGATATATCTTGCCGATACTGAATCCTTTTGATGCAGTGAGTTTGCTGTTGTTAGCGGCTTTTTTATGGATGTTGAATCAACAGTTAAAAGCCGGTTTAGATCGTAGCTTGGCTGCCGTGTTGAGTGTTCTAGGGCTACTTTGGTTAAGTAGTTATGTTGTGCTTCGTGCCTTACATATGTATCTGGATACACCTTATAACAGTTTAGACATTTGGAGCGATGCGACCGTTCAACTAAGTTTTACTGTGCTGTGGGTGTTATTGGCTTTGGTGAGTATGCGCTTTGCTACTCAGCGCCAATTACGTTCAGTTTGGCTACTCGGTGGCAGTATTTTGGTCTTGGTCACTTTGAAATTGGTCTTGCTGGATTTATCTCATGTCGGCACTCTCATGCGAGTGATTTCCTTCATGGCCGCAGGTTTTGCCATGCTTTTAATTGCTTATATTGCGCCCATGCCGAATGACAAGATTGAACCATGATGAAGTTCTTAAAGGTACGAGATCACGAACCCGCATAGGTCGATTCGATGGCTATAAAAAGTGGATGATAAAAAAGCCCTGCACATTTGAAGATATGCAGGGCTTTTCATATCAAGTCTATAAACTATTATTTGAGTTGAGGCTCTCGTTGAATCTCTTGTGCATTGGCATATTGATCGACGTCGGCATCGCTTGCTTGCGTAGAAAGCGGGTGGTCAACAAAACCCATTTTCGGTACAGGAATTTCAATTTTATTTTCGACAAAAGCATTTCGAATCCGTTCCTGCATTTCATCACGGACTTTCAGGAAATTCTCTCTTTGACACCAAATAGCAAAAAGCAGCTCAATGGAAGATTCACGAAAGGCAGTGACGGTCACGGCAGGTTTAGGATCGGCCAAGACCAATGGATATTTACTAACGGCATCTAATAAAACTTCACGGACTTTGATGATGTCTTCATGAAAGTTAATCGCAAGGGTAATTGGAATGCGCCGTATTGGAAACTTAGACAAGTTATGTACAGGTGCCCGAATCAGTTGTTCATTCGGCAAACGGACATAGACATTGTCTTGCGTGAGTAATTTGACCGACAGTAAATCAATCGAGATCACTTCACCTTCAATGGTATGCCCACGAATCAGTGTCAATTGAATGGTATCACCAACTTCAAAAGATCCTTCACCGATCAAGAACATCCCGCTGATCAGGTTGGATGCGGACGTTTGAGAGGCAAAACCCAATGCGACTGTTAAAATACCCGCTGCACCCAAGAAGACGCTGAGTTTAAAGCCGGCTTCTTTTAAACTGGCCATCACAAAGATTAAAAAAATAAAATAGAAAATCCCGCGACGCCAAACCAACTGCTGATGGGCATTGAAACGCATACCCACAGTACGAATAAAGGTATTCGAGATAAAACGTGCAATCAGAAAGCCGATGACTGCCAGTAAAACAGCCACCAATAATTCTGTCAGCCGATCGGTATTGAGATTGGCGACCATTCCTTTTAGGCTGCTGGTAATTTCTGTCGAAATATTTAAATCTGCCATGGCTCACCGTTAGAAAAATGAATCAAACATATTGAATAGTACATTGGCTGACTCGCGTGGCGGATGCAGATAAATTACGTCACCGGCTTGTGGCGGTGTACGGTTTTCAATTTTGACCCGCGGCGGTTTGTCATGACCTTCATGCACGACTCGAATTTGTGAAGTCCATAAACGTCCTGTACTTTCACTATAAAATAATGGCAAAGCCGGTACAGGGACATTCATACGGTCAAAACGAATCTGTTGATTACTCACGTTATGAAACTCAATAGGGGTTACTGCACGAAAAGCACGAGGTTTGAGTTGTTTAAGTTCTGTACGACCATCAACTGCTGTGGCATAGCAAATTTCACCCATTCGATGATTCGGACCAAACCAGGTATCTTTTGGTAGAATAACAGGTATATCAAACAAGGGTTCTCTAAGACCTTCGACAAAACCAGCAATCCAAAGCGGTGTGCTGATATATAACGTTCCGCGCTGTCCGGCTGGAATATAAATCGGATCGACCGGTTTAATCACCACAGAACGATCGGCCAAACGTGGCATGATTTGAATTTTGTCATGCGTCTGGCGGAACATATAACGTTCCATTTTAATGGGTTGTGGAAAACCAAATTCAGGGTCTTGAATCGGATGCCATTGCTGCTCATAGTCAAACTGAAAGGTCGGGCGATGGTATTCCATACGCCACTCTTGCATGCCGCGCGTCACACGAAACAATAAAGACCCAAACTGCCAACTGCGAGGGTGATTCAGTTCAAATTGATATTCCCCCCACCATTTACGTTTTGGGGATTCCTTTTCAGTCAAATCATTTTCTAATGGCAATGCGTATATCCCTTGTCCTGATAAATCCTAAAAACAGACTTCACGCTGTCAGATGCTTAGAGTACACTCAAAACAACTTTTTTCATCATTATAATGCGTGATGCAAGTACTTAAACAATTACAAATACCATATAGTTTTGCCAAACGTCATGGCGTATTGCTTCGATATAAGGGTGATCAAGCTTTTATTGTACGTCGTGACAGCACGCCACTGTTGGCTTTACAGGAAGCACGTCGCTATTTAGGGCATCCTGCACAATATCAATTATGTAGTGAGCAAGAGTTTAATCAATTACTCAGTGCAAGCTTTGCCGGAGATACCGGTGAGTCTCAACAAGTGGCAGCGGGTCTGGAAGATCATCCTGATTTACTCAGCCTTGCAGACTCTGTGCCAGAAGCTGAAGATCTGATGGATCAGGAAGATGATGCACCGATTGTACGCTTAATCAATGCCTTATTGTCGGAAGCGATCCGTGTCGGTGCTTCAGATATTCATATCGAATCCTTTGAAAAAAAGCTGTCTGTCCGCTTACGTGTTGATGGTCAGTTACGTGAAATTGTGCAGCCACGTCGTGAACTTGCGCCATTGTTGGTGTCACGGATCAAAGTCATGGCTAAACTCGATATTGCGGAAAAGCGAATTCCACAAGATGGTCGTATTTCACTGCGTTTGGCAGGCCGAGAAGTTGATGTTCGTGTATCAACTTTACCGTCTTCCTATGGTGAGCGTGTGGTGATGCGTTTACTCGATAAGCAAGCTGGGCGTTTAAACATGACCCATTTGGGCTTGATGCAACATGATTATGATCGACTGAAACAACTGGTGCATCGTCCGCATGGCATTATTTTGGTTACAGGGCCGACCGGTTCAGGTAAAACCACAACCTTATATGCGGCATTGTCTGATTTAAATGATGGCTCAAAAAATATTTTGACCGCAGAAGATCCAATTGAATATCAACTTGAAGGGATCGGGCAGACACAGGTCAATACCAAAGTCGATATGACCTTTGCTCGTGCATTAAAAGCCATGCTCCGCCAAGACCCAGATGTGGTGATGGTCGGGGAGATTCGTGATTTAGAAACTGCTGAAATTGCAGTACAAGCGTCATTAACAGGGCACTTGGTACTTTCAACGCTGCATACCAATACAGCAATCGGTGCGGTGACCCGTCTTAAAGACATGGGGATTGAACCCTTTCTACTTTCAAGCTCATTGATCGGTGTGGTGGCGCAGCGTTTGGTTCGAACCTTGTGCCGTCACTGTGCGACTTGGCATGATGCCGATGATTTTGAAAAAGACTTATTTAAGCATCTCGATGCATCGGCCGAATTAAAATTGCCACAACCTAAAGGCTGCGAACAATGCTCGCATACTGGATTTACAGGGCGTACCGCAATTTATGAAATCGTCCCGATTGATGAGCAAACACGTCGCCTCATTCATGGTAATGCTGCTGAGTTTGAGTTAGAAAATCATGTACGTGCAAATGCGGGTTCAATACGTGATGATGGATTGCGTAAAGTTTTGGCAGGTAAAACCACCATTGAAGAAGTGCTCAGAGTGACGAATGAAGCGGCTGAATAGTCAGTGTAAAATATAAATAAAGCCCCGAAGCCTGTGCAAGGACTCGGGGCTTTGCTTTAGTTAATCTTTTCAAAATGAATAACAGCATCGTATGCTTTATCTGTCAGAGTGAGGTGAGTTGCATCACTGAGTTTCATTTCAATGCTATTGCTCTCTTTATATTTCAAAACATCATTATTAACTTCGGCCATACCGGATGAAGCACTAGAAGTGCGCTCAGTATTATTTTTATCGAGCCAAAATTCGTCTTTAATTTGGTAGTCATCGCCTTGTTTGCTAATGGAAAGTTTGCGTAGGCTCTCCGTGTCAGGTGTTTGTTTCCATTCCCCTGAAAAATCAGGCGCAGGTGTTTGGCTACATGCGGCTAAGGCCAAGCTTAGAAAAAGCATCGAAAAGTATGTTTTCATTGTAAAGTCCTGAAAATGATTTTAATTTTTTATGGATGTATAGTTAATTATAGTTTGAATATTAAACATTTTTTAAATTTTATTCATTATTCTTTCTATCGAATGTCTCATGATTTTTTATTTCTAATTTGAACTAAAAACAGCCCAAAAATATGGGCTGTACAGTCTTTCACTTACCACAAACTGACAATTTTCTTCATCAATTCAGCACGAATGGGTGCGGTTGGGTTACCTGCATTGCGCTGCGTTTCATTTTCATAAAACTTTTGCCAAGTTTGAACCATCTCTAAAGTGACATCTTGAGTTTTAAGCTTTTCAACGTCGGCTTTGCTGATATTGGCTAAGCGCGCTGCAGCACCTTCGGGGCCTGTACCCCAACCAATGATGCCTTGACCATAGGCAGGTAAAGACATGTTGTTCGGTGTTGGTGGTAGCGCAAGACGTTGAATTTCTGGATTGACCAAGGATTTAATGTGAGGACGGACTTTTTCAGACAGGGTTAATTCAGCAAAACTCAGTGTGGATGCGCTGATTAGTAATGTACTGATAAGGAGAGGTTTAAGCATCATAGATCAACAAATGAATGTAAATAAGAATCGTTATATATTTTAGCAAGGTTTTGGCAGCTGAATAAGAATATTTAAATGTATTGGAAATGGATAAGATTTTATTTTGAGCTCAGCTGTAGATGTGTAGAGGTCAAAAAACTCAAAGCACTATTTTATAAGGAATTAAAACAGTGCTTTGTTTAGATAGGTACAAATGGGTTTAAGTCAAAACATTTAAAGTGACATTAATATTGTTTCGGGTCGCATTTGAATAGGGGCACACAATATGCGCGGCATCGACCAATTTCTGCGCCTCGCTTGCATCCATACCCTCAAGATGAATATTAAGCGTCACTTCGATACCAAATCCTGTTGGAATAGGGCCGATACCAACATCACCCTCGACGTAGGCAGCAGGGGTAATCGAAATTTTATCTCGGTTAGACACAAATTTCATTGCACCTAAAAAACAGGCTGAATAACCAGCGGCGAAGAGTTGTTCAGGATTCGTACCATTACCTGTACCCCCCATAATTTTCGGCACAGCCAATTGAACATCTAAATGACCATCGGACGTCGTAGCACGACCATCACGACCACCAGTGGCTTTTGCATGGGCTGTATAAACTGCTTTTTCTAAAGTCATTATTCTAATCCCTCAGATGATGGTTCAAAATCATATCGTGGGGGATTTTGCTTAAATAATATTCAGTTTTTTTGTAATTTTATACAGGGTAAAAATCAATATTGAACCAAAACACGGTGCTGCATCAGTGGCATTGATGCGCGAATCTGTTGCTGCTCGTCTAAGTCGAAAGGAACTGTGAGTAGTTGAGCGCCTTCTTCTGCGGTGATTGCTAAAATTTGACCGCGGCTGTTGCTTGCTCCAGCATGCCCCCAAGTTTGACGCTTTTCACCATGCCAACCTTGTTGTGCGGCACCCAGTACAGCACATTGGCTATCCATGGCACGAGCTTGCAGTAACAACTGCCAGTGCATTTCACCCGTGGTATAAGTAAAAGCTGCAGGCGCCGTTAAAATGTTTGCACCTTGGCTACGAAGTTTCAAAGCCAGTTCAGGAAAGCGCAAGTCGTAGCACACCATCAGGCCAATATTGCCAAAAGGTGTTGTTGCAACTACGGTTTCAGTACCAGGTTCAAAGAATTTTGATTCTTGATAGCCACCGACAGCGTCACCAACTTGCACATCAAATAAATGAATTTTGTCATAACGTGCTTCGGTACGTTCAGGGCTGATACACAGGCTGACAGTACGGACACGGCCATCTTGAATGATTGAACCATCTGGACGATAAGGGCATGGGAGTGTGCCCGCAACAATCCAAAGTTGATAACGATGTGCGAGTTGTTCTAGTCGCTGCTGAATACTTTCAAATTGCGCCGCGGTTTCGCGTTGTTTACCAGCGGCAAAGCAGACAAAATTTTCAGGAAATACAATGAGACTCGCACCTTGAGCCTGACTTTGTTGCATCAATGATTCGATCACTTTGAAGTTATCTTCAATGTCATTTTGAGAATTCATTTGTGCAACGGAAAGTAAAGTCATGCGAAGAGTGTCTCTGCTGTGATTAACCTAAATTAGACATTTTGCTGCTTGGGTTGCTCTAGATTGTCCTGCTCTTTTTGCAGTTGTTTGACCAAAGGCTCAAACATATTTTGGTTGCTATCATTTAGTTTCATCAGCGTTTTGTGTGCATCTAAAACCGTATTCAGCATATTGCTATGGGTAATGTGTTCTTCCATAAGTGCGCGAGTGCATACACTTGGATCACCACAATAATTCAAAATAACAAACACCTGACCTAAACCCATGCTATTGGCAAGCGTTGTGATATCAGAGTTTGTAGACAACATTACCGCTTGGATATGGTGAACTTGTTTGAGCTTCAAACCCAGTTTCGCCAAAATGCCAAGGACAGTACTATCGATAAATGTCGTTTGGGTTAAATCAACGATTGCACCGACGACATTTTGTTGCTGTTCAATTTTGTTTAATAACTTGTCTAGACTAATACAAGATTGGGCACGCACTTCGCCAATAAGCTTAAAAATATGCGTTCCGTTCAAGCTTGCATATTCAACATGACCTGTTGACATATAAATGCCATTTGCAGAGAAGGATAGTAAATTATCCCATAGGGGCACAGCTTACTCAAGTAGCCGAGTATGATCAGAAAGTCTTATTCGGTTTAAGTAGTTGATTTCATGATTAATTGATTCGACGTAAACTTAAGATGGCAATATCGTCGGCAACATGGTCTGGTGCTTGAAATGATTGATTTTGCAAGTGATAAACCAATTGACCTAGCTGTTCATTCAATCCACCATCAAAAGGTTCAAGTGCGCCATCCGAGCAAATTACAAAGCGCGAATAACGATTTAAGGTAAATTCAAACTCTTCAACTTCTAGGTCTTCAGTTAAGCCAAGTGGAAAGCTACTGGTATTTAAAATTCGTGCGGGAAGACCGGGTTCAAATAAAATGGCCGGCGGATAATGCCCTGCACTAGACCATTTCAAGACATGCGTATCGAGATTGAGTATCCCCGCAATCATGGTAATGTGCTTTTCAATATTTTCTTGAACCAACATGCCATTGAGCTTTTTGATGAGTTCTCTCGGGGTTTTTGAACGACCGTGGAAAGCAGCCATCCAAGAGGTCAGTAAACTACTCGTCACCCCATGACCAGATACATCTGCGAGATAAAACATGATTTCTTTATCGCTGATTTTCCAGTAATCGTACCAATCACCGGATAAATAGGCTGAAGGCTGGAAGAATGTTTCAATTTTATAGTTGTGGAGTTCAATTGGGTTGGGCAGTAAACGTTTTTGCAAATCTGCAGCAGAAGGGAGATCACGGCTGTCTTGATTGCGTTTGTATTGCGCATCAATTTTAGTGAGTGCCACCTGAAGGTTGGTTGGAATATGGTCCCACACCCATCCTGCTAAAGCACCTTGTTGCCACGCTTGAGCCAATGCAGCGCCCTCATGCTCAAAAGCGAGCACAATGGTAGGAAGTGTCCATTGGTGATTTAAAAAGTCGGCAACATCAGCAATTGCAATGATCGTTGGATCATACAAGTCTAGATCTTCAATGTTAATCATTTGTACGCTAGGAAGCGCATCAAGTACCTGATCTAAATATGGAATATCACGAGTAGGTTGAATGAAATACATAAAGAATTAGATGAATCCTTCGATAGACAATAAGTGTACTATAGCAAGCTAATGATGGCTGGAGGGAAAAACCACACCAGCCAATTGAAAAATTTTATTTATTCAGTTAATACCGTGTCGGTATCATCTGAAATGCTATCATCAATGAAATCGGTAGAATCATCAGATGAAACGTCTGTTGAATTATCTTCAGATTCATCAATATCGTCATCTTTTTCATCAATAAATAAGTTTTCTTCAGCAATACCTTTTTTCTCAGCAATAGAATAGTTCAGGCGTTGCAAATAAATATCACGAATTTGAGCGTATTTATCGCCTTGCAATACACCTTCGATATCCAGTAATTGAGCGCGAGTATCGATTCCACGTAAAGTTTGCTCAGACCAATACGCCACATCATGACCATCAAGCATATATTTCTGTGGACGTCCTTGACTATCTACAGCAAGCCCCACAGTTTGACGCAATGTGCTTGGACCAAGCACTGGTAAAACAATATAAGGACCAGAAGGAATACCGTAATAACCTAAAGTCGCGCCAAAGTTTTCATCTTCGGTTTCTAGACCTAGACGGCTTGCAGGGTCAGCAAAGCCTAAAGTTGTCAGTGTATTAACAGTAAAACGCCCCAGACTTTTTGCAGCACGTGTCGGTCGTCCTTGGATGAGTTGGTTAAATGCATTCCACGGTTCGCCCAAATTTTTACGGAATAAACGATAAGATTCACGAATATCCTTAGGAGTTTTTGCTACATATTGCACAGCAGCAGGGCGGGCAATATGGACATCTAAATAATCATTAAATGCGTAAACTTTCCGGTTGATCGGTTGGAAAGGGTCTTTATCTTCTTCTGATTGTGCTGCATTGGCATTTACAGATAATTTTTTTGCAACTTCAGATGACTTGACCATCGCAGCATGCGCAAGTTGTTGTGTTTTTGATTTATTGGCAGCTTCTGAGTCTTGAGCAACAGGTGCTGAAGCCTCGTCATTTGCAAATACAGGTGTTGTTACGACAAGTGACAATAATCCTGCATATAAAAAAGAAGTTTGGCGCATATATAGTCCTGACGCTTTTAGCGCGGCAAAATGTTTGCCGTATAATAAGTAAAAACGTTCAAATAATCTTGATTTATTACTATTAAACCAAATTTGATCAAAATATGAATAAAAAAATGTAATTTGAGTGAAAATTATGCGCTCAAAATAATTATTTTAAAAAAGGTGTTGCAACGGATGTGAAATGCTGTAGAATGCACATCCATCGGCGGTGATGAAGATTAAAACTTCTGATAAAACAATGACTTGGTTGAATTGATTGAGTTGGGTTTTATTTGATAAGTTTAAAAATAATTTGAATTACTAGT
>NZ_VPEW01000051.1:0-920 GCF_013416965.1 Acinetobacter sp. YH1901134 | reverse complement strand
GTAGCCCCTCGCAATATTAATTTGTTAAAATAATAAATTCAGATTGCGATATGGACGAAGGCCTTAAGCCGAAGGTCCGAAAAAACACCTTCCCTTTGCTAGAATAGCAACAGTCAATGACAAGCTGGACCCTCCAGTTTTCAATGCACTAGGTGTATAAATAAGAGCTCACCACGAGTTTATTTGGCATGCTCCCTTGCCATCTGCTCTTACTCACTCGACTTTTAGCCCTTGCGCAACAACACTTGCTTGGCTTTTTAGATTTTTAAGCTTCGGTTTCGAGAGCACTTTCTCAGCATTTTCGAAGATGTCTGAAGATAAAAAGGCTGCTGTCGAGATGAAGCTGAGTCTCTCTGAAGAGAAAAACCTGGGGTTTCTTGTAGCAATGTCGAAGACCAATACAGAAAAGATCACCAAAGAGATTTTAGAAGGTTTATCTGAAGATACTGATGACAGCGACAGTTATGATGTGGATAGTGGTGGTGAAGACTCCGAAGATCGCCCTTGGCGACCAAGCCATGCGGTTTTCGGCAAATCAAGTATCAAAGAAAATCATCTTGTCAACATGAGAGGAAGATATTTCCGGGACTTGTCCGTTGTGAGGGCTGATGAAGGAGAGAAGACTTGTCCGACTCCTGAAGAAAATGAAGTCGTGGTGTTCCGAAGCTTCTTGAAAGCTGGACTACGATTTCCCTTAAGCAGCTTTGTTGTAGAGGTACTGAAGATATTTGAAATCTATCTTCACCAACTTACCCCCGAAGCAATCATAAGGATGAATATCTTCGTGTGGGTCGTGAGAAGCCAAGGCTTGGAACCTGATGCGAAAAGCTTCTGCAACATACATGAATTGTTGTACGAGACAAAACCCTGGGGTAAGGAACAGTATCACAACAATTTTGGCTGCTACAGCTTCAGCTCCC
>NZ_VPEW01000050.1:0-1153 GCF_013416965.1 Acinetobacter sp. YH1901134 | reverse complement strand
TTGAAGGCCAAGTTAAGAGGCAGGCCCCAATATATTTCGTATCCGAGGTTCTTAGTTTATCAAAGAAAAATTATACAGAATTGGAGAAGGTACTGTATGCTGTTTTGATGGCCTCCAGGAAGCTTCGGCATTATTTTCAAGCTTATAACATAATTGTTCCTTCTTCACAACCGTTGAAGGACATTATGAGAAACCGAGAAGCTACTGGAAGGATTGGAAAATGGGCTGCAGAGCTCAATGAATTTTGCATTGATTATGTGCATAGATCTTCGATCCAGTCCCAGGCGTTAGCAGACTTCATTGCTGACTGGACGCCAGGGGCTCAGGATGAAGAAACAAATAAAGATGCCGAAGTATGGACAGTGTTTTGCGATGGGTCTTGGGGAACCTTCGGAGCAGGAGCAGCTGCTGTGTTGGTCTCACCATCCAAAGTTAAAACTTGTTATGCGGCAAGACTCGATTTTAGTTGTACAAACAATATTACTGAGTACGAAGCCCTGCTTTTGGGTCTTCGGAAGCTAAAGGCAATGGGAATCAGAAGGGCCATTCTTAAAACTGATTCCCAAGTTATTTCTGGTCATATTGACAAGAGTTGTAAAGCAAGAGATCCGAAGCTTGAAAAATATCTAGATACAGTCCGAAGGATGGAGGCTTCCTTCGAAGGTTTTTCTGTCAAAAATATTCCTCGTGGAGAAAATGAATATGCTGATCTATTGGCCAAGTCAGCAGCACAGGGGCTGCCTTTACCTTCGGAAGTATTTTTCGAAACAATAAAAGCACCTTCGGTTGAACTCATGGAGAGAGCAGTGCTCGCTATTTCTCCAGTACATAGTGAAGATTGGAGGACTGAAATCATATCTTTCCTCCAAGGTAATTGTCTTTCGGATGACGAAGTTTATAATAAAAGAATGGAAGCAAGGACAAGACCATATGTGATAATAGAAGGGGAATTATATAAACATGGAGTCTGTTCTCCACTCCTCAAGTGTTTATCCAGAGCTGAAGGTATTGAATTAATGAAGGAGATACATGCAGGTCTGTGTGGATCTCATATTGGGTCTAGGCCCTTGCTGGGAAAAGTTTTTAGACAAGGATTTTACTGGCCGAAGGCAGCTTCGGATGCAGCAGAATTAGTTCAAAAATGTGAAGGCTG
>NZ_VPEW01000049.1:0-760 GCF_013416965.1 Acinetobacter sp. YH1901134 | reverse complement strand
AATGCAAGTCAATTGTAAACGAGCCGAGTATCTTTGAAATCTCTCTTTATTGATGACGTATTTCCATTATACAGAATACATGGTCGCCCCGGCTGTTTTGAAATACAGCTAGGGGTAAAACTTTCTGAGGTGTTCTATGTTCCAGGAGTTCCCAATTTCTGTGCCGTCCATTTGAGTGAGACGATATGATCCCGGCCGAGTGACTTCTGCTACTATGAATGGTCCTTCCCATAAGGGTGATAACTTGTGCCGTCCCTCCCCCGTTAGAATTCGGCGGAGGACGAGATCTCCTACTGAGAAGGATCGCTGCCGCACAGCCTTGTCGTGATAGCGCCTTAGAGTCTGCTGGTATCGTGCTGATTGGATTACTGCATTCAGTCGTTCTTCCTCAAGTACATCAATATCCTCCAGCCTAGTGGCTTCAGCTTCTGCTATGCTTTCGAAGATCAACCTTGGCGCCCCAAACTTGAGATCAGCAGGTAGCACTGCCTCCGACCCATAGACCATGAAGAAAGGAGTGTTTCCATGCAGGGCTCGGCTAGGTTGGGTTCTTAGGCTCCAAACAACATAAGGCAATTCCCTTATCCACTTTCCTGCGAATTTTTCATTCTTATCGAAGACCCTTTTTTGAGTGCCTCCAATATCATTCCATTGGCTCGCTCAACCTGCCCGTTGGCTCTTGGATGTGCTACAGATGCGTATTTGATCTGAATGCTCTTTTGCTCGCAGAAGTAAAAGAATTCTGAACTGGTGAAGTTGG
>NZ_VPEW01000048.1:0-1180 GCF_013416965.1 Acinetobacter sp. YH1901134 | reverse complement strand
CTCTGTACACGACAAATTTCACAGAACCCTTATCCTATCAGGATTCTGCTTTCTTAAAATTGCCAAAATTTCCTTAAACTCTTCTTTTTTCCCAAAACCAATTAAACGCTGAATCGCCATTTGAACATAGTCTAAACCATAGCGAAATAAACTCATTGAGAGTCGTCCATGCTTCTTTATTTTTATCGCTTTTTTTTGATTATGTTGCCATTCACCCGTTAAGTAACACCAACAGAAGCTTATAGCTAACACCGCAATCAATTTTTTCACTCGTCTAGGGTCTGTCAAGCGCGTATTTTCAAGATTAAACCCGCGTCCTTTGAGACAACTGAATAAGGTTTCAATTTCCCAGCGTAATGCATAATCCTGAATAGCATTGGCATTAAACTGAGGAGAAACGACGAGTAAAAGCTCTCCATTTTCTAACTGTAGTGCACTTATATATAGTTTCACCCGACCAACCAAAATCCGTCGTTTACGACATTCAATTTGACCAACTTTAAGATGGCGAAATAAATCACTAATTTTATGATTCTTTCCTAAATGATTGGTGACAATGAAGTTTTTTTAACACGAATGCAGAAGTTGATGTCTTGTTCAATTAACCATGTAAACCACTGCTCACCGATAAACTCTCTGTCTGCGAACACATTCACAATACGGTCTTTACCAAAAATGGCTATAAAGCGTTGAATCAAAGCAATACGCTCTTTCGTATCTGAATTTCCACGTTTATTAAGCAATGTCCAAAGGATAGGTATCGCTATTCCACGATAAACGATTGCGAGCATCAGGATATTAATATTTCGTTTTCCCCATTTCCAATTGGTTCTATCTAAAGTCAGTTGCACTTGGTCGAATGAAAACATATTGAAAATCAACTGAGAAATTTGACGATAATCAAAATACTGACCTGCAAAGAAGCGCTGCATACGTCGATAAAATGATTGTGGTAAACACTTGATGGGCAAGGCTTTAGATGCAGAAGAAAGATTACATGTTTGCTTTAAAATAATCACAAGCATGATGAGCGCAAAGCACTTTAAATGTGACTTGTTCCATTTTAGAGATTTGTTTAAGATAAGATATAACTCATTGAGATGTGTCATAGTATTCGTCGTTAGAAAACAATTATTGTGACATTATTTCAATGAGTTATCTATTTTTGTCGTGTACAGAG
>NZ_VPEW01000047.1:0-1181 GCF_013416965.1 Acinetobacter sp. YH1901134 | reverse complement strand
CTTTGTACACGACAAAAAAAGATAACTCATTGAAATAATGGCATAATACTTGTTTTCTGACGACGAATATGATGACACATTTCAATGAGTTACATCTCATCTTAAACAAATATCTAAAGTGGAACAAGTCACATGCAAAATGTTTTACACTGATTATGCTTGCATTAATTGTAAAACAGACATGTAATCTTTCTTCTGCATCTAAAGCCTTACCCATCAAGTGCTTACCACAATCATTTTATCGACGTATACAACGCTTCTTTGCAGATCAGTATTTCGATTATCGTCAAATTTCTCAGTTAATTTTCAATATATTTTCATTCGATAAAGTCCAATTAACTTTGGATAGAACTAATTGGAAATGGGGAAAACGAGATATTAATATCTTGATGTTAGCCATCGTCTATCGTGGAATAGCGATACCTATTGTTTGGACATTGCTCAATAAACGTGGAAATTCAGATACAAAAGAGCGTATTGCTTTGATTCAACGCTTTATCTCCATTTTTGGTAAAGATCGTATTGTGAATGTGTTTGCAGACAGAGAATTTATCGGTGAGAAATGGTTTACATGGTTAATTGAAAATGACATTAACTTCTGTATACGTGTTAAAAAAACTTTATTGTGACCAATCACTTAGCCAAGAATCATAAAATTAGTGATTTATTTCGTCATCTTCAAGTTGGTCAAACTGAATGTCGTAAACGACGTATTTGGGTTGGTCGAGTGAAACTGTATATTAGTGCGCTACGATTAGAAGATGGAGAGCTTTTACTTGTTGTTTCTCCTATGTTTAATGCTTCTGCTATTCGTGATTATGCATTACGCTGGGAAATCGAAACGTTATTTAGTTGTCTCAAAGGACGAGGATTCAATCTTGAAAATACTCGTTTAACAGACCCTAGACGAGTCAAGAAATTGATAGCAGTGCTAGCTATCGGTTTCTGTTGGTGCTATTTAACAGGTGAATGGCAACATGATCGGAAAAAAGCGATAAAAATAAAGAAGCATGGACGACTTTCAGTAAGTTTATTTCGCTACGGTTTGGACTATGTTCAAATGGCTATTCTACGTTTGATTGGTTTTGGAAAAAAAGAAGAATTTAAGAAAGTGCTAGCAATTTTAAGAAAGAAAAAGCCTGATAGGACAAGGATCCTATGAAATTTGTCGTGTACAGAGA
>NZ_VPEW01000046.1:0-1049 GCF_013416965.1 Acinetobacter sp. YH1901134 | reverse complement strand
CAACAAAATAAGGAGCTACGGAAGCACGCGATGGACGGACCACGACGTCGTCCGCCTAATGCTCAGGTCATTTACCGTTCTTGATCCTCATTTGGTGAACAATATTCGTGAGAATCCCAGGTACACCAAGATGTCGCCCGAAGAAGTACTTGGAAAATTCGTGAGCGGGCGAATGATGATCAAGGAGGCAAGGTACGTGGACGACGCCTTGAATGGACCGATCAACGAGCCGCAACCTTTTGCTCTCAAAGCCACAGGGAACAAGGAGGCGCTACCCAGCAAGGTGGCACAAATTGAGGCGGCCGGTCTTAATGATGAAGAAATGGCCCTCATTATCAAGAGATTCAAGACGGTGCTAAAGGGTCGCAATGGACAGCCGAGCAAGACTAAGACCAAGGGGAAGCGATCATGCTTCAAATGCGGTAAGCTTGGTCATTTTATTGCTAACTGTCCCGACAATGATAGTGATCAGGATCAAGGGAACAAGAGGGAGAAAAAGAAGAACTATAAGAAGGCAAAGGGCGAGGCACATCTTGGCAAGGAGTGGGATTCGGATTGCTCCTCATCCGACTCCGACAATGAAGGACTCGCCGCCACCGCCTTCAACAAGTCATCCCTCTTCCCCAACGAGCGTCACACATGCCTTATGGCAAGGGAGAAGAAGGTATGTACTCGCAACTCTACCTATGCTTCTTCAAGTGAGGACGAATCTAGTGATGAGGATGAAATAGATTATTCATGTTTGTTCAAGGGCTTAGATAGAACTAAGATAGATAAAATTAATGAATTAATTGATGCCTTGAATGAAAAGAATAGACTTTTAGAAAAGCAAGAGGATTTGTTGTATGAAGAACATGATAAATTTGTAGAGGCACAAAAATCTCATGCTTTAGAAGTTAAAAGAAATGAAATGCTTTCTTGTGAACTATCTACTTGTCATGAAACCATTTCTACTTTAAAAGGTGTTAACAATGATTTAAATGCTAAACTAGAAGTAGCAAATAAATCTAATTCTTGTGTAGAACATGTTGAAATTTGTACTAGGTGTA
>NZ_VPEW01000007.1:0-107893 GCF_013416965.1 Acinetobacter sp. YH1901134 | reverse complement strand
AAAATAGAATTGATTGGTAGCGGGAGCTGGATTTGAACCAACGACCTTCGGGTTATGAGCCCGACGAGCTACCAGACTGCTCCATCCCGCATCAACAGAGTTTTGCTGCATACACCAACTTATGTTCTGGATTATAAGTTGGTGCGGAAGGGGGGACTTGAACCCCCACGCCCGAAAGCACTACCACCTCAAGGTAGCGTGTCTACCAATTCCACCACCACCGCAGCTGTGACGCATTCTAGTCGCAACACGTCAAAAAAGAAAGTGCTAAATAAATTATTCAGCGCTTTTTGGTGCAGTTGGCGAAGTTTCAGCCGATTTTGCAGGCGCAGTCGGTACTGAAGAAATCGCATTCAGACTATAAGCATCTGTCGTTTGTTTCTTTGCAAACACAGCAAGTGTCAAGCTCGTAACGAAGAACAAAGCCGTTAAAATCGCAGTCAAACGGGTCATAAAGTTACCCGAACCCGATGCACCAAATACAGTTGCAGCACCGCCGCCACCAAAAGATGCACCCGCATCTGCGCCTTTACCATGCTGAACTAAAATCAGCACGATCATTAAAATCGCTAAGATAATATGTACCACCAGCACAAACGTATGCATGCTGAACTCCTAATTATTTTGTATTTGCAAATGCTTGAGCAATTTTATAAAACGACTCTGCATTTAATGATGCACCACCGACCAGCGCACCATTGATATCCGGACAGGCTGCCAACTCTACTGCATTTTCAGGTTTTACACTACCACCATAAAGAATCGCAGTATGAAGTCCCATTGGGGTGATTTGGCTTAAACCTTCACGAATTTTAGCGTGCATCGCTTGCGCATCTTCAGGTGACGCTGTTTTACCTGTGCCAATAGCCCAAATTGGCTCATAAGCTACCACAATTTGTTTCCACTGCTCTGCTTGTACAACAGCAGCAATATCACATATTTGTTGTAACACAATCTGTTCTGCTTGGCCGCTTTCACGTTGTTCTAAGCTTTCACCCACACAATAAATCACAGTCAAACCTGCGTTTAATGCATTTTTTACTTTTTCATTAATGATATGCGGTTGATCAGCGAATATTTCACGGCGTTCCGAATGACCAATCAGCACAAATTCAACACCATAATCTTTTAATAGCTCAGCACTGAGTTCACCCGTATATGCACCTGTACCTGCAACGCGAGAAACGTCTTGTGCAACGGTTATGATGTTACGGCTAGCTTGTGTTAATTCATTTTGCACCGTGGTCAGAGCAATAGCTGTTGGTGCAACCCCAATATGACATGCCGCTTCAGCAATATTTTGTTCATCTAATAATTGCTTAAAATTCTTAAGAAGTGCGCCAGCATCGGCTTGCAATGGGTTCATTTTCCAGTTACCCACTACCCAAGGCGTAATCGTCGAACCCGACATATTTATCCCACATGACAAAGATGAAATCGGGCACATTCTACACGTAATTCATAATTTTGAAGATAAATTTCAACACATTTGCAAGTTCGAAGCACGCCAGTCACTCCAAGATCTTCACTTTTCTGTAAAAAAATTAAGCAGATTTAAGGACTGGTTCATGCTTTTTACCAATTCTTAGCTAGTGACAACACTTTAAGATATGGTATTTTTGTGCAACAAAAGTATAATTTTGCTATACCAATTATAAACAGACTGAAGCATAGGCAAGTAAAAGCATGACAGCAGTTCAAGGTTCTTCAAGATTTACGGGGTTTATTCGTCGCTTAGTTGACGAAGGGCATCTGTCTGCCGAAAAAATGCAAGCAGCGCTGCAAAATTCAAAAAAGGCTCATCAAGATATCGTGCCGCATTTGATTCAGGAATATCGCCTTTCAGCACGCCTGATCGCAGAAACCATTTCGATAGAGTTCGGTGAACCGGTTTTTGATATTTCAACTTATGATACGTCTTTAATTATACGTGATGAATTTGAAGATAAACTCATTACCAAGCATCGTATTTTGCCTATTTTTAAACATGGCAATTTATTATTCGTTGCGATCAGCAATCCCACTAATATTGAAGCTGTAGATGCCATCCGATTTGGTAGTAAGCTGAATACCGAAACCATTATTGTTGAACATGACAAACTTGAAAAGTTAATTGAACAGAACTTCGCTGAAGAAAGTACTTTTGACTTTGATGATGACTTTGATCTTGATTTAGATAGTGAAACACCCGATCCATCTCAAGAAGATGAAGATGAAGCAACGGGTGATGAAGCGCCGATTGTTAAGTACATCAATAAACTACTAGTCGACGCCATTCGCATGGGTGCATCCGACTTACATTTCGAACCCTATGAAAAGTCTTACCGCGTCCGCTACCGTGTCGATGGCGTATTAAGAACAATTACCAATCCGCCCTTGCAGCTCGCGACTCGACTTGCTTCGCGTTTAAAAGTCATGTCACAAATGGACATCTCGGAAAAACGTATACCTCAAGACGGTCGTATCAAGTTAAAGCTGTCAAAGAACAAAGCAATCGACTTCCGTGTGAACTCTTTGCCGACCTTGTTTGGTGAAAAACTTGTTCTACGTATCCTTGACCCTTCTAGTGCGATGTTAGGGATTGATGCGTTGGGTTATGAACCGGATCAAAAAGAACTGTTCATGCAGGCTTTAGAAAAACCACAAGGCATGCTGCTCATTACCGGTCCAACGGGTTCCGGTAAAACAGTATCTTTATATACAGGTTTAAACATTCTCAACCGTGAAGATACCAACATTTCAACGGCCGAAGACCCTGTGGAAATTAACTTAGAAGGCATCAATCAGGTCAACGTAAATAATAAAGTCGGCCTCACCTTCTCTGCGGCCTTAAAATCATTCTTACGTCAAGACCCTGATATTGTGATGGTCGGTGAGATTCGAGATTTAGAAACGGCTGAAATTGCCATTAAAGCAGCTCAAACGGGTCACATGGTGATGTCTACACTGCATACCAATAGTGCACCTGAAACACTTACACGCCTACGCAATATGGGCGTGCCTTCATTTAACATCGCGACATCCGTGAACCTTGTCATTGCGCAGCGACTTGCACGTCGCCTATGTTCACAATGTAAAGAAACAGTAGAGGTACCAAAACAAAGTCTACTGGAACTGGGTTTTACCGAAGACGATTTAAATACACCAGAATTTCAAATATACCAACCTGTTGGTTGTGCCGAATGCCGTGAAGGCTATAAAGGCCGTGTCGGTATATATGAAGTCATGAAAGTGACACCTGAAATTTCAAGAATTATTATGGAAGATGGCAATGCCTTACAAATTGCCGAAGCTTCAAATCAAGCAGGTTTTAACAATTTACGCCGTTCAGGCTTAATTAAGGTCATGCAGGGGGTGACTTCACTTCAAGAAGTCAATCGTGTGACCAGTGAGTAAGTGAATTAGTATTTAAAAATAAGGATAAATTCATGGCTGTAAAAAAAGCGCAGATGATGCCAACCTTCAGTTATGAAGGCGTGGATCGCAAAGGGGCGAAAATTAAAGGAGAGTTGCCTTCGCGTAATATGGCTTTAGCTAAAGTCACTTTACGTAAGCAAGGCATTACCATCCGAACCATTCGAGAAAAACGTAAAAACATTCTCGAAGGCTTGATGAAAAAGAAAGTATCCACTTTGGATATCACGGTATTCACGCGCCAACTTGCAACTATGATGAAAGCCGGGGTACCGCTCGTTCAAGGATTCGAAATCGTAGCGGAAGGCTTAGAAAACCCAGCCATGCGTGAAGTGGTTTTGGGGATTAAAGGTGAAGTTGAAGGCGGCAATACCTTTGCAGGTGCACTCCGTAAATATCCGCAGTATTTCGACAACCTATTTTGCTCTTTGGTTGAATCTGGCGAACAATCGGGTGCACTTGAAACCATGCTGGATCGTGTTGCCATTTATAAAGAAAAAAGTGAATTGCTTAAGCAAAAAATCAAAAAGGCCATGAAATACCCAGCCACAGTTATTGTGGTCGCGATAATTGTGACCATTATTTTGATGGTGAAAGTTGTACCCGTATTTGAAGGCCTTTTCAGTTCATTTGGTGCAGAACTGCCAGCTTTTACTAAGATGGTTGTCAATATGTCAAATTGGACTAAAGATTATTGGTTTATCATGCTTGTGGTTATTGCAATATTAATTGGTGGGTTTCTAGAAGCAAAAAAACGTAGCAAAGCTTTCCGAGACTTCTTAGACAAAGCTGCACTAAAAGCACCAATTTTTGGTGATTTGGTTTATAAAGCGATTATTGCCCGCTATAGCCGTACCTTGGCAACCACCTTTGCCGCAGGTGTACCTTTAATCGATGCACTAGAATCAACTGCAGGTGCAACCAACAACGTGGTCTATGAAACAGCGGTCATGAAAATTCGTGAAGATGTCGCGACTGGTCAGCAATTGCAATTCGCCATGCGTGTTACCGATAAATTTCCACCTATGGCAGTCCAAATGGTCGCTATTGGTGAAGAGTCTGGTGCTTTAGATGCCATGCTAGATAAAGTGGCGACACATTATGAGAATGAAGTAGATAATGCCGTTGATGGCTTAACCTCGATGATGGAACCCTTAATTATGGCTATTCTCGGGATTTTAGTAGGGGGGCTTGTTGTCGCAATGTACCTCCCAATCTTCCAAATGGGTTCAGTGGTTGGTTAAAACCAAGAAAAGGAAATATTTTGTTTACTGATTTTTTTAGCTACTTAATCAACAACCCAACTGCGATGTATATCGCAGTTGGGCTTTTTAGTCTTTGCATCGGCAGTTTTTTGAATGTGGCGATTTACCGCACGCCGAAGATGATGGAACAAGAATGGCGCACGGATTGCCAACTGTTTTTACATCCAGACCAACCGATTATTAATGAAACAAAGATTACCCTAAGTATTCCTGCTTCAACCTGCCCAAAATGTAAAACGCCCATTCGTTGGTATCAAAACATTCCGGTTATCAGTTGGATTGTTTTACGCGGAAAATGTGGAAGTTGCCAAAATCCAATCAGTAGCCGTTATCCACTGATTGAATTACTCACCATGATCTGTGCGCTGATTGTTGTTGCAGTTTTTGGTCCAACTATCCAAATGCTATTTGGTCTAGTGCTGACTTATGTATTGATTGCCTTAACATTTATTGACTTTGACACCCAACTTTTACCTGACCGCTATACCCTTACTTTGGCTGCACTCGGGCTTGGCGTGAATAGCTATGCCATTTATACCTCTGCAACCTCAGCCATTTGGGGGTATATCATCGGGTTCTTATGCCTATGGATTGTTTACTTTTTATTTAAAATCATCACTGGCAAAGAAGGCATGGGCTATGGTGACTTTAAACTTTTAGCTGCCTTGGGTGCATGGATGGGCCCTTTCCTGCTCCCACTGATTGTATTACTCTCTTCACTGGTAGGTGCAATCATTGGCATTATTTTGCTCAAAGTTCGTAAAGAAAACCAACCTTTTGCATTTGGTCCCTATATTGCCATCGCTGGATGGATCGCCTTTTTATGGGGTGATCAAATTATGAAAATTTATTTGGGTCAGTAAGGTCGTTGTATGACATTTGTCTTGGGTTTAACAGGTGGTATCGGTAGCGGAAAATCTGCTGCAAGCAATTGGTTTGAACTCCAAGGCATCCAAGTCGTCGATGCTGATATCGTTGCTCGCGAGGTTGTCGAACCGGGGCAACCCGCACTGATTCAGATTCAACAACAATTTGGTGATTGGGTTTTACTTGCGAATGGTGAGTTAAATCGGCGTGCATTACGTGAGCATATCTTTAAAGATCCTACAGCACGTCAAGCACTTGAAGCCATTACCCATCCTGCAATACGTCAGTCCATTACCCAACAGTTAAATGAAGCCACCAGTCCCTATGTCATCTTGGTTTCGCCGCTGTTATTTGAAACCAATCAACATGAATTAACCAATCACACCTTGCTTATTGATGCCACGGAACAATTGCAAATTCAGCGTGCATCACAGCGTGATGGTCAAACTATCGAGCAAATCCAAAAAATTATTCACGTACAAATGTCACGTCAGGAAAAGCAAAAAATCGCCGATGATATCGTGCTGAATGATGGTCATTTAGATCATCTTTATGCGCAGCTTCGGCCATTGCATCTTAAGTACTTAGCGCACGCTGAAAAAAGCTAAATAAAAAGCAGTCTTACTCAGACTGCTTTTTTTGTTGTTCGAGTTGCTGCTCTAGACTGTCCTTTCGTCCCAACCATTTCCAAGGTTGAATCGCTCCAATCCCCATCCCGACCAATCCACACACAATTGCAAAACTTAAGGGTTCATTCAGCAGCGGTACCGCTAAAATTGCAGCAATAAAAGGTGCCAAAGTTACGATACTTCCGGCTTTAAATGCACCCAGACGCTTGATCGCCTCTACATACGTTAAAGTCGCAATAATCACCACAAAAATACCGTGAAAGATAACTTGTCCAATGAGTTGCAATGGCTCTGGGTCAGACCAATGTTTAGGGAAAAATAGTAGATAAATAGGCACGAATACCACGGCAGACCAAACCGCAACCCCCGCCATGGCATGCCAAGCAGAGAGCCTCCATTGCTTAAGCAATACCGTAAATATCCCCCACCAAATGGCACTGATAAAAAATAGCAAATCACCTAAACCAAATGCCACACCAGTCTCGACGTACATTAAATAGCTCATTAAGCTAATGGCAGAGACCATAATCACCACACTGATCCACGTATGCTTATCGATCGGCTGTTTGAAGATCAGAAACGCGGCTATGGCTGTACATAAGGGAATACAACCATTGAGAAAAATTGCAGCATGGGCCGCAGGAGCATAATGAAACGCACTATAGGCCGTTAAGCAATAGGTCACCCCGCCGAGCATGGCAAGGATAAAAGGCTCTTTCTTCCATAAAAAAGCCGTATCTTTTTTATAAATCAAAATTGGCATTAATATACAAAATGCCAAAGCAAACCGAAGTGCGGTAATGTCCCAAGCACTGATTCCCCAATTGGCGCTTAAACGTGCTGTTAAGGTGAATCCGCCCCAAATACACATGGTAATGAAGACATATAAATAACCTTGCTTTTGGGGAGACATCATCACTTCTATTTCAATTCATTATTACGTTGACGACATGCTTCATACAATGCCATACCGGTTGCGACACTGACATTTAAGCTTTGCAAGTTACCAGCCATTGGAATGAAAACAGTTTGATCACATTGCGCCTGCGTAATAGGACGCAAACCTGTATCTTCAGCGCCCATCACCACACATACACCCGTACCAGTGAAGTCAAATTTTTGAATCGGCAACGCTTTTTCATCTAGCATGGTGCCGACCACACGCACGTTAAAATCTTCTTTGATTTGAGCCAATGTACGTGCCAAGTTGGTCACCTGAATAAACTTCACTTTTTCAGCACCACCAGCAGCAACTTTACGGGCTGTTGGGGTAAGTGTCGCTGAACGATCACGCGGTGCAATCACGGCTTCAACGCCCATAGCTGCCGCTGTACGGATACATGCACCAAGGTTATGTGGGTCTGTAATATGATCTAAAGCCAATAGCAACGCATTGGGATTGGCTTGTAATAAAGCCTCTAAATCTTTTTCGTTTAAGACTGGATGGGGGCGTACAGCCGCGACCACACCTTGATGGAACGGTTGTCCCGCAAGTTTTTCCAAACTATCACGGCTAGCTTTTTGAATGCTGACACCAAACGGTTCTGCCAACTCAAAAATACGTTTTAAACGCTGATCATCACGTCCTTTTAACGCAAATAAAGTTAATACGCGTTCTGGCTCAAGTTCCAGTAATGACTCCACTGAATGAACACCATAATAATATTCCGGTTTCGCCATGAACGACCTCTAATTTGCAAACTTCGATAAACTTTTAAACAGGGTATGATCACCCAGCGCACAGCTTAGGTTATCAAAAAGAAAAATCCTGCAAAGCAAGCTTTACAGGATTTATGCTATGACACATAGTTTAACCGATTTGAAGTTAAAAAACTGTGCCTAAATGGATTGAATTATTAGCCTTCTAAGTGGCACACATAATCCAAGACTTCATCTGTTTCAATTTTAAAACGGCTATTACCTGGCACGTAGAATGATTGACCCGCACGGAATAGTTCGCTTTCTTCGCTATCAGCAATTTGAACACGACATTCACCTGAAATAATTTCCATACGTTCAGGTACATGGGTTTCAAAAGTCAGCGCTTGTTCAGTTGGAAGCAACACACCCAGTGTTTTCTTGGTTCCATCTTCAAATTGCACAGTGTGGCTGATACATAGACCGCCAAAATAAACATTTGATTTTTTGATGACTGATACATGATCAAACTGTGCTGACATGCGTTTTCTCCAGATAAAGCATATTTATAATATTTTGATCAAAGTAGTTTAATTGTGCTGCAAAAACTAATCAATCAGTGTTGAAAATTTTGAGATAGATAATTACAAAAATCTGAGAAGTGGATATGTCCCAATACCATCTCACTATCTTGACATTGAGAATCTAAAACAAACTGTACTTTTGTACAAAATACTTTTTTTATTTCATCCACTAAAGTCCTAGTTAGGGTCTATAGAAACGCTGCAAAATCATTTCACAGATATACATGGATAATGAATTATATGGACGGATTTAAGAGACCAAATCATGACGTTTTAAGGCAATAACACTTTAGATTAGATACAAGAATACATACACAAACGTGTTTTGTGAGAACTTAGCAAAATGTTGGATGGTTTAAGCTCACGTTATGCAAGATCATTTACTCTTTGCATCACTACACTGCGTACTTACGGCAGATACGAAACTAATTTCTTATTAAACTGAAATTTAGGATAGAATTATGAGGTTTTTCGTCATCTTAAAATAAAACTTATCTTGTGACCAAAACAAAACTTAATTATCTTTAACTAGAACTTTTCGCAGCTCGGATGCGTGTATGCTGACACATTTAACTCTGATCAATTTTGCATTAGCCGACCATTTAGCCATCGACATTGAACAAGGCTTTAACGTCCTGACGGGTGAAACAGGTGCAGGTAAATCTTTGCTGCTAGACGCACTATCAGCATGTTTAGGTGAACGAACAGACACCAACTATGTGCGCTATGGATCAGACAAAGCCGATGTGACAGCGACCTTTAGCTACCAAGAGCACAGTCCTGAAGCGCTTTGGCTCAAAGAACACGAACTGGATGATGAGTCTGGAGAAATCCATTTACGTCGCGTGATTTTTGCAACAGGTCGTAGCAAAGCATGGATTAATGGACGTCCGAGCAGCTTATCTGAGTTAAAAGAAATTGGCCGCTTATTGGTACAACTCTATAGCCAACACAGCCAACAACAACTCTTAGAACCGCCCTATCCAAAACATTGGCTAGATCGCTATTACAATTTTTATCAGCCGGCTCAAGCCGTTCGTGATGCCTATGGCAAGTGGCAAAAGGACATTCGACAGCACCAAGCAGCACTCGACGCCCAAGCCACACGTAAGCAACGGATAGAAACGCTTGAACTTCAATTGGAAGAACTTGAAGACCTTGTGCAAACGGACTACAAAGAAATCGAGCAAGAATTTGACCGTCTCAGTCATCATGAACATATCATGCAGGATTGTAGCTATGGTCTAAATGCCCTCGATGACGCCGAGCAAAATATCAATCAAGAAATGGGCGCGATCATTCGTCGAATTGAATCGCATGCAGGACGTAGTGAACAACTTTCTGAAATTTATACGTCGCTACTGAACGCTCAAAGTGAAATTGAAGATGCCACCGCAAATTTACGTCAGTTTATTGATCGTCAAAGTTTCGATCCTGAACGTATGGACGAATTAAATACCAAACTGGAAGTTTTTCATCGCTTAGCGCGTAAATATCGTACTCAGCCTGAAGATTTAAAACAAGAATACGAAGCGTGGCAACTTGAGTTAGAGCAACTGCATCAGCTGGAAGATCCTGAAACGTTGGCAGAACAAGTGGAAGTGTCTCATCAAGACTTTTTAACCAAAGCACAGCATTTGGATGATATTCGTCGTGAAGCATCTACCCCATTGGCGAAGCAGTTGACTGAACAAGTGAAGCAGCTCGCGCTCCCAGAGGCTCATTTTGAATTTAAATTTGAGCCTCTAGAACAAGCTTCAAGTGAAGGTTTAAGCTTTATTCAGCTGTTATTCACAGCCAACAAAGGGATTCCTGCTCAGCCTCTAGCACGCGTGGCATCGGGGGGTGAATTGTCACGTATCGCCTTAGTCATGCAAGTGATGAATGCTGAAAAAACCGAATCCGAAGTGTTAGTCTTTGATGAAATTGATGTCGGGATCAGTGGCGGAACGGCAGAAATTGTCGGGCGTTTATTGGCAGACCTTGCGCAGCATGTTCAAATTTTATGTATTACTCACCAAGCCCAAGTCGCTGCCCAATCTGACCAACATCTCTTGGTGAAAAAACGTCAAACGGATCCTGCAAGCAGTACCATTATCGAATTAGAAGAAGATGATCGGATCCAAGAGCTGGCTCGAATGACTGGTGGTGTGGAGATTAGTCAAACGACTTTACAACACGCAAAACAGTTGCGACAATTAAAATTTCAACATAGTTAATTTTTGATGCTTTCAAAAAAGCCTGTGTATTCAAAGTACACAGGCTTTTTTCTTAAATACACTATTTGACAATCCCCTGATACACAAAGGCTTTCGAGCCTAAGCTATAGCGTATATATTTATACTGCGGCTGATGTTGTTGATTGAGTAACATAACATCCACGTGTTTCGGACTGATTTTGAGATATTCATTACCGCTACGACGATCAGTTTCATAATGGCAGTCATAATCTACCGAGATTTGATCTAGTTTCTTTTGCTTAGTTTGAAATACATAAGATTTAAGTAACTGTTTTGGTCCAACTTCAACAGCTCTTAGATGATGTAGTCCACTGCAATTATCACCTTTATAATAACTCTTCACCAAATATACGGTTTTATTTTGGATGTTGACCGGCAAAATTTGATTGATATGGCCTGAGTCAAATTGATCTAAATGTTGCGTTTTTCCCGTTGCATATTGCACATAGCTGCTCCACTCCCCCATGGTGCCTCCACCAGACACATCAAAACTATAAAATTTAAGTTTTTTATCTGGTGAATATTGCACATGAACAAAACCTTGCTTTTCGAGTTGCGTAAATCCGTAGTGAAAACTGCTCGGATCTGCCGCAATGACATCCACAATTTCACGTTCTATCGCTTCATTGACCTCATAAAAATTTAAGTTTTTATATTTTTTAATCACCTGAGATTCATGTTTTTGTAAGTCAGCGCTTCCTGCAAAGCCTGAAATAGGTAGGCTTGCACAGAGTGCCATCCCTATTATTTTTGAATAATGTGTCATTGTTTTACCCTCAGTTTATCCTGCTATTTTAGGCAATCTCAGTCATCCATCACGTATATCTTCTCCTCACTTTTGTACTGCTGTTGTTCAAATCACCAATCATCGCTTCACAATTCACCACATTGCAGACCCGCCTGCACGATGAATATTTTTAGCATGTCCCTCACTGGTCGAGCATGACAAATATTGAATTTGCAGAAAAACTCATTGTTGAAAACTTGTGAGTCTAGTATGTTGATAAATACAACGTTATTCGAATGCAATTCCCCCCAAGAATCAAACTTACCCCAATAAGGAGAAGCCATTAGGTGACTAAACAATACCTCACACACCGCTGCCTGATTGCTCCACCCGAAATGAACGATGAATTCTTTGCCAATACGGTGATTTATTTAGCGCGACATGATGAAGATGGCGCTCAAGGCATCATTATTAATCGTCCTTCGGGCTTGCAGATCAAAGAACTATTGAATGATTTAGAAATTGAGGCAGATAATGTGCATCCTCATGAAGTGTTGCAAGGTGGTCCTTTGCGCCCAGAGGCAGGTTTTGTTCTTCATACCGGTCAACCGACATGGCATTCGTCTATTGCTGTAGGTGAAAATGTCTGCATTACCACGTCTAAAGATATTTTAGATGCGATTGCACACAATGAAGGTGTTGGTCGTTATCAGGTGGCTCTAGGCTATGCCAGTTGGGGTAAAAGCCAATTAGAAGAAGAAATTGCTCGGGGTGATTGGCTCATTTGTGACTCAGACATGGATTTAATATTTAACTTACCTTATGACGACCGCTGGGACGCTGCCTATAAAAAAATGGGCGTAGACCGCACGTGGTTATCATCTGAGATTGGACATGCCTGATTTACCACAATATCAAATGATTATGGCCTTTGACTTTGGCACACAAAAAACAGGAATAGCTGTGGGACAAGCCTTGATTGAAAGTGCAAATCCCCTGCCACTCTTTCCCATGAAAGATGGCATTCCCAATTGGGATAATCTACTCAAGATTGTGAAACAGTATCAGCCGGATTTGTTCATCGTGGGTCTACCGCTCAATATGGATGATAGCGAATCTGAACTCTCCACACGTGCGCGTAAATTTGCACGACGCCTTCGCCACCAAACCAATATTGAAACCTTGATGGTCGATGAACGCTTAACGACACGTGAAGCGCGTGATGAATTAGATCATTATCAAGCCCAAGGCCGTGCGAAGAATCTTTCTGCCGACAGCCTTGCTGCAGCATTGTTTATTGAAAGTTGGTATCGAAATCCAGTTGGACTGAAACCTTAAGCGCTTTCAACAAACAGGCAAATAAAAAAGCATCCAAAAGAGGATGCTTTTTTATGCGCAAGATTGATCACTCAATGCTGCGCAAATGAAATGATTGGGGATAACTTAGTTTTTATCCACAATATGAATCGTGGTGGTTCGACCCGCGACAAAAGCCAACTGATCATGCGGCACTTCATCCAGTACAATTTTCACTGGTACACGCTGTGCCAAACGGACCCAACTAAAGGTTGGATTAACATTAGCAAGCAAACCATCAGTCGATGTACGTTCACGGTCTTCAATCCCTGTTGCAACGCCTTGTACATGGCCTTTATAAACTTCAGAACTTCCCATCAGTTGGATTGTTGCAGGTGCGCCAACATAGATTTTATCCAGTTTGGTTTCTTCAAAATATCCCACAACATACAATTGTTGACGGTCAATTAAGGCCGCTACGGCTTGGCCTACTTTGACATAACTCCCCTCTTTGAGTTCAAAGTTAGACAAAGTTCCATCTGTTGGGGCAACCACTTCCGAACGTTTTAAATTCAACTCAGCCAAATGTAAACTGCTATTCGCTGCTTCAATTAGGGCTTTTTGCTGCACCACACTGGCTTTGGCTTGTTCAATCGCGGCCTGAGTTTGCTCATGTTCTGCATGTGATTGATCACGTACTGCAAACATTTGATCTTGTTCTTGTTTTGAAATCGCACCGTCCATCAAACTTGCATAACGATTTGCATTTTTATCTGCAAGGTTGATATTGGCTTGTGACTTCACTAGATTGGCTTTGGCTTCAGCAAGCTGCGCTTCAGCCCCTGCCAGTCCTGCTTTGGCTTTCGCCAGGTCAGATTTGGCTTGCTCAACATCCAACGCTTGACGTGCCACATCTATACGAAATAACACTTGGCCTTTTTTCACTTGTTGGTTGTCTTGAACCAAAACGTCTGTGACCAAACCTGAAACATCCGATGACACTTGAATTACATCACCACGTACCCGTCCATCACGCGTCCATGGTTCCGAATTGTAATAGTCCCAAATATGTTTCAGCGCAAGTAATGCGCCAGATAGCACAATTATTAGCAATACAGGCCGAATATATTTTCGGACATTCAAATTGGTCATACGATTACCTCAATCATTTCATTTTTTTAGGGGCTTAGAACTGGCAGAAAATAAAGATTTCATGCACCAGCCAAAGCAACATCACAAATACACCCAAATAAAAAATATTGGGCATCGGCACCCAATCTTGCGCCATCCATCGGTCAAGCAAACGCATGATGACCCGCAATAACAGATAGGCCAATACCGCTTGAATCAATAGAATGGGCACATAAATGCCATATACATTTAGCTCACCCATGTTGTGCCTCGACCTGTAAATGATTTGGAGTCTGCTGTGTTAGAACATGACACAAACTGCTTTGAATATTGTTCAGTGAATACTGAATTCGATGCATAACATCGTCGTTTTCAATACCCTGAACGGCCTGATTCAATCGTTGAATTCGCTCTACAATTTGCTGTTTCAAGCTCATATACACATTCTTTTGCCCTTGTTCCATGGCCCGAAAATAGTCATCTAAATCTTGTTGTAACTCTTCGAGTTCGCTGACCAGTGCATCATTCGGATCGAGTTTATTCATCAGCTCTTGTAAGCGGGTCAAATCAATCACCGAACTAGCTTCCACCAAAGCCCACTCGATCTGTTGTTTCAAATTTCCTGATTGCACCATTTTGCTGTTTAGGATGCCGATTCGGTCCAACATACTGCGTAAATGCACCCGAAACGGTAAGCCGTACGGTAGATATAAAGCCTGACGCAGTGCCTTATAATGCTGTGAAAGTATGCGTTGGGCCGTCATATCTGGTGACATTGCACGCACTAAATGAATAATAAACACCGAAATAATGGGTCCCAAAACCGTTCCAATCGATGCATCAAAGAAAAACACCTGATCGAGGCTAAAGCGGTTTTGAATATTCAGTCCCATAATCGCCCCCATCAGTAATGGCAAGCTAATTCCAATTAAAGGTGGATGTAAAAACAGCATCAGACAGAACATCACAAACGGTGCTAGCACCACGATCAACTGCCAAAAGGCGGTCACATGCGGGAAAATGCCATAGGCGTAGATAAATACCACGACCGCTGCATACATATTCGCGCGAATAAACATTTTCAATGCAGGAACAGGATTATCCATTGCAGTTAAAATACAAGCACTGATCGCAGCCATTTCAGCCATCATAAATCCAGCTTTCCAACCACTGGCGATCCAAAAACCCGTAGAAATTAAAATAATCAAACATGCAGACACCCCGCCACGAATAGCAACCCCCGCATCTCGGTGCAAAGTCGGATAATGACTATTGCCCAAGGCAGTCAGTGTAGCTGGTAAAGTGGAGTCGCCTTGTTGTACCCGCTGCCAAAGCAGACGAATCGCACGAATATTCTGAATAAAATGGCGAATATCCATTTTTAGACTGCCCAAAATCACCTGTTGTGATGGCAATGCCTGTGCCTGAATCTGTTGAAAATCTTGCTCAAACTGTTCAGGCAATTGATTAAGTTTACTTTCCTCAATCTGATGTTGATCTAATAAAAACGCGGCAATATGTTCATGGGCTTGCTTGAGTGCCGTCCGATAATGTGTGTCCAGAGCGTCTAATTGTTTCATCCGTTCAGACATGGCCACCAAGTTACTGACCAACAAACTCAACTGATGCAAGATTTCCTGCAACGGACGTGTCATGCCTTTTAAGGTGGATTTTTCATATGACAAATGCACCGCCATGACATGTATATCCGCGATATCTCGTGCAATATTGCCGAGATTTTTTGAATAATTTTCTAGTTCGGCAGGCTCTAATAAAATCTGATCAAAAATTTCTTTGGTATCGGCAAAGGTTTTGCTCACCCGTGTTTCGACTGCAGGACCAATATGCATTGGAAATAATGTCGTAGTCACGATGGCACTACATACCACACCCACCGTAATTTCGAGAAAACGCCCCAAGGCCATATCAAAAATCGAAGCGGTATCAATAAAATACACCACGTTAAAACAGATGATGACCGTGGTATAACCCGCCAACATGGAAACATAACTACGAGGCGTACGGTCTAGTAGTGACAAATACAGACAAAACCCAACCCAAACCGCCAAAAACACTGTAAACAGTACTGGCATATGGATGAGATGTGGCAGTGCCACCACCGACACTGCCGCCCCTAAGAACGTCCCTAATACACGATACAAACTTTTTGAAGACGTCATGCCTGAATATGGATTCGCGATCACGAAAACGGTGCCAATCGCCCAAATCGGATAAGCCAAATTCAGTACAAAGGCCACATACAATGCCAACATGCCCGCGATGAACGTTTTGGTCGCAAAAATCCAGTCCATTTTATTGGGCCGAAAAGCGAGTATTTGTTTCGTCAGCAGCATGATTGATCTCATCGGTTTGCTTCTTTTTAGTGAAAACGGCCTCGTATCGAATGCTTAAACATTCGACAGCACAACCTGTATCACGGCACAGGAATGACTAGAAATTTCAATAAGTAAAGAAGCGATTCAAATCGTGTTTCAAACTATTTGAATACAAAAAGTAATGTGCAACATTGCCTGCGCTTCGAAATAATGGGCAATATTTATTCAATATAGGATATTTTCACAACAATTTTGCTAAAAAAACAAATTAAAGTCAATATTAATATCTTATTTTGATAATTTACCTATATTTTAAATGCGTATTTCAATTTTTTATTATGCTTTTATCAGAATAACCCAAGAAACCCTGTGATATTTCAGATTTGTTTCATTTTCAATGTAGAAAAGCGCAACATCAGGCCGAGCAATTTGTTATAAAGTAACTTAACGATTCATTTTTATTGTGACCAAGCAGGTTCTTATGGCGCTTTCCAGTTTTGGTAAAATTCTCACCGTACTCGACTTATTTTCAGTTGCTCGTCCCATCATCAATGTCGACATTATTAGTGAAGAATTAGGCTTATCTAAACCAACGAGCTATCGCTATTTAAAAGAACTGGTTTCTGCTGAATTATTGCAGCGCCTCAGTGGGACTTCTGGCGATTACACACTGGGTTCAAAAATTGCTGTGCTTGATTTTATTTCTCGCACCACCGATCCATTGGTGCAAATTAGCATTCCCTTCATGAAAGAAATTGTGGAACGCACAGAGTCTTGTTGCTTATTGACGCATCTGAATATCGACTCATGTATTGATGTACATCATGAACTGTATAAGGACTATACTGCCTTGGCATATGGTCGAGGTAGCCCACGTCCAATGTACAAAGGCTCATCGTCTAAAGTGATTTTGTCGCAGTTACCTAAGCAACGGATTTTAGATTATTACCACCGTTTTGCGGACGAGTTATCTCAAGTTGGTTTTGCGCATAATGAAGAAGAATTTATGCAGCAAATGAAAAAGATTAAAAAGCAGGGTTACTATTTTTCCAATGGTGAAGTTGACCCGAATATGTCGAGCTTATCGATTCCGATTAAATTTTCCAGTAAAGAACCCCCGCTTGCTTTGACCCTATTGGCGTCTAAAAATCGTTTTGAATTTATGAATTTTCAAAAAGTCGTAGAAATGATGCAAGACTGTACAGCGCGTATTGAGAAAAAATACAGCAGTATGATGGAAGAATCGGACGCCATTTAAATCTGATCAGATTGCGCACAACTGATGCGATGTTGTAAAGATAATATTTAATTAATCTGATAAATTCATATTATTAATTGAATTTATTAATTATAAATATTAGATAAATTATCATAATATGATTATTGTTCTTTAGCAGTCATCTCAACCATGTGTTCCATGATTTCAGTTGATTGTCGCTATACTCTTCCTCAGAGAAAGAAAAAAGCTCATCTAGATATGGGCTTTTTTTACGGCTGTTGATCATAGAAATAACGAAAGGTTAAATTCACCCTCGGCTCGGTCACTTTCATCGACTTCATTAGGGCATGTTTCCAATACCGTTGGGTTTGCCCACGCATCACAATCAACTGTCCACTTTGCAGTAAAAGCTGTACTTTCTCTTGAGTGCTTTTATGTTTAAAGCAAAACTTTCGGCTTGCACCAAAACTCAAAGATGCGATCACCACCTGCTGTGTGGGTGAAAGCAAAGATGGCTCATCATCACTATGCCACCCCACCGCTTGCGTACCATTTTCGTATAAATTGGCCAAACAGGAATTAAACGTCTGACCCACCCGTTGCTCAATATATTTCTTTAAGCGCAGTAAAGCTGGATTCCAGATCAATGCCTGCTTTTGCATGCCTGAATAGTGATACTCATAATGAGCATCTCCATACCAAACCACTTTTCGTTCCGTTTGAAAATACTGTCCATGCAAAATGACTTCATCATGCTGCCAAGCCAACTGCGTGAGGAAATAGTGTAAATATTTTTCACTGTCTTCAGCATTGAAGATCAATCCATAATCTTCAACTTCACCATCATAGGGCAACAGATTTGCATGCGGTTCAGGCGTAAATAATTCAAAATTCATCGGTTCAACTCAACACTGTTTGGCACAGCAGCGTGATGCTGATGTCGTGAGCACATTTAAAAAATATCTTAGCCGAAAAACTCTCGTCACAAATCAAAACATTGTCATTACTTGTCGCATAGAATTTTCAGTCTTAGACTAAAGCTCATATTCACAATAAAAATAATTGCTTATGAACCTGTGGCAGCTTTTCCAAAAATTACGTCCATTCGTACAGCCATACCGCTGGCTGGTGGTCGTGACGCTGATCTTGACCTTAATTGGCTCACTCACGGCACAGGTGAATGCCCTGACACTCAAATATGCCGTAGACAGCATCAATCAGCTTTTACAGCAAGGCCTCGGTCTAGCCAATGGTTGGCATATATTAATCACCATCACCGTAGTTTTACTGGGAAAAGAAGTCATCAATGCCATCGTGCAATTTGGACAAAAATCGTTTGGTGAAAAATTACGTATTTTAATTTCTCAGGATTTGTCCCAAGGCATTATTGAAAAATTTATCACCTATCGATTGGCATTCTTCGATCAACAAGACAACCAAGCAGGTAAGCTCCAAACTCGAATTGATCGGGGTGTCAGCTCGCTCACACGACTAGTTCAAATCTTTTTTATTGATATTTTACCGCTTTTTACCAGTGCGATTATTGCACTGGGCTTAATGTATTATGCCAATGTTTGGGTTGGCGTGGTGGCCACAATTATCGTGCCGATTTATTTTTGGCTGACCTTTAAACAATCACAAAAACTGGCAGGCAAACGCCGTGCCCTACGCGATAATTTTGAAAAGAAAAATCAGGGTATTCTGAGTATTATCAATTCGATAACGGTCATTAAATCTTTTAACAAAGAAGCCGTCGAATCGAAAAAGCAATTAAATCTGCAAAAGTCGCTGACTGAAAACCAGATGCAGACACGGCAAACCAGTTATATCTTTGACGGACTCAAAACCTTTATTGAACAGGTCGGTGTAGTGCTGATCATCATTCTGACGGCCTATTTTGTTTTGGATGGGCAAATGAGTATCGGGATGATTATGTATCACGTGTTGTTATTTAATAATGTCTCTGCCCCGATTCGCTCGCTGCATCGTATCTATGATGAAATTAACTCTGCGATGATTTATTCAGAAAGCTTCTTTAACATCTTAGAAGCGGATCATGAAATTGAAACCAGTGGTACTGCCCAGCCTCCGATTCAAGGTCAATTTGAATTGAGCAATGTCGACTTTAGTTATCCCAATGGTTTTCAGGCATTACACCGTATCAATATGACCATCCAACCGAACAAAATCACCGCCTTGGTTGGTTTATCTGGGGCTGGTAAATCGACATTAATTAGCTTACTGGATAAGTTTTATCATCCTCAAGCGGGCAATATCAAACTCGATGGCATCGATTTAGAACAGATTGATACGCAGTATTTACGTGAAAATATTGGTTTGGTTTTACAAAAAAATCATATTTTCCCAGGTTCAATTTTTGAAAATATTCGCTACGGCAAAAGTACAGCTACAGAACAAGAAGTCTTTGATGCAGCACGAAAAGCCTCGATCCATGATCAGATCTTAAAACTTCCGCATGCCTATGAAGCAGATGCCTTACTGCTTTCGGGTGGACAGCAACAGCGCATTGCCTTGGCACGCATGTTCCTGAAAAATCCGCCGATTATTTTCTTGGACGAACCAACTGCAAGTTTAGATGCGATCGCGGCTGAACAAATTAAAAATAGTCTGGATCAAATTAAGCAAGGGCGTACCGTCATCATGATTTCGCATAGTTTGTCACAAATTATCGATGCTGATTACACCTATGTGATGAAAGACGGACAAATCGTAGAACACGGGGAGCATCATGATTTGTACCATCAAGAAGGTGCCTATAAGCAAATCTTCGATGCGATGGCGAAAAGTTTAAATATTGACAAAATTGCCCGTACTTTTGAAGAAGACGAAGAAACACATAGTTAATTTAGACCGAAAAAAGCCCATCATTTGATGGGCTTCGTTCATCTTGATGTTAATCAATTAACGCTGAACTTTTTGCTCAATTTCTTCAACACTGGTGTGACGGACATCTAGACCTTTCACCATATAAATCACTTGTTCAGAGATATTTCGAGCATGGTCACCAATACGTTCAAGTGAACGCAGCACCCAAAGTACATTCATGACCCGAGTAATGTGGCGTGGATCTTCTATCATATACGTCATGAGGGTACGGGTTGCCGATTGGTACTCGCGGTCAATATCAGCATCGGCCAAAAGGACACGTAAAGCCTGATCTACATCCAAACGTGCAAAGGCATCAAGCGCATCATGAATCATCACGCGGACTTGGTTGCCAATATGCCGTGTTTCCATATAACCACGCGGTGAACCACCCTCTTCACACAAGCTTTGTGCAATACGGGCAATTTTTGCCGCTTCATCACCAATCCGTTCTAAATCGGTGTTGGCTTTCGACATCGCAATCACCATGCGTAGATCAATCGCAGCAGGATGACGGCGCGCCAAAATCAGGGTAAGCGCTTCATCAATTTCAGTTTCCATACGGTTCACCGTATTGTCTTGAAATTGAACATCGATCGCCATCGTTGCATCCGTATCCAATAAGGCATGAATGGCATTTGCAACCTGCTGCTCCACTAAACCACCCATGGTCATAAATTTGGTATGCACATCCTGCAATTCTTCATTGAATTGCGAAGAAATATGATGGTTTAAAACAGGATTATTAGGCAAAGCGAGTCTCCACTACAACGTGAATCGGCAGATTTTAGTGCCATATTAAAGCATATTGATTGTGAAACTTTTATGACCATGGCCTATTTCTTTAGTAGGATCGATGGCTGATTTTTCTGATCGACCAACCATGCATTCATTTCCACTAAATCAGCTTCCGTTAATTTCCCAACGGAGGCTTTGAGTTGCAGTACATGTAATAAATAATCGTACTTAGAATTCAGATAATCTTGACGGGCTGAAAAGGCATTACGCTGTGCCAGTAGCACATCAACCATAGTTTTCAGACCTTCTTGGTACTGGGCTTGTGAGGCCAATGACACTTGCGCGGAAGAATCCATCGCGGCTTTACGTGCCTGTAATTTACTTTGATCCGTTTCGACTTGCATATAAGATTTTTTTACATCGGTTTGTGCTTTTCGAATTGCTGCATCCACCTGTGCTTGGCTTTTTTCAACATTGATCGCCGCTTGCTTAATGGATTTCTGTGTCCGTCCACCATTAAACACATTCCAGTTCATTTCAATCCCCACCTGATCAAATTGACCATCTTGCGACATGATGGATTGTGGACTTTGCTTGTTATACCCATAGGTCCCTACCGCTTCAATCTGAGGATATAAGGCAGCTTTTTCGACGCGTTTGCCATCTTCCGCATAACGTTGTTGCATACGCGCTTGTAAAATGCCTAGGTTCTGCTCCTGAGCCAGTTCTTCCCACGCTTGTACATTGTTTGGAATCGGTTTTTCAAACTGAAAATCTTCACGTAACACCGCCAAATTTTCTCGATATGGCCCAATCAACTGTTGTAATTGTTCCTGCGCCAAAACCAATTGAACATTAGTCGCCATGCGGTTGGCCCGAGCATTTTGATATTGAGCATTGGCTTCGCTGACATCACTTTTTGCCACCAAACCTTCTTTTAATTTAGCATTCATCATGCGCAGCTGTTCAGAAAGCGCCTGTTCTTCTTGTAAGTTGGCAACCGTCAATGCTTGCTGACGTAGGACATTAAAATAAGCTTCAGAGACATTTAAAATATGATCTTGTTTTTGAATCCGCAGATTGATTTCACTTAAATTAATCGAGGTCTTGACTTGCTTCAGCCCTTCCCATGCATCCCAACGAAAAATGGGCTGACGGGCAGTGAGCGCAATTTGTCTTGTTGTGGTGCTGTCTGGCATGATCAGCCCGGCTTGAGCGCCGCTTTGGTTGGAATTTTGATTTTTTCGGGTCACATTTCCGGAGATTGTTACCGTCGGGAGTAAGTTCCCATTGGCAATCCCCAAATTCAATTTATCCGCTTCATATTGTAGTTTATTGGCTTGCCAATTGGGGTCTTCTTGTTTTGCACGTTCATAAGCTTGCACAAGATCTAGCGCACACGCCCATTGACTCGTGAAAAGCAAACAAAGACCCACCACAACTTTTTTGTTCATTTTTTTTGTAAATTCCTAATATTCAAATGCCCGAGATTGAATATTCAAGCCTAAAACTAAGCAGATACTAATCATATCCTTGCAAATTTCCGTATGATTTTTATTAATTTTTTATATCAAATGCGACAAAACCGGATAATTTCAGTCGTTTTCGGACACTACTCACAACGCTATAACAAAGAACTGTACAATAGTACACATATTGCACGTGTTTCATCTATAAAATAGTCGACATTCCATCGGACAATACCACTTCTATAGCGCATCGAGTTCCTGTGTCAAAATTTTTTCAGCTGCCTGCAAAGTTTAGTGCAATGTTTTTATGTTTCAGTATGTTGAATGGATGCCAACAACAGCCTGAACCTCAACCTGCACCAGAGTTTCCCAACAATAAGACTGTTCAAAAAGAAGCAGTCGATTTGTCTTTGCTGTGCCAAAAACTTGAAAAAAACATGCTGGAAATAGACGATCAACGCACAACTTTCGCTTTAGAACAAATCAACCAAGATCTCAAAGTCTGCTTACCGCTGTTAAAAGCGGACGAACAAAAAAAATTACTGCGTTTGTCCAATCAAATGTATCGTAACTTTTTACATGTTGAACGTACAGCTCAACAGCAAATGGCGTTCGAACAATTTGCCTTTGATATGGCTCAGCATCCCACCATTCAACAAAATCATTATGAGCAGCTCACTGCCCGAGATCAGTATTTACTGAAACATAAAGGCCAAGCTTATGTGGAGTTGTTCGATGCAGGTGAAGGACAGTTACGCTATCGCCGCAGTCCTGAATATTTAGCCAAAATTTTTGCGCCTTATATGGAAGAACCTGAGCAGGTCTTCATTGAAAAACTGGCTGAACAAAATGCACAACCCGCCTTGCTACAAAAAAGTTTAGCCATTGAGCCGCAAGAGATTGCAACACGTGCTATTTTTTGGGAAGACTATCTGAAACAATATCCAGATAGCCCCTACAAAAAAGATGCACAACAATTGCTATATCAATATAGCCAGTTGTTATTTATTGGTTCGGCACATAGTCCCGTTTCTAATGATTTTTCAGACCGCCTCAGTATTCAAGCCAGTTCTTTAGAAGAAATTGAACGCTTGGCTCAATTAAAAAACTCCAAATTGGCAGATCAGGCGCGTTTATTTTTAAAATTATTAGATCAAAATACTGCTGCATCTAATCAGCGATCAGAAGCGCAGCTGTTGAATTTAATTGGTGTCCGCAATCCTGATCCGCATTATAAGAAAGACTGTTTTAGTGACGCCATCTGTGTAAATCAGTCCTCTACTTAGCCAATGCAAGTTCAATTGCACACGGGCCTTGCCAAAATTCTGCACTTGAAAATCGATGAAAAATAACACTGTTTTAAAACAGCCTTCATGCTAATATCCGCACAAAGCTTGACGGAGCGCAGGTAATTTCCTGCTGAGATCATCTAAATTTAGTTCGCTAAATTTAAGGATGAGTACCGTTGAACCTGATCAGGTTAATACCTGCGTAGGAATCAAGCCATCTAAAAACTTAAGCCCTTCTTATCTCTTGGTTTTACGCCTTTATTTTCAGGTGAATCCATCAGATAAACTGCCACGTTTTTGGTCGTGCTTGATTCGTTGATGTCATTCATAAGGATCATTGCAATGAACCAATTAACGAATCTCACCGCTTCAGATCGCGCTGCTCAGCATGAACAAGATGCTAAAGATCTCACTCGTATTCTCCCCGCGTCAAAGAAAGTCTATATCCAAGGCTCACGTCCTGATATTCGCGTACCAATGCGTGAGATCAGCCTTACAGATACGCCTACAGGTCTGGGTGGAGAAAAAAATCTACCCATTATGGTCTATGACACCTCTGGTGCTTATACCGACCCCAATATTCAAATTGACCTGAATCAAGGTCTACCTAATGTCCGTGAATCTTGGATTGAGTCTCGAAATGATACGGAAATACTCGATACCTTAACTTCAAAATTTGGACAAGAGCGTCTTCGAGATATTCGTACTGCAGAGATTCGTTTTGCGCATATTTCAAAACCGCGTCGCGCTCGTCGTGGACACAATGTCTCTCAAATGCATTATGCCAAACAAGGCATCATCACCCCTGAAATGGAATACATTGCGATTCGTGAAAATCAGCGCCAGCGTGAAGGTGTTGATATGCGCCAACATGCCGGTCAAAATTTTGGCGCACGCAATTTAACTGAAATCACCCCAGAATTTGTACGTCAAGAAGTGGCTGAAGGTCGTGCCATTATCCCTGCCAACATTAACCACCCTGAATGTGAACCGATGATTATTGGTCGTAACTTCTTGGTGAAAATCAATGCCAACATTGGTAACTCAGCACTTGGTTCAAGCATTGATGAAGAAGTGGCAAAAATGACTTGGGCAACTCGTTGGGGCGCTGACACCATCATGGATTTATCGACAGGTAAAAATATCCATGAAACCCGCGAATGGATTATTCGCAACTCCCCTGTACCGATTGGCACCGTGCCAATTTACCAAGCTTTAGAAAAAGTTGATGGTGTCGCAGAGGACTTAACCTGGGAAATTTTCAAAGACACACTGATTGAACAAGCCGAGCAAGGTGTCGATTATTTTACGATTCACGCAGGCGTACTGCTTCGTTATGTTCCACTCACCGCCAACCGTTTAACAGGGATTGTGTCACGTGGCGGATCCATCATGGCGCAGTGGTGCTTAGCGCATCATGAAGAAAACTTCCTGTATACGCATTTTGATGAAATCTGCGAAATCATGAAAGCCTATGATGTGTCATTCAGTTTAGGTGATGGTTTACGTCCAGGGTGTATTCAAGATGCCAACGATGAAGCTCAATTTAGTGAATTACGCACCTTAGGTGAATTGACTCACCGGGCATGGGAACATGATGTACAAGTCATGATTGAAGGCCCGGGCCATGTCCCAATGCATATGATCAAAGAAAATATGGATCTACAACTCGAGGTATGCAAAGAAGCGCCTTTCTATACCCTTGGACCACTCACCACCGATATTGCCCCGGGCTATGACCACATTACCTCTGCGATAGGTGCAGCAATGATTGGTTGGTACGGCACCGCGATGCTGTGTTATGTGACCCCGAAAGAGCACCTTGGTCTACCAGATAAAAAAGACGTCAAAGATGGCATTATCACCTACAAAATTGCAGCCCATGCGGCAGACCTTGCCAAAGGTCATCCCGGTGCGCAGGCTCGTGATAATGCATTATCCAAAGCACGCTTTGAATTCCGCTGGGAAGACCAATTTAATCTGAGCTTAGACCCTGATACAGCGCGTAGCATGCATGATGAAACTATGCCGAAAGAAGCACATAAATCAGCCCATTTTTGTTCGATGTGTGGACCTAAATTTTGCTCGATGAAAATCACACAAAATGTGAGAGATTATGCAAAAAATCAGCAAGATATGCAGCTTTCTTCAGAATCTAATCCTGAAATTGAAACAGGTTTACAAAGCATGAAAGCGGCCTATCATGAACATGGTCAAAAGTTGTACCACAAAGTGTAAAGCTTAAAAAAAATCTTTTGTATTCAACAAAATCTCGGTTAGGATGAAATGGAAGATTTCATCCTAATTAGCGCTTATGAATATTATTAAACAGGCCACATATAACAAAAAAGATTACAGCATTGAAGGGCGTGAACATCTTTATAAAGGCTTTATTCAAGTTGAAAAAGTTCAGCTTCGACACCGCTTATTCCATCAAGACAGCATGATTCCAACCATTCAGCGTGAATTGATTCATCGTCCTGAAGCAGCAGGTGTGCTGATCTATAGTCATCAACAACAAAAATTTGCCTTAATTGAACAATTCCGCATTGGGGCGATTGATGATGAAACTTCGCCATGGCAACTAGAGATTATTGCCGGCGTGCTCGATGGTGATGAATCTGCTGAAAGCTGCATCCGCCGTGAAAGTTTGGAAGAATCAGGCTGTGAATTAGATGCACTACAGCATTTATTTAGTTTTTATCCCTCTGCGGGTGCCTGCGCGGAATTATTCCACCTTTATAGTGCTGAAGCTGAACTTCCTGAACATGGCGGAGTCTTTGGCATGCCTGATGAAGGAGAGAATATTCAATTGCATATCTTAGATTATGCTGATATTCCTGAATTATTAACCAATGGTCGGCTAAAAAATGCACCTGTCATTATGGCCTTGCAATGGTTACAACAACAAATACATACTACAAGGAATGTCTAAGGGGAAGGACATGACTTTAAGGGATACACCACAATACGACTGGACACTGATCCAGATCTCGGACACACATTTAATGGATCAGGAAGATCTTGAATTTGTCCGCATGAATCCAGAGCAGAGTTTTCACGATGTGATTCAACAAATTCAGTTGAACCATCATCACATCGATACGCTTGTCCATACTGGCGATCTTGCACAAGTGCCGGTAGAGCGTACCTATGCGCGTTATCTCGAATATATGCAACAGCAGCCGTTTCCGTTTTATCAGATTCCGGGGAACCATGACGAAGCGTCTTGCTTCCCATTTCATCAACAGAAAGATCGTGCTCACTGCATCGCATTAGGCAATTGGTGTCTGATTTTACTGAACAGTGCGGTCAAAGGAAAAGTCGATGGTTGGGTATCACAACAGCAGTTGGAACAATTAGATCAGTTGCTCACAGCACACCCACAGCAACATATCATTGTGGCATGCCACCACCACCCTTTTGCCATGCAATCGCATTGGATTGATCAGCACAAATTAAAGAATGCTGAACATCTGATGGATGTGCTTTCACGCCATGACAATGTCAAAATTGTACTATGCGGACACGTACATCAAGACTCGTCTAATCAATGGCGCAATATTCAGTTTTTATCGACGCCTTCGACCAGTGTTCAGTTCAAACCGCATAGTGAAAATTTTGCCTTAGATGAGGCTTTACCAGGGTATCGTGCACTCTATCTGAATGATAATGGTGAATTTAAAACTGAAGTTGTTCGGGTCAAATTAAAACAACCTCAAATTAATGTTGAAATTTCAGGTTATTAACTTTTCAATTTGATTTTTTTGCTTTACTTTATGGCTTCTAAAGGAAAAGTGATAGTTAGAATCCAAACATCAAAGACTATCAATAAGCAGAAAAAGTCTATATGATGACGACCCCCACAGAAGGAAACTCTGTGTTGGGTGGATAAAAAACTTGCATATCACCATATTTTTTGCGTATAGATATATGCATATGATGAGGAATGCCCTACATGGCGAATGACAACCAAAATCAAGTCTTAGACGAACAAACTGATGTAGTAGACGAAAAGTCTACCAAACGCGTGCGCAAATCAAAGCCAAAGGCGACTGAAGGTGGTTCTACTGCAAGCTTATTTGGTATTGAACCTTATCAGCCTAAAAAGAATGAAGAATACATGTCTGAAGGGCAACTTGAGCATTTCCGTCACATCTTATTGGCGTGGAAAGCTGAGTTAATGTCTGAAGTAGACCGTACTTTGAATACCATGCAAGACGAAAATACTGCGCTTCCAGATGTGAACGACCGTGCAACGCAAGAAGAAGAATTTGCGATTGAACTTCGTACACGTGACCGTGAACGTAAACTGATCCGTAAAATTGAACAATCAATTGAAGCGATTAAAAATGATGACTACGGTTTCTGTGAAACGTGTGGTATCGAAATTGGCTTACGTCGCCTAGAAGCACGTCCAACAGCAACTTTATGTATCGACTGCAAAACACTTGCAGAGATCAAAGAGAAGCAAAATAACGGTTAATTCTGTGTTGAGTAATTCCTCTCTAGCCCTCCCTTTAGATAAGGGAGGGAAAGCTGCAGAGCATTACGTGGGTCGGTTTGCGCCATCGCCAACCGGCCCTTTGCATTTTGGCTCTTTAATTACAGCAGTCGCAAGCTACTGCGATGCCCGTGCCCATCAAGGGCAATGGGTCGTTCGTATCGAAGATACCGACATTCCACGTATATTTCCCGGCAGCGAAGAACATATCTTACGTTGTATTGATGCATTTCAATTCGAACCAGATACCGAGATCATTTTCCAAAAAGACCGCCTCGAAATTTATGAGCAAGTCATTACGCATTTGCATGCCCAAGACTTGGTCTATGCTTGTCAATGCACCCGAAAAATGCTCGGTTCGAATCATATCTATCAAGGTACATGTCGTAATCTTGGCCTTCCTCTTCAGGATCAGGCCATTCGAATCAAAGTCGATGCACAGAACATTTGTTTTACCGACCGCTTACAAGGGATGCATTGCTCCAATCTGCAACAGGATTTGGGTGACTTTGTCTTAAAACGCCGTGATGGCATTATCAATTATCAACTTGCTGTCGTGGTTGATGACTACCTACAAGGGATGACCCATGTTGTACGTGGGGCTGATCTTTTGGACAATACCGAACGTCAAATTTGGCTCGGACAAGTTTTGGGTTATCCGCGCCTTGAATACATGCACTTGCCATTGGCAATGAATGATCAGGGACAAAAACTGTCAAAACAGAATATGGCTCAAGCTCTTGATTTAAGCCAAGCGGCACCTTTATTACAACAAGCATTACAAGCCCTACACCAACCGCCAGTCGACTTGGATACGCCACGTATTATGCTACAACAGGCGATTGCGCAGTGGGATATTCAACAAATTCCCCATGGCACAGCATTGCCTCAAATCTATCAATAAACCCACATCCCTATCTGAGCCAATCACTCGATATTCAATTGAATTATGCTTTAATAAAGTGATCAATCGACCATTGGAGAGTCTAATGTTTTTTATTTGTGGAGTTGGTCCGAAAACCAAAGTCATTGAAAAGAGCCAATTTACTTGCCCTGTGTGCCGCAGCAGAACTCAGTATGAGTTGAAACAGCAACGTAATTATTTTTCTTTATTTTTTATTCCATTGATTCCACTATCTAAAGCCAAGGCGAGCTTGGTCAAATGTCTCCATTGTGGAACGGAGATGCCGGCGAGTGTACTGCACCATGCATCTCCCGATCCGCAACGAGATACGAATTTAGAAGCTTGATTCTTCTTTACTTGGGTTCACTTCTTTGGTCGTCGCATCGATCTTTAAGATCAGACTCACCATAACCGCACAGATAATCAGAGAAGACCCCCCATAACTAATAAACGGTAAGGTCAAACCCTTGGTAGGAAGCATGCCCATGTTCATGCCGGCATTCACCAAAATTTGCAGCAAGAAGATAATACTAATGCCATAAGCCAAGTAGCCTGCACGTAAGTATTGATGACGTAAAGCACGATGACCAATGCGAATACAGCAGATCAACATCACAAATGACAGCGTCAATACGGTCAAAATCCCAAAGAAGCCAAATTCTTCGCCCAAAACCGCCAACATGAAGTCAGTATGAGCCTCAGGTAAATACGACATTTTTTGAATACTATGACCCAAGCCGACACCAAACCATTCACCGCGACCAAAAGCCATTAATGCATTCGACAACTGGTAGCCTGCGCCTAATGGATCATTCCATGGATTTGAGAAGGACATCAAACGTTCTAAACGGTAAGGTTCAAATAAAATCAAGAACACAAAGGCCATAATGATCGCACCAAAGGCAATTGCGAACTGAATCAACGGTGCTCCTGCGAGGAAGAATACCCCTAGCATGGTTAAGGCAATCACCACCGTCGCCCCTAAATCGGGCTCTGCCATGACCAAACCGACAGTTGCAGCCATAATCACTGCCAAACGCACCAAGCCCTTAATATTATTACGGACTTCTTCGGCACGCCGTACCACATAGTCCGCGGTAAATATCGCCATCATGACTTTGGCGACTTCCGAAGCCTGTAAGGTGAAACCAGCAATACGAATCCAACGTTTAGAACCATTGACCTCTGTCCCGACAGCCAATACAGCAGCCAGTAAGATAATCGTGATAATCCATAAAAAGAAGGTGTTATTAAACCAAACATTCAACGGCACTTTATAGGCGATATAGGCGGCGGCGGCGGCAGCGGCAATCGAAATACCGTGTCGTGAAATGTAATGAAAGGCATTTTCATGCATGCGTTCTGCATAAGGCATAGATGCAGATGCCACCATGATCGAACCAATACACAACAATGCCAAAACACAGAACACCAGAACATTGCGCACGTTGACCTCGGCAGGTAACCGAGGAAGCCAACGCTCTACAACTTCATTTATTCTATTTATGGTCGTCTGAGCCAACCCAGCCATACAACTTTCCTTATCGTTCTTTTAAACGAGTGCATTCACACAATCAACAAATTGGTGTCCACGCTCACTGTAGCCTTTAAACATATCAAAACTTGCGCACGCTGGAGACAATAACACCACATCATTGGCTACCGCATTTTGTTGGCACAGCTCAACCGCTTGTTTCAAACTTTCAGCATGAATCAGCGTGGTTGTCCCTTCAATCGCTTTTTCAATAATTGGACGATCTTCACCAATCAATACCGCAACTTTGGCATATTTTGAAAGTGAATCACGCAGGGCAGTAAAGTCCTGCCCTTTGCCTTGACCACCTAAAATAATCGCCACTTTACCGCCTTTGGCTTCAATCGCAGCACCTAGACCATCAATCGCAGCTAAAGTCGCACCAATATTGGTACCTTTAGAGTCGTTATAATAACGAACGCCATTCACTTCTTTGACAAATTCACAGCGGTGCTCTAAACCTTTAAAGGTTTTCAAAGTTTCCAACATGCCTGCTAGTGGCAAACCAATCGCTTCACCCAAAGCCAAACATGCCAAGGCGTTTGCCACATTATGAGTCCCTTGAATATACATATCTGCACTTTTCAGTAAACGCTCACGACCACGTGCCAACCAAATTGTGCCATCAGTATCGCGTAAAATACCAAACTGATTCATATCCGGTGCATTTAAGCCAAAGCTTTGCATTGGAGTAGCATCTGGAACCAATGGACGTGTTAATGAGTCATCACGGTTATACACCACTTTTTTCACCGCTTGGAAAATACGATGCTTCGCAGTGTGATAGCCCATCATATCGCCATGACGGTCCAAATGGTCTTCACTCATGTTCAACACAACAGCCACTTCTGCTGCCAAGTTCGACGTGGTTTCTAATTGAAAACTTGAAAGCTCTAAAACATAAAGCTCTGGATCATCTTTGGTGAGATCCAAAGCTGGACGGCCCAAGTTTCCACCCACTGCCACTTTTTTGCCTGCATCTGCTGCCATAAGACCAAATAAAGTCGTTACGGTACTTTTCGCATTCGAACCTGTAATCGCGACAATTGGCTTATCCGTCGCACGACGTAAAATTTGAATTTCTGAAACCACAGGAATGTTGGCTGCAATGGCCGCCTGAATTTGCGGTAATTTTGGATCTAGCCCCGGGCTGATAATAATTTCTTCTGCTTGGAGTAATAAATCTTGATCCAACTGACCGAAACTAGTTTGTACATCATTTGGAATTTGATCATGACCCGGTGGGACTGCTCGTGAATCGGTGACTGCAACGCGGTAGCCATGGCTATGTAAGAAATTCACTGCGGAAACACCAGAAATCCCTAATCCGGCAACAACCTTCAATCCACCACGCTGTATTAACATTTTCGCCCCATTTTTTAGTCGGTTTTTAAATCTGACAAAATGTTAGCACTTTGCTGTTTTGAATGCTTTTTATGTTTTCACTTTCTCGCAGTTTTTTTGTGTCCGCTCGTAAAAAAACCGCCCATCTTGGGCGGTTTCTTCACGCAACGGGCGGTGAGCTTATTTCCACTTCACCGCTTGTACTTCAGCTTTTTTTGCAGATGAATTATCCGAAGCTGAACATCCACAACCGCCTGCACAGCCTGCGGCCATTTTTGGCTTTAACCATTTGGCTAAACTGTTCCAACCACGGTTTGCACAGTGCCCAGATAAAGTTGTGAAGACTGAGTTCGATGTTTTTGGAAATACCTTCTTAAACACCACGACAGCACTCCAAATCACCAATACCGCAATAATTATTGATTCAAGCATGTCTCTCTCCTTTGTTCAGCTTTTGCCATTCAAGATTCACTATCCAAAATAGCGTGTTGCAATTTGATACGTGATGAATGCCATTAGATAAGCCAAACCAAATAAATAGATAGTCATGAAACTCACCGTTTTCAAGGAGCCAGTTTCACGTTTAACTGTCGCCAGTGTCGCCAAGCAATGTGGCGCATAAATAAACCACACCAATAATGATAGACCGGTTGCCAATGACCAACCCAATGACCCATCGCTACTAATTAAATTTGCCAGACCTTGAGACATGGCATCCTCATCTGTTGCAGACAAGGCATACACCGTACCCAATGCCGCTACAACAACTTCACGTGCCGCCATCGCTGGAATTAAGGCAATACATATCTGCCAGTTAAAACCTAATGGTGCAAAAATCGGTTGTAGCACATGCCCAAGCATACCTGCCAATGAATAATCAATATCCGGCAAGGTTGCGCCTTCTGGCGGTTGCGGGAAAGTACACAAGAACCATAACAAAATCGATAAAGCAAAGATGATGCCACCGACACGTTTCAAGAAGATCTTGGCACGGTCCAGTAAACCAATCCAAACACTCTTAATATCTGGGAAACGGTAGCTTGGAAGTTCCATCAATAAGGCATGCTGTGATTTATCTTTTTGGAAGAATTTCAGCACTGTTGCCACAATTAAGGCACTCACAATCCCTGCTGCATATAATGCAAATAACACCAAGCCTTGTAAGTTAAAGACGCCCCAGACCATTTGCTGTGGAATAAATGCTGAGATCAGCAAGGCATAAACCGGTAAACGTGCCGAACAGGTCATCAATGGCGCAACTAAAATCGTTACCAGACGATCTCGAGGGTCTTGAATACTCCGGGTTGCCATGATGCCCGGTACAGCACAGGCAAAGCTCGATAGCAGAGGAATAAAAGCACGACCACTCAGACCCGCTTTAAACATCAACTTATCTAGTAAGAACGCTGCACGTGGTAAATAACCTGATTCTTCTAAAACCAAAATAAAGAAGAATAAAATTAAAATCTGCGGCAAGAACACCACTACACCGCCTGCACCCGCAATGATCCCATCAACCACCAAGCTGTTCAGTAGTGGATGTGAAATATGTTCACCAACCAATTCACCGAACCAACCGAAGAAGGTTTCGATACCATCCATAAACGGCGCAGCCCACGCAAATACCGCTTGGAAGATAATAAACATCATCACCGCTAAGGTAATTAAACCAAAGACTGGATGTAGAAAAATTTTATCGAGGAAGTCTGAGCGTTTATCTTCATGATCAACAAACATCACCACGTCTTTTAAAATTTGTTCAATTTTTTCGTGGTTAGTCCCAGAAAGATTGGTATCACTTAATGACGCATCTGGTTTTCTGAAACCTTCAGCATCCAAAGCACCCATTAAGTTTTCAATACCCGCATTACGTACAGCAACTGTTTCTACAACAGGCACACCCAAACGCTGAGACAGCTTTTGGGTATTGATTTGCATGCCACGACGGCGTGCTTCATCCATCATGTTGAGGACAAGTAAAATTGGACGACCCAAATCGATCATTTCCATGACCAAACCGAGGTGCAATTTTAAGTTTGTCGCATCAACTACACATAAAAAGACATCTTGATGCCCTTCTTCTGCAATTTTACCTTGCACGACATCACGCGTAATGGCTTCATCAGGACTCGTCGCTTCTAAGCTATACGTCCCCGGCAAATCCAAAACTCGAACAGATTTACCCGATGGCAACGTAAATTGACCCACCTTTCGCTCAACCGTTACCCCAGCATAGTTTGCAACTTTCTGACGTGTGCCCGTTAAATGATTGAATAATGAAGTTTTACCACAGTTTGGATTACCAACGAGGGCAATACGTAACGCATCACTCATGCTGATGCCCCTTCCATTGCTATTTCCACTTTTTCAGCTTCTACTTTTCGCAGTGCGAAACGAGTAAACCCAACTTGAATTAAAATCGGGTCACCACCAAAAATACCTTTGGTAATCACCTGTACTTTTGTTCCGGGAACAAAACCCAAAGTCTCTAAACGGCTAGCGACTAAATCAGCCGGAGCATTGTTGCCATTCTGGTTACGATGTACCTTATGAATGACTGCGCTTTGTTTCACTTTCAAATCAGATAATCGCACGCAACTAACCCTAAAAAATTTTGAACATTATACAAACAAATGAGAATAATTAACAAATCGGATTCGATTTCAATTCTCATTTAACAATCTAGCATCGACACGACTATTTTTTTAAATTACATTGCATTAAACCATTGTGATTTCTTGGTTTAATTTCGAAAATGAGCGGCACATGTTAAATAAAAAACCACGTATTCCTACCCCAGTCCAAATTCCAGAAACACTCAGTTTTTTACACGGATATCGTGATGATTTAATAGCTCAAACCGTCAGTCCACACACTCGAAATGCATATTTATCTGATTTAATTCAATGCAGTGAGTGTCATACGCATGTCATGACTGATTGGAGCAGTGACGACATTTCAGATGTCTTGCTTAGCCTGACTAAACAAGGAAAAAGCCCTCGCTCGATCGCCCGCTCACTTTCTGCACTGCGTTCATTTTTCAAGTTCTTGCGTGAACAAAAAATACGCAGCGACAATCCTGTTGCAATCCATAAAACACCCAAATTGGGTCGTGCCCTACCAAAGGATTTATCTGAAGCAGATGTTGAAGCCCTGATTAATGCCCCAGACCTCAACACCGCATTGGGTCTACGTGATCGTGCCATGCTCGAAGTGCTGTATGCCTGTGGTTTACGTGTCTCTGAGTTATTAAATTTAAGATTAGAACTGATCAATCTTAAACAAGGCTATTTACGAATTACCGGTAAAGGCAATAAAGAACGCTTAGTTCCTTTAGGTCAAATGGCGGTGGAATGGATCGAGAAGTATTTAGCTGAAGCACGTCCCGTCTTATACAAAAGCGCAACCGATGCTTTATTTCTCACTCAACTCGGTGGAATGATGAGTCGCCAAAACTTTTGGTACGCGATTAAACGCTATGCGCTCATTGCAGGCATTCAAGCCGAATTATCACCACATACCTTACGCCACGCCTTTGCCACGCATTTGCTCAGCCACGGTGCCGACTTACGTGTAGTGCAGATGCTGCTCGGCCACAGTGACTTGTCTACCACTCAAATTTATACCCATGTCGCGCAGATTCGTATGCAAAAATTACATGCAGACTATCATCCGAGAGCTTAACGGCAGGAAATATCAGACCAAGAAGTTCTATTGTGCCCGATATTTTTTGCTATGCTTACTCACCTGTTTGATAAAGCTAAAAGAAAAGGGTTGTTTATGTTATTTACCCGTTCAAAAATTTTTCTCGCATCGACACTTGTTGCCAGTATGGCGTTAGTGGCTTGTTCTAATTCAAATAATGACGAAAAGAAAGATGCGACATTAACGGCAAGTACGCCTGCAACTGGTGAAGCTTCGAATTTATCTGAACGTAATGCTCAGCAGCGTTTAATTGATACTTTGCAATCCAATCTGCAAAAAGCCAATATCAATGCCAAAGTCACTGGGGTGAAAGCGACTGAAGTTCCTAATTTGTTTTGGGTAAGCTTTGAAGGCATGCCTGCGGTCTATGCTACAGCTGATGGTAAATACATTTTCCAAGGCGACGTGGTTCGTTTAGGTGAAAAGCAACTCTTTAATGTAGGCGATACCCTACAAGCAGAAGCCAACAAAAAATTATTTGATCAATTAAAAACTGAAGACCTACTGATCTATAAAGCCAAAGGTAAAACCAAACACGTGGTTTATGTGTTTACCGATGTTAGCTGTCCTTATTGCCATAAATTACATGAACAAATGGATGATATTAATGCCCGTGGCATTGAAGTCCGTTATATCGCTTGGCCACGTGGTGAACAACACATGCCAATGATGGAAACTATCTGGTGTAGCAAAGACCGTCGTGCCGCATTTGATAAAGCCATTGCCGGTGAGCAAATCGAGCCTGCATCATGTCAAAACCCTGTGCGCAGCATGTATGAAATGGGTCTAAATATTGGTGTGAATGGTACGCCAGCGATCTATAACGCAGAAGGCAAACACATCGGTGCTTACATGTCGGCTTCCGAACTTGAAAGTGCGCTTAAATAACTAATTTTTATAGGCTAAATGAATGTTTTTTATGGGTAGGAATAAAGTGATTTCTACCCTAGAGTCCGAACGTTTTTTTAGCTATGATCTAAACTCACTTAAAGCAATGATGAAATAAATGGAGTGTGACGTGAAACCAGTTCGTCTGGCAATCCTCGGTCTTGGTACTGTGGGTGGTGGTGCCCTTAAACTACTAAAAGAAAATGCTGCTGAGATTAAACGTCGCACCGGTCGTGAAATTGAAATTACCCATGTGGGTACGCGTCGCCCTCGTCCTGATTTAGAACTGCCTGCTTCAGTGAAGCAAAGTGCTGATTTATTAGATATCGTCCGTCAACCCGATGTAGACGTTGTGGTTGAAGTTATGGGCGGCATTCACCCTGCGTATGAAGTGATTCGTGAAGCAATCGTTCATGGCAAACAAGTAGTGACCGCCAACAAGGCGTTATTAGCTGAACACGGTAATGAATTATTTAAATTGGCCGATGATCATCACGTTCAGATTGCTTATGAAGCAGCTGTCGCAGGTGGTATCCCAATTATTAAAGTCCTCCGTGAGGGTTTGGCAGCCAATAAAATTGACTGGCTTGCAGGTATCATTAACGGTACTGGTAACTTTATCCTGACTGAAATGCGTGAAAAAGGTCGTGCCTTTGCAGACGTTCTCAAAGAAGCGCAAGAACTCGGTTATGCCGAAGCAGATCCAACCTTCGACGTCGAAGGGATCGATGCAGCGCACAAGTTAACATTGCTGGCTTCTATTGCTTTTGGTATCCCACTCCAGTTTGACAAAGTCTTCACGGAAGGCATCAGCAAAGTTACTGCACAAGATGTCAAATATGCTGAAGACCTTGGTTTCCGTATTAAACATTTAGGTATTGCACGTCGTGCTGCAACTGGCATTGAGCTTCGTGTTCATCCAACGCTGATCCCTGAAGACCAATTGATTGCCAATGTAAATGGCGTTAAAAATGCCGTATTGGTTCAAGCCAATGCCGTTGGTCCAACGCTTTACTATGGCGCAGGTGCAGGTGCAGGCCCGACAGCATCAGCAGTGGTTGCCGACGTTGTCGATATTGTCCGTGACATCTCATATACCGAAGATGGCGCAGGTACAATTCCACAGCTTGCTTTTGAAGCCCTAACTGATTTACCAATTCTTCCACGTGAAGAAATGACCACTGGATACTACATCCGTATTAATGCCGAAGATCAAACTGGCGTTCTTGCCGATGTGACGACTATTTTAAGCCGTGCAGGAATCAGCATCGATGCGATCATGCAACAACCGCGCTTAAAAGACCTTATTCCTATCGTGATTCTGACTGATCCAGTCAAAGAATCTAAAATGGATGAAGCCCTTCAACAAATTCAAGCATTGCCTGTCATTCATGGCGAAATTGTACGAATTCGTTTAGAATCGCTTGATAATTAATCGGGTCGAGGGGAATATTTCAGTTCCTCTCGCCAAGCTCTACACACAATTGGAACATCATCATGTCTAATGCCAATCGTTATACTGGTTTAGTTGACCGCTATCGCGACCGTTTACCCGTATCTGCAACTACTCGCGCAATTTCTTTGGGCGAAGGTAATACGCCACTGATTAAGCTTGAGAACATTCCACGCATTATTGGCAAAAATGTTGAAATTTATGTGAAGTACGAGGGCTTAAACCCGACTGGTTCATTTAAAGACCGTGGTATGACCATGGCTGTAACAAAAGCAGTTGAAGAAGGCTCTAAAGCAATTATCTGTGCATCTACAGGTAATACATCTGCTGCAGCGGCTGCTTATGCTGCACGTGCAGGCATTAAAGCATTTGTGCTCATCCCAGAAGGCAAAATTGCCATGGGTAAAATGGCACAAGCGATGATGTATGGCGCGGTAACAATGCAAATTCACGGTAACTTCGATGACGGTATGCGTCTTGTAAAAGAAGTTGCAGATCAAGCACCAGTTACGATTGTAAACTCAATCAACCCATATCGTCTGCAAGGTCAAAAAACCATTGCTTACGAAATCGTTGACGAATTAGGTCGTGCGCCAGATTACCACTGCTTACCTGTAGGTAATGCGGGTAACATTACAGCACACTGGATGGGTTATACCGAAGCTGTGGCGAATCAGCCTAAAGAAGAATTTGTACAAGTCGTTTATGATCCTGAAACTGATCAATTCACAGGTCCAAAACCTGCGGGTCTACCAACAATGGTGGGTTACCAAGCTGCTGGCGCGGCACCATTCCTACGCGGTGCACCTGTAGAAAACCCTGAAACAGTAGCAACTGCAATCCGTATCGGTAACCCACAAAGCTGGAACCATGCTAAAGCAGTAGTCCGCGATTCAGAAGGCTGGTTCGATGAACTCCAAGATGCTGAAATCTTAGAAGCACAGCGTCTACTGTCTATGTACGAAGGTGTATTCGTAGAACCTGCTTCTGCAGCGTCTATCGGTGGCGCGATTCGTGACATTAAAGCAGGTAAAATTGCTGAAGGTTCTGTGATCGTATGTACTGTGACAGGTAACGGTTTAAAAGATCCTGACACTGCCATCAAGCAATGCCAAGATGCAGTAATGTTGTCGATTGATGCAACTATGGATCAAGTTCGCGATTCAATTCTGTCAAATATGTAATTCATATGCTGACTAAATAAAAAAGCCCTGCTCTTGCAGGGCTTTTTATATCTTGCATTCACTTCAGCATTTAAACGTTGAGTAAATCCAAATACTGAAAGAATGAAAAATCTGAAATCTTATTAAATACGTTTTGGTAACTGGCTCGCCCAATTCATTAAACGTGTCGCATCATTGGTTCGTGCAACTGAAGAATCCGCACCCAATAACACCACTACCGCTGGACGGTTATTCAATGTGGTATGCATCACTACACAGCGCCCTGCTTCATTAATAAATCCAGTTTTTGAAATATTAATATTCCAACCACCATTACGCACTAAAGCATTAGTATTGTTTGATTTCAACACGCGGTAGCCCAAATTAAAGTCATAACTTGGTGTGGTTGAAAATTGACGAATCAAACCATACTGCGAAGCGGTATTCACCAAAATACCTAAGTCACGTGCCGAAGCGACATTGCCTGGGTGCAAGCCAGTCGATTCTACATAATGAGTCGAGTTCATCCCTAATGAGCGTGCTTTCGCATTCATCGCTGCAATAAATGCAGAACGACCACCTGGATAAGTACGTGCTAATGCCGAAGCCGCTGGATTTTCAGACTTCATTAAAGCAAACAGCAATGCTTCTGCGCGGTTCATACTGTCGCCAGCACGAAGTGTTGAACTTGAGCTTTTACAACCTGAACATGAGAAATCAGACTGTTGTAAGGTAATCTTTTCAGACATGTTTAATCGGGCATCTGAAATCACTACTGCTGTCATGAGTTTGGTAATCGATGCAATCGGTAAAGCGGTATTGCTATTTTTGCTATATAGCACTTCACCAGTTTGACCATCCATAACCAGTGCTGCACGCGCATTTACAGAGGGCTGTCCTGCGTATTGATTGGTATCAATAATACGGACCGTTTTCGATGGTGCTGTCTGTACCACACCGCCTGTACTGCGTACAGAAGTAGTCACTTTCGTTGACCCTTGAGGAGATGGCTCTTCAGCGCTATAAGACACGTCACCGTTGAGTAACTGGTTTGCATCTTCAGATGACCAGCTAATATTTGACTGCTGATTTGCAGCACTATTCATCACAATTTCAGCAGAACTGAAACTGCTCATACTGAATAAAATTGACATGCCCAAAACGTGCATGAAGGATTTATTTAATTTTTTCACCATTGCTCACTCAACTCAGGATACTAAACATTTGCGCAAGACCAGCAATATGCCGTACATTGGTCACAACTACGAACATTTTTTGCTCACACATTGTGTATGAAGTTTTTCATTTCATATAAGAATAGGATTGCTAATTTTGTCGTTTCATTGCAAGCTTATTTTGCTTTATGTAACAAAAAAAACAGATTTTGATTTGAGGGAGAGTGTAGGTGATCACAGTTTTGGTGGTAGATGACCATGAATTAGTCCGTACTGGTATTTGCCGTATGCTCGAAGACCATGCAGATATCCAAGTCATTGGACAAGCCGAATCTGGTGAAGATGCGATTACACTTGTTCGCCAACACCATCCAAATGTTGTTTTATTAGATGTCAATATGCCGGGGATCGGAGGTGTAGAAACCACACGTCGCCTACTTCAAACAGCGCCAGATACAAAAGTCCTCGCAGTCAGTGGACTTGCTGAAGAACCCTACCCGTCTTTATTGTTAAAAGCAGGTGCCAAAGGCTATATCACCAAAGGTGCACCAGTTACTGAAATGGTCCGTGCGATTAATAAAGTGATGCAAGGCGGCAAATATTTCAGTGCAGACATTGCAGAACAACTGGCCAGCTCATATTTGTCTGATACCCAACAATCACCTTTTGACGCCCTGTCTGAGCGTGAAATGCAAGTTGCCATGATGGTGGTCAATTGTATAAGTGCACAAGAAATTTCTGATAAATTATTCGTTAGTGTTAAAACAGTGAATACCTACCGTTACCGCATTTTTGAAAAACTGAATATTGATAGTGATGTCAAACTAACTCACTTGGCAATTCGCTACGGGTTAATCAAACCTTAACACAACGTACATCCTGTTACTTATGACACAGCGTTCAATTCATAGTGAATTGAACCAGTATCATTTGGGTCTTTGGTACAGTGCTTATCGCTTTATCATCAGTGCCTGTCTGTTACTGGTCTTTTTACTGACCTACACTCAATTCACTTCAGATTATGAATACCCACGTTTATACCTATATGTATTGACGATTTATTTGCTGTTTACCAGCATTCAATTCATGTCGCTTGGACGCTTCAAAGTCCGTATTCCAAACCAGCTACTGCTGTTATTCATCGTAGATGTGATTTCGCTGAGCTTACTGACCTTAGCCATCGATGGACCCAATTTACATTTGAGTTTGCTGTTTGTGATTACGATTTTTGCAGCATCCCTGTTATTAGATGCCCAAAAAGCTTTGGTCATCACCCTCATCGCTGTGATTTGCGTGGTGTATCAACTGTTTTTAGGTTCAATTCTTGAATTTACCTCACTCAAAAATTTAACCAACAGTGCGATTTTGGCTTTTTTATTTTGTGTGGTGTATGGCAGTGCGCAAATTGCCGTGAAACGTTTCCAGTTATTGGAAAATCTGAATTTTTCGCAATCCTTAGAGCTCCATCGGCTACAAAACATTAATCGCTATATTTTAGAGCAGATTGACACGGGCTATTTAGTATTGGATGAAAACTGTCATGTAGTGCTGAGTAATCCTGCTGCTTGCCATTTACTCGGCATGCCAAATTCTTATCATCATGACCAATATCCGCTGTATACCACGCAGCCAGACTTATTTGAATTACTCAAATTTGAAGATTTAAAAAGCGGTGAAAAATTCCAATTTGAATCACAACAAAGCCAGTACCACATTCAGGTACTCGTACAAAAACTCGTTGTGCCGCATCAAATGCTGACCTTACTGATTTTACAAGATGCACAAAAACTCAATCAGCAAGTGCAACAACTAAAATTAGCCGCTTTAGGGCAACTTTCCGCCAGTATTGCCCACGAAATTCGCAATCCTTTAGCGGCGATTGTGCATGCCAATGATTTATATCCGCAAAGTGATACCGAACAACAGCACATGTTGAATCATATGATTTCACGTCAAGCAGTGCGGATTGACCGAATTATTCAAGACACCCTAAATATGGTGCGCAATAAGGAAACCCATCCGACTCGTCTGAATCTAGAACAATTTTTACCGTTGTTCCTGCACGAAGATCTGGCAGACATTCAACAGAACATTCGACTCAATGTACAAACCAAAACCTTAATCGATTTTGATGAGGCACAGTTCAGACAAATTTTAATCAACCTAATTCGTAATGCGATTCGCCATAACAATCCGGACATGTCGTATATCGAAGTGGTGGCGCGTATAGATCAGAAAAAAGTCCAGATCGATGTCCGAGATTTCGGCAATGGGGTTGCTTTACAAAACCGCACACAGTTATTTCAACCATTTTTTAGTACCGAAATTACTGGAACTGGTTTAGGATTATATCTTGCTCATAGCTTCTGTGAAGCGAATCAAGCACAGCTTTCCTATGTAGAACAAAAACAGGGAGCTTGCTTTAGGATTGAGTGCTTACAAGCTGTTATTTAATTGTTTTTAGGGGAAAACTGTGGATTCACAACCACTGGTATTGTTAGTTGATGACGAAGAAGACTTATGTATGCTGATGCAAATGTCTTTATCAAGGATGGGGGTTAAAACGCATGTTGCACATCGCCTCGACGAAGCTAAAAAAGCCTTGTCTACCTATAGCTACGATGCCTGTCTAACCGATCTCAACTTACCCGATGGTAATGGTCTACAGCTCTTAGATTGGATGAATGAACACTGTCCTGCCCTTCCAGTTGCTGTGCTAACAGCCTATGGCAACATGGATATTGCCATTGCCGCATTAAAGGCGGGAGCATTCGATTTTGTCAGCAAACCGATCAATCCGAAACATCTTGAACAACTGCTACAAAAAGCCCTGAATAAGCCTTTGGACGAAGACATTACTTCGCAAGATGCTTTAGAACATAAAATGTTGATTGGTGAATCGCTTCCAATCCAGCAATTGCGTCGAACTCTAAAGAAAATTGCACGTTCACAAGCACCAGTTTTTATTACGGGTGAATCTGGTACGGGTAAAGAGGTCGTGGCCAATCTGGTTCACCGTTTAAGCAACCGTAATGAAGGGCCTTTTATTGCCATTAACTGCGGGGCAATTCCCACAGAGTTAATGGAAAGTGAACTTTTTGGCCATAAAAAAGGCAGCTTTAGTGGTGCCACCCAAGACAAGCAAGGTCTGATTCAATCTGCACATGGTGGTAGCTTATTTCTGGATGAAATTGCCGAATTACCTTTAGCCATGCAAGTTAAACTGCTACGTGCGGTACAGGAAAAACGTATTCGCCCCGTAGGTTCAGACTGTGAAATTGATGTTGATTTCCGTGTGATCAGTGCCAGTCATCAGGACTTAGAAGCTCTCGTCCAACAAGGTCGATTCCGCCAAGATTTATTTTTCCGTATCCATGTGATGGATTTAGTGTTGCCTGCCTTACGTGAACGTGGCGAAGATATCCTCTTATTGGCGCAACATTTTATTCAAAAAATTAGCCATGAATGGGAAATTGCCACTAAGCCTCTGACTGAACGAGCGAAAAACTTCCTACTCAACCAATATTATCCGGGTAATGTCCGTGAACTCCGCAATATTATCGAACGTGCCATGACCCTCTGCGATGATGAGCAAATTGATCTTCAACATCTGCAAAGTGCGCCATTAAGACAACCGAGTGCTCAGTTCAATTCCGCTCCAACAACGAATGATTCTGCACAGCTTGCTGCAAACAGCAACGAACAGAGTGTGGTTCCTCGTAAAATACCTGAAGAAGGTTTAGAACTCTTTTTAGAAAATATCGAAAAAGAAGTGCTCATGAATGCGTTGAATTTGACTCACTGGAACAGAACACTTGCCGCCAAAAAATTAGGTATGTCATTCCGTTCATTGCGCTATCGTTTGAAAAAATTCGGTTTAGATACCGAAGACGAAGAGTAAAAGCTTTCCAGCGTATTGCTGTTATTTTTGATTCAGCAATAACTCTGCAACATGATCGACATAGTGATCTTCACGTGCATCATGTTGCAGCGGATAGTTATAGTCTGGCTGCACCCCAATTCCTTCAATCATTTTGCCATTCGGTGTCAGATATTGCGACACAGTCATTTGTAAAGCTGCACCATTACTCAATGGAAATAGTTTTTGAACCACACCTTTACCATAACTTTTCTCACCCGCTACCCATGCACGTTTATGCTCTTTTAATGCTGCGGTAAAGACCTCTGCGGCAGAAGCAGAACGATTGTTGATTAAGATGCCGACTTTCATATTTTGAAATTCAAAACTTGGTAAAGCCTGAAATTGTTGGTCACCTTCAGATCGACTTCGAGTCGACACAATAATGCCCTGATTCAAAAATAAATCGGCAGACTCCACTGCTGCTGACAGTAACCCCCCGGGGTTATTTCTTAAATCAAACAATACAGCTTTGACACGTGAACCATGACTTTCAATTAAACGCTTAATTTCATTGGCTGTATCTTGTTGAAAAACTTTTACGTGTAAGACTAAAACCTGATTATTTAATAATTTAGATTCTATATCTGTTTCAACTTTAGTGTTTCTGACCAAATTGACCGGTTGACTTGCAGTTATCAGCTGTAGATTCAGCGTCGAGCCGATACTGCCTGTGAGCAGGTGTCGCACTTGATCTTGATTAAGTTTTTTGAGTTCTTGATCATCAATTTTAAACACCGCCGCGCCATTTTTCAGACCTAGCTTTGCTGAATCGGCATCAGGCTTTAAATTGGTGATGACCCATTGCTGTAGACCTGCATCAAAGCGCAAATTGAAATCGACACTCGCAATATCCCCTTCGGTGTATTGCAAAAGCTGCTTATAGTCTTCAGGTGAAAGATATCGTGAATAGCGGTCTAAACCACTGACCATACCTTTGGTAGCTTGTTGGAATAATGCATCGTCATTTTTTTCAACGACATAATTTTCTTTGACAATGCCATAGATCTGAACAAATTGTTGGATCGATTCGACAGGTACTTCGGCATAACTTTGTTCATAGCTGCCATCAAATTCATCGAAAGCCGACTTTGCTTTGTCGGCTCCCCATGTCGAATGACTAGAACACAGCAGCAAGGCTGTAAGGCTTACAACTGACGTCCAGTGTGCTTTAGTCATTCATGCTTCCTTACATTTTAAGCTTCAAGAGTAATCAAGTTACGACCTTGCATTTCTGTTGGTACAGGAATGTGCATAAGCGTTAAAAGTGTCGGTGCTACGTCAGCCAAAACACCACCTTCTGCAATTGTTGCATTGGTCGGGCCAACATAGATAAACGGCACAAGTTCAGTGGTATGTTGAGTATGCACCTGACCACTTTGGTAATCCTGCATTTGCTCTACGTTACCATGATCGGCGGTCACGAGCATGTGACCTTTATTTGCCATCACAGCTTCATATACACGGCCTAAGCACGTGTCTACAGCCTCAACCGCTTTGACTGCTGCATCAAACACACCGGTATGGCCAACCATATCACCATTGGCATAGTTCACCACCAGTAAGTCGTACTCACCTGAATTAATTGCGGCAACCAATTCATCAGTGACTTCATAAGCGCTCATTTCTGGTTTTAAATCATAGGTCGCAACGTTTGGTGATGGAATCAAAATACGTTTTTCACCCGGATATTCATCTTCACGACCACCACTGAAGAAGAAGGTCACGTGTGCATATTTTTCAGTTTCAGCAATACGAAGTTGTGTTTTACCCAAATTAGACAGGTATTCACCAATCGAGTTATGCAACGCTTCTGGCATATAAGCCACTGGCGCATCAATTGTTGCTTGGTAACGTGTCAACATGACAAATTTTGATAAAGCGGGAACCACTTTACGTTCAAAACCTGCAAAATCTTTTTCCACAAAAGCTTTGGTAATTTCACGCGCACGGTCAGCACGGAAGTTCATGAAGACAACGCTATCACCATCTTGGATCGGTGCTAAATCACCAATACACGTCGCTTTTACAAATTCATCTGATTCTTCAGCAGCATAAGCCTGCTCTAAACCTTCAACAGCAGTCGCTGCTGTACGCACTGCTTCACCTTCAGTTAAAAGACGATAGGCTTGCTCAACACGATCCCAACGGTTGTCACGATCCATTGCAAAGTAGCGACCAATCATGGTGGCAATACGACCTTGACCCGGATACTGAGCAAACAGTGCATCTAATTTTTCAAGCGAAGGTTGTGCACTTTTTGGCGGTGTATCACGACCATCAAGGAATGCATGAAGATACACTTTTGCACCGCGTTTTAATGCCAATTCAGCCATCGCCACAATGTGATCTTCATGTGAATGCACACCACCTTCAGACAACAAGCCCATGATATGTACAGCACGATTTGCAGCTTTGGCTTTTTCAACCGCATCGACTAAAACGTCATGTTCAAAGAACGCACCGGTACGAATATCTTTGGTAATACGAGTAAAGTCTTGATACAGCACACGTCCTGCACCAAGGTTCATGTGGCCCACTTCAGAGTTACCCATTTGACCATCAGGTAAACCAACGTCTTCGCCAGAGCCTGAAATCAATCCATGCGGATGCTTTTCCTGCATTGCAGTCAAGTTTGGTCGTTTTGCTGCTAAAAAGGCATTGTCCTCGACCGCTTCGCGATGACCCACACCATCCATAATTACCAATACGTGTGGGATTTTGCCAGCAGTTGCATCCGTCATAATGAACACTCTTTCGTTTATAAATTAATCATACTATCTTACCGAATTTTCGGTGAAGACTCTATGTGACAACCATGGTTTATCTAGGTCATCAACATTGTTTTACTCAATCTTGCATGCACTTAACGTGCACGGTGCAGCAGATAGCCACCCGCTACAAACATCAAAATAATTGGTATAAAGACGAACCATGCAGGCGATGGCGCGTACACCAAACTTGCATAACCCAAGAAATCTTGTAAGTAGTAAAAACCCAGTCCAGCAAATAAGGCAATCACCAAGCGGAAACCCATCGACTGTTGACGTAAAGGTCCAAAAATAAATGAACACGCAATTACCACCAAGGCAATTAAAGCAAAGGGCGAACCAAACTTTTGCCAAAACGCCAATTGGTAAGTTTTCGGGACTTGGCTATATTCATGCATATAGCTCATAAAGCTCACCAATTGACTCGGTGATAGGTCTTCAGGGTCAATGGTAACCATATGCACATATTTAGGTTGCAACGCCAATGAAAGCGGCTGTTCAGCATTTTGCTTCGCTACAGCATCACCCGTCGCTAAGAGATCGACTTGGGTTGAATTTTGCAGCGACCAAGAACCATTTTGGACAAAATTCCCTTGCTCCGCATCCAAAGTGCCTCGCAAACGATATTTTTCATCAAAATCAATAACCTGAACATCTTTAATTTGACCTTGCGAATTGGCATAGTCAATATAAATAAAGCGCTGACCTTCACGCGACCAATAGCCTTTGACTTCGCCCAGTTCAGCCGCAGTGCGGTGACTTTTGACGCTTTTGGCTTGTTCATTGGTATAGGGAATGACCCATTCGCTTAATGCAAAGGATAAAACCACCAAAATGAGTGCCGAACGAATCACCCAGCCCACAATCCGCCAAAGGCTGATGCCGACCGAACGCATCACAATCAATTCACTGTTTGAAGCTAGAGTCCCTAAACCCAGTACCGCTCCAATCAAGGCTGAAATTGGTAAAATTTCATATAAATAATTCGGTGAACTCCATAACACATACTGCAAAGCATTCCATGCGTTATAGCCTTCTTTCAGCGAGCCCAATTCACCTAAATAAGTAAAAAGCACTTGTAAGCCAGCCAATACCGCGGTCGCACCAAGCATGGCTAAAGCAGTAGTTTTGGTCACATGTTTTGCAACTATACGACGTGCCAACATTTTAAGACCTCACTCGCTGAATTTGTTTCTTAATTTTGGGCGCTAATTTTTGTTTACGCGAGAACAATGCTGCTGCAATACCGTAAATCACTAAGACCAGTGGATAAGCCCAGATGCCCATTTCATCTTTACTGATCCGCGTTTTGATCGCCATTAAGGCTACGATTAAACTGGCAAAAATAAGTAAAGCTGGGAACAGTTTCAGGTAACGCCCTTGACGAGGACTCACTTCAGACAAAGCGGTAGCGAGTAATAACGCCACCAAAATAGCGAACGGCACAAATATCCGCCAACCGAGTTCACTGGCAACCACAGGATCATGACGGTTATCCCATAACTTCGAGGTTGGTAAAGCTTCTACTTCGGTACTTTCAAATTTTGCTTCTTTATCATTTTCTAAACGTAAACGATAACTTTGGAATTCAGCTTGAGAATAACGCGGTTGCCCCGGATAGATTTCGTAACGGCGGCCTTCAACCAAATCCACCACATTGGCATTATCATTGGGCACTTCGACGCGGGTCGCTTCTTTTGCCAAAATAATGACATCAGGCTTACCCTCCTTTTCTGCACGCTGATAGAAGAAAATATCTTTTAAGTTTTTACGGTCTTCTGACAAGTCCCCTGCATAAATGGTATAGGGCCCAGAGGAAATAAACTCTTTCGGTCGAACCAAGTCAAAGCCTGTTCGTACTGCTTGTGAAGTCGTTAATGCTTCAAACTGACGGATGCCCCAAGGCGAAGCCCACAGCATCAAAAATGCTTGAACAGCCATAAAGACCACGGTCATTGGCACCAATAAACGTGACAATTGATTTCGACTGACACCACTACCATTGAGCACAGCCATTTCATGATCGACATACAGACGACCAAAGACCAACATCAGACCAATAAAGAAACCGAGCGGAAGAATTAAGGTTAAAAATTCAGGCAAACGGTAGCCAATAATGCTAAATAAAATACTTGCATCTAAACGACCCTGCGCCGCCACACCAAAGTACTTGATCAAACGACCACCCATCATGATCAAGGTCAATAAGGCAATCACAACCAGTGATGTCGACACCACTTGCTTGACCAGATAACGCCGAATAATCAAATTAATTCTTCCAAAAATAGGGCCAATAAAAACTAGCGTTAGTTTACCCGAATGTAGAAAATATAAAACCTATACCCTTGTAGCTCATTGAAACTCTATTCATATAAATGTTTCAATGGTTTAATGGTTTATAAATTTAAAAAGGCATAAATACCGCACATGAAACTTTCTATTAATACGTCATTCCAAGCGAATGCGTCCAGCCAATATTTGTTGATATTAGTAGATTCTGAGCACGTTACAAATGCAGCTACTTCATATCAAATCAATGATTTAGATAATTTAATTGACGCGACTCAATTTAAAGCAGCACTCAATGAAAGCCTGCCTTTGGTGGCGAACATTGCCGCTTGTCGCAATAGCGCACTTTTAGGCCTCGGTAAAGTTGCTGAATTACAGGTCAATAAATTTGCAAAAATTGCACAAACCATTATTAAAGCGTCACAAAAAAAATTCAAACAGATCAGTGTCGATATCTCTGCCCTACCACAAGAACAACATTATTTATTTGCACTTAGCCTGACTCAAGCGGCTTATGCATTTGATGAATACAAGTCTAAGAAAAATGAATTTGTTTTGGAGCAGATCCATTTAATCGCTACTGAAAGTCCATTAACCACTGCACAGCTTGAATTAATTTCTGCAGTGCAATCAGGTCAAAGCTTTACCCGTGACCTAGGTAATCGTCCGGGCAATATCTGTTTCCCTGAATATTTAGCCGAACAAGCTCAAGCGCTTGCAGCTGAATTCCCTGATCAACTCAAAGTGACTGTACTCGATGAACAACAAATGGCTGATCTCGGTATGGGTGCTTTCCTTGCTGTGAGCAAAGGTTCTGACCGTCCAGGCCGTATTATTACTATCGAATACCTTTCAAACCGTGAAGAAGCCCCTGTGGTGCTTGTTGGTAAAGGCGTGACTTTTGATACGGGTGGTATCTCACTTAAACCGGGTGCAGGCATGGACGAAATGAAATTCGACATGTGCGGTTCTGCATCAGTTTTGGGTACCATCCGTGCGCTGTGTGAAGCGAAATTACCGATTCATGTGGTCGGCGCAATTGCTGCTGCAGAAAACATGCCGTCTGGTCATGCCACTCGCCCGGGCGACATCGTGACCACCATGAGCGGTCAAACCGTTGAAATTCTAAATACCGATGCCGAAGGTCGTTTGGTTCTGTGCGATACCTTGACCTATGTAAAACGCTTTAACCCTGCACTGGTGATTGATATTGCAACCCTCACTGGTGCATGTGTCGTAGCACTGGGTTCAGTCCTTACTGGTATGTTCACTCCGGATGATGAACTTGCGGCTGAATTGACTGCTGCGGGTCAACACAGCTTTGACCGCGTGTGGCGCATGCCAGTGATTGAAGATTATCAAGAACAACTTGATTCTCCATTTGCAGATATTGCCAACATTGGTGGTCCAAAAGCAGGTTCTGTGACCGCTGCATGTTTCCTTCAACGCTTCACGCGTGAATATCGTTGGGCGCATTTAGACATTGCGGGTACTGCATGGAACTCAGGTGTAAATAAAGGCGCAACAGGTCGTCCTGTGCCATTATTAATGCAATTCTTAGCGAATCGTGCTCAAGCGAATGGCTAAAGTTAGCTTTTATTTATTTGAAAAAAGTCCTGAACGACAAGTCGAAAGCACTTGTCGTTTATGCCGTAAGATCCTGCGTCAGCCTGTACGTATTTGGCTACATTGTGCTGACCCAGACTTACAGCAACAACTTGATGAACGCCTGTGGAGTTTCGATCACACAGGTTTCATTCCCCATGGTATCGATCAACCCCAGGCAACGGTCTGTATTTCTGCCCAATTGCCTGAGCAAACCGACTGGATTGTGTTTAATTTTAACGATCAAGCACTTGAACAGTTCGCAAGTTTTAGTCACATTATCGAAATTATTGAAAATAACGAACCCGCTAAAATTATCGGGCGTGAAAAATATAAACAATATCGACGTTTGGGCGTTCAACCGCAGACCCATAAACTTTAACGTGATATTGGTTTTACCCTATTTGCAAGGAGATGCACCATGGCATTGAATGTCGGTCCAGACTTTAAACAGCGCTGGTTAAAAGTACCTGAAGCTATTCGTCAGACCTTTATTGATGACCTTGGTCGCGTTTGCGATGTACTCAATCCCAGTACAGACATTCAACAATGGCTGGTCAATGACCAACAGCAGCAGCAAGTGTCTTTTGACAAAATTGAGTCTGCCTATGCAGATTTGAAAGCACAGCTGATTGAAGATGCTCGTATTCGCAAACAACTGGCTTTAGAAAAAGCCTTAGAAGAAAAACGTGAAGCTGAACAAGCCTATGCAGAACAACTGAAACGTGACGAAGAGTTACGCTTTGCTGCACAAACGCAAGCGCTCACCATGATGCAGCATAATCTTAATCGTGAAGTACAACACTATGCCGCTCGCTATCATAAAAATCCTGAAACGGGTTTAGCGGGATTAAGTCAAAGCTTATCGGTGAGCAAAGGACAGATGTTGTCAGAACTCGAAAGTGTACGCGTGCGTTTGGAACTTGAGGCAGAAACGCAAATCGAAATGGCCGTCAGTGATTTCCGTGCAAAATTGAAAGCAGCCGCACAAGAAGAAATTGACTATATCTTAGAAAACTCTAATTTTTCGACAGAATCTACATCGTCCCAAGCATCTTAAGCCGTGCATCGAAATCTGGTCACTGTCATTAAACTGACATGTATTTGCAACATGATGTTCATATGACTGAAGCATTGTTCCTCAAAATACAATGCTTCAGGCATCCTAAAAATATAATCATGCATCCAGATGGGAATTCAATATGGACATCATTCACCAGATTACCCAGAAAATATCCTCTCTATCTGCTGGAGAACAATGGGACATTCGTGCCAAAGATCTTTGGCTGAGTCATTCAGACTTTCACAGTATTTCGGTTTATCTCAGCCGTGAATCAGAAAAAGGTGGTTTTAGCATTCAGCAACCGCCCCACAGCTCGATTTTTCAAACCCTTGATGTAGTGACCGTTACAAAACACTAAGTGGTCATCTACTCCATAAAAAAAGCCCACAACTGTGGGCTTTTTTTATGTCTAAGTTTGGCTTAGACCAAATCTGCAACTGCAGAAACGGTATGTCCTAGGAAATAACCGATACCGAGTAATAATCCAATCCAGATTAAACCACCTAGCACGTTATAGAACATAAATGTGCCAAGGTTCATGCGTGCAGATCCAGCAGCAAAAGGCGCAAAAGAACGTACAAAGGGTACAAAGCGTGCGACTAAAATCGTTTTACCACCATGCTTCATAAAATATTTATTGGTTTTGACCATATATTCGGGCTTAAAGTAACGTGTGTGCTTATTAAAGTACTTAATGCCTAGCACGCTGCCCGTGTAGTAATTGACGCAGTAGCCCAAGACCGATGCGACAAATAACAGCAGCCCCATAGTGTGTAAATGCACCACTTCCGTCGTTGAGCATAATGCGCCGATGGCAAGCAACAGGCTGTCTCCTGGCAGGAAGAACATAAATACTGAACCCGTTTCTGAAAATATCACCAGAAATAAAATGGCATAAATCCACACACCATAATTTTCCAATAACATGGGTAACCACTGTTCCAGATTCAGTAAGAAATCAATCATTATCACCTGTCTGATTATTCATCATATATGTCATACCGCGACGCATTATCACCAAAAATAAAAAAACAGTCTAATTTTTCAATCAGACTGTTTGGTTTTCTTCGGTATCAACTTATTTCAAGAAGCCATTTTCAGCGAGAAAATCTAAGCTAATTTTAGATTGCGCTGTGGTCTCAGCGGCTTTATCGCCGAGCAATAAACGCTCAATATAACGTGCTAAAACATCCACTTCCAAGTTCACTTTCGCCCCAGCTTTCCACGTACCGATATTGGTTCGTTCAGCCGTGTGCGGAATTAAATTTAAGCTCAGCACATTGCCACGTAAATGGTTAATTGTCAGGCTAATACCATCCACGGTCACAGAGCCTTTTTCCGCTAAATAGCGTGCAATTTCTTTCGGTGCGGTAACTTCAAAATAAATTGAACGTGCATCTGAACGAACTTGAGTGATTTCACCCACTGCATCGACATGACCACTGACAATATGTCCACCAAAACGCGTGGTCGGCAACATGGCTTTTTCCACATTTACTGCCTGCCCTGCTTTCCAGTGTTCCAAAGTGGTCCGATTTAAACTTTCACGTGATACATCAGCTGCATACCAATTGCTACCAAAGTCAATCACGGTTAAGCAAATGCCATTGGTGGCAATCGAGTCCCCCAAATGCACATCCGACATGTCTAAATCTGTCTGGATACGCAAGCGGACATCGCCACCCACGTTTTGAATGCTTTCAACTTTACCTAGACTTTCAATAATGCCTGTAAACATGTTCAATCCCTGAAAAATATGGGGCGATGATTTTTACCACAAATCAAGTTGCGTGCTCACGCCAGAGGTATCGACACCACCTAATTCTGCAAAATGGTGCAATTGACTCAACAACTGACGGATTGGTGGACCTGATTTGGCATGCGTATCCGTGATGACAATAAACTCTAGTACGCGTGCACGTTCAGACTGACGCTGCTTACTCACGCGGTAACGTGGTACATCTTGCGTCAATAAGCTTACTCGGCCACGTTTTAAATTGGCTTGTAACAAATCTGTGGCGCTGATATTACCATCGGTTGAATAGCTCGTCAGGATGTAACGTGCATTGATGGTTTCTAATAATTTTTCATAAGCTTCTTTCGCATGCTTCGAAGAATTATATGGACTTGGACGTTCTTTACGCCATGCACGATCGATTCCGCTCTTAAAACCCTTGGTGTCTGGTGTTGGTAAATCCACCTGATCCCATAACGTTAAGGCATTCAACACATGGTAGTTACTGCTATAAGCATGTTGGTTATATGGTGGATCGAGATAAGCCACATCTACTTCAAAGCCGCTCATTTGATTGGCCAAATGCTGTGCGTCGACACACCACATTTCAGCGGCGGGTTTTTTCGGATCACCAATTTCACAAAAACGACTTGGGGTCAGCCATAACAATGAACCGATACGATCTAAGGCTGCTTGGGTTTTACCGCCCCAACCATGATGGAAACTTTTAAATACACCGCTGGTATTGCTGACAAAACTTGCTGAATACAATAACGGCGCTAACAAAGCACTCATTTCCACATCATCAATCGCGCCTTGAGCTTGCCAAGTTGCAATTTGCTGACGAATCGCATCGATACGCATACCGTTACGGCGTTTAAAGAATAAACGGTCACGTGCCGGATCGTAGATTTCATCATTACGTGGACACAAGTTATGGGTCACCCAACCTTTCACTTCTGGCAAACGGTTCAGATAATCAATCGCTTTCTGATAGCCACCCAACTCTTTAAACGCAGGTGCTTCAACGCAAGAGAGAATCGCGCTGTTCAAGGCATGGCTGTATGGTTCCCAGTCATTGGCAATAACACGATAGCCGTTTTGACGTGCCAACCGTGATACCACACCTGAACCTGCAAAAAAGTCAGCAAATATCGGCGCACGACCATCTTCGCGTTTTAAGGTTCCCGTTTGCTCAAGTGCTTCTAAAATCAGATGTAATAGACGGCGTTTGTTTCCCAAATAAGGAACCAACTGATGGAAAAGATATTCGTCTGTGGTACGAGCCGCATGACGACGTTTGTGATAAACCGTAGACTCTGAATTCATAGCGTCTCTTGAGAAGGGATTAACCTTAAGCGAATGTCATCACCCAATTGAGTGACATCTTTCAGCTTAAATCGAAGCTGCTCTGCCATGCGGTCAAATTCCGCATTAAACATCGCACGTGCTGACTGACCCAACAAGGTCGGTGCAACATAACTGATCATTTCATCGATCAAATGTTCTTGTAAGAAAGCGGTCGAAAGTGTCGCACCGGCTTCCACAAGTACATCATAAATTTGGAACTGTTGAACGCATGCTGCTAACAGATCGGCCAAAGGCTGAATTTCAAATTGTACCACGCCCAAGTCAGCAAGTTCCTGACGATATGGCCCCATGACCATCACGGTTTCAGGTTGCTGTAATATTTTTGCGCTTAATGGCAAGCGGCCTTGACGATCTAGCACGATACGTTTCGGCTGAACCACGTTACGCATGTCAACAGCGTCATCGAGCTGACGTACGTTGAGTAAGCAATCGTCGGCTAATACTGTTTCAATCCCAGTAATCACAGCACCTGATATCGCACGCCAATGCTGTACATCTTGTCGCGCCATCGCACCGGTAATCCACTTAGACTCACCCGAGGCCATGGCAGTACGCCCATCTAGGCTCGATGCGACTTTGAGCCGAACATAAGGCATGCCCGTCGCCATGGCTTTTAAAAAGCCCAAATTCAATTGATGTGCTTCTGCTTCACAAATACCTGTGATCACTTCAATGCCAGCATCACGTAAGATTTGTACACCTTTACCCGCAACCAATGGATTCGGATCGGGACATGCCACAACGACTTGAGCAACACCTGCTTCCACCAAGCCTTTGGCACAAGGTGGCGTACGTCCATAGTGTGCGCAAGGCTCCAAAGTCACATAAGCGGTTGCGCCACGTGCGGCCTCACCTGCATCACGCATTGCAAAGACTTCTGCATGCGGCTGACCCGCTTTTGGATGAAAACCTTCACCAACCAATTGACCGTCTTTGACAATCACACAGCCCACATTGGGATTGGGACGAGTGCTGTATTGCCCCTGCTGTGCCAATGCAATTGCACGCCGCATCCACTGTTGATGCTGCTGCAAAGTCACTTGATCTAACTCAGACATGTAATCACTCATGATAAAAATGGAAGCAGATGTGCATTAGTGCTCACGCTGCTGCATTTGCTCAATTTGACGACGAAAAGCTTCTACATCTTGAAAGTCTTGATACACAGAAGCAAAACGTACATAAGCCACATGATCTAAAGCAAACAAAGACTGCATAACAATTTCACCAATGGTGCGTGATTTCACGTCACGTTCACCCAAACGGCGAATTTGCAATTGAATATCACTGAGTACCGTTTCAATTTGCTCTTGCGTTACTGGACGCTTTTGCAAGGCATGCATCAGCGAGCGGCGGAGCTTGGCCTCATCAAAAGGTTCGCTCTTTGAATCCGACTTGATGACACGCGGCATCACCACTTCATAGCTTTCAAAAGTTGTAAAACGTTCACCGCAACTAATACATTCACGGCGGCGGCGTATCTGACAGCCTTCAGCAGCAAGACGTGAGTCAATCACTTTACTGTCTTCAGCGTTGCAAAATGGACAATGCATAGCGGTTAAATTGAACAAATCCGAATGGATTTAGAGTGTAGCAAAAATTTTGAAATTTGTAGAGCTTTACGCTAGATATGGAAAAAAAACAGCCCTTTCGGGCTGTTTTACACAATATATTGATTTACTGTGATCTTATTATTCTACACGTTCACCATGTTGACTTAAGTCTAGACCCATACGTTCGTCATCAGCTTCAACACGGATGCCAATCACTAGATCAATCACTTTCAAGATAATGAATGTCATCACAGCTGAGTAAGCGATGGTCGCTAGTACACCTTCGACTTGAACCCATAATTGATGCATTAAGTTGCTTGGTGCTTTATCACCCATGATGAATTCGCTGGCAAAGAATGCTGTAAGGATCGCACCCACGATACCACCGACACCATGTAGACCAAACGCATCCAAAGAGTCATCCGCTTTCAACGCACGTTTCAGCGCAGTAATACCCCAGAAGCAAACCACACCACCGATCAGACCCATCGCTAAAGCGCCGCCAACGGTTACGAAACCTGCCGCAGGTGTAATCACCACAAGACCTGCTACCGCACCAGAAGCACCACCCAAGACAGACGCTTTACCACGAACCACTTTTTCAGTAATTAACCATGCCACTGCTGCTGCAGCTGCTGCAACTTGTGTTACCACCAATGCATAACCAGCTGAACCATTTGCACCTAGTGCAGAACCACCATTGAAACCGAACCAACCCACCCATACAAGGCTTGCACCGATGACGGTTAACGTTAGATTATGTGGCGCCATTGATTCACGGCCAAGCCCCATACGTTTACCAAGCATGTACGCTGCAACAAGACCCGCAACACCTGAGTTGATGTGAACAACCGTACCACCCGCAAAATCAAGCGCACCGTCGTTACCTAACCAACCACCGCCCCATACCCAGTGGGTAATTGGTGCATAAACCACGACGCTCCAAATTGCGATGAAGGCAACGAAAGCACCGAATTTCATACGTTCTGCAATCGAACCGCTAATAATGGCAACGGTAATGATGGCAAATGTCATTTGGAAAATAACAAAAAGAATCTCTGGAATCGTACCGGACAAGGCTTCAGTGGTGATGCCCGACAACATAAATTTGTCTAAGCTACCGATAAAGGCATTACCTTCACCAAATGCTAAGGTATAACCCACAATCACCCACGTTAAGCTTACGACACCTGCCGCAACGAAACTGTGTGCCATGGTGCTGAGTACATTTTTCTTACGAACCATACCGCCGTAAAATAATGCTAAACCGGGAATTGTCATGAGTAACACAAGTGCAGTGGACACTAAAATCCATGCTGTATCACCTGTATCGAGCTTAGGCTCTTCTTCTGCAGGTGCTGGCGCTGCTTCAACTGGAACTGCAGCTTCTGTTGTATTTAGCGTTGTTGTATTTGCAGTATCAACTACTGTGACTTCTTCTGTAGGTGCTGTTGCGCTTTCTTCAGCCCACGCAACAGAACCACCTAAAAGTGCACTGGACAAGCCGAGTGCAATTAGCATCTTTTTCATTCGTATCCCCCGACCTGATTTTCTGAGTTATTAGCTACTCAGCAAACTTCATGCCAATTTTTTAAACGGCATCAGCACCTGTTTCACCAGTACGGATACGGATGACTTGTTCCAGATTGCTTACAAAAATTTTACCGTCGCCAATTTTTCCTGTGCTTGCAACACGAGTAATCGATTCAATTACGGTATCGACCATTTCATCACTGATTGCGATTTCGATTTTTACTTTTGGTAAGAAATCAACCACATATTCAGCACCACGATAAAGTTCAGTGTGACCTTTCTGGCGACCGAAGCCTTTAACTTCAGTGACAGTGATCCCTTGAACACCATTCTCAGAGAGTGCTTCACGCACGTCATCTAATTTAAAAGGTTTTACAATTGCAGTTACGAGCTTCATGTTTTGTTTTCCTTCGGCTTATTTCACCTGTAAGGTTTTATGTTCAATTTTCATGCCAATATGACTACAGTCGGGGGAAAATAGTCAGCTCAGCATGAGATTTCTTTATAACCTATTTTATACGGATAATCTTGCGTATGCTTATAAAAATAGACGTTTTTACTAGAAGAATTACGATTTAACTGATCGATTAAACGCATATTTAAATTAAAGCACTATGGTCATGAATGTGGCGATGTTAAACTGCTGCAACCAATTCACTGAGGATGGTCACAACAATGATTGAAACCTTATTACAAGCGATATTAGAACAAATCGATCAGCCGAAAAAAGACGTCGAACATAATCTTCGCAGCTTACTTAACGAAGCTGTGAGCAAAATGGATCTCGTATCTAAAGAAGAAATCGAACGCCAACGTACTGCACTGAATAATGCCAATTTACGTTTAAATGAATTGTTGAAACACGTCGAAGAACTCGAACAAAAAATTCAGAACAAAAAATAAGCACCTTTTTAGTGCAACAAAAGACGCATAACGATTAAAAATAATGCACCATAACGGAACAATAATATGTCTTTTGCCAAAATCTATACTCGGGGTTTGCTCGGCTTAAATGCACCCCAAATTGAAGTTGAAGTTCATGTCAGCCAAGGTTTACCTTCATTGACCATCGTTGGCCTACCTGAGGCTGCCGTCCGTGAAAGTAAAGACCGTGTCCGCTCCGCAATTATTAATAGTGGCTTTCAATTCCCGACCAAACGTCTGACCATTAATCTTTCACCCGCAGATTTACCCAAAGATGGTTCACGTTTAGATCTCGCCATTGCTTTAGGGATTCTGATCGCGTCGGGACAACTTCCTGAAAATGCAGCAGATGGTTTTGAATTTATTGGAGAATTGGCACTTGATGGTTATTTACGACCTGTCAGTGGCATCTTAAGCATAGCCATTGCCTGTCAGCATATCGGGCATCATCTGATTCTACCTGCACTCAATGCCGATGAAGCAGCGCAACTGCCTGAGTTCCAAGTCTTTCCTGCGCAGCATCTTAAGGATGTATGTGAACATTTAAGTCGTTCAGCCTTAATCAGTAGCCATCCCTCGACATCGTCAGCCAATCAACACAGTTACCCTTTTGATTTATCTGATGTGAAAGGTCAACTCAGACCACGTCGTGCTTTAGAAATTGCAGCTGCAGGCGGTCATTCCCTACTATTTCGTGGCCCTCCGGGCACAGGGAAAACTCTACTCGCCTCGCGTTTGCCCAGTATTCTACCGCCCTTAGATATGCAAGAAAATTTGCAAGTCGCGAGTATTTATTCCATTGCAGGTGCAAATCATCATTTTGGGCAGCGTCCATTTCGTGCGCCACACCATACCGCATCTGCGATTGCCCTCGTCGGTGGAGGATGTCACTTACAAAAATAAAAGCTAGTTTACAAAAATAGAAGCTAGTCAAATATATAAAAATAGACTATTAATAACTCATAATTTCTTTTTTATAATAACCTTTATTAGAGTATATTCTGATATGACCTCTATTGACTCATTTCCTGATGATGAAATCGAACGAGTTGTCTACCTATATAGTTGTTTAAAGTTAAATTCGAGTTCTGAATCTGACAATATATTAATTGAAGTTCTACTTGTTGAGCTTGATGCGGCAAACCCTAATCGTTTAAATGTATCTGAAAATTCTTACAACAAATATGATGTCACTTTTCGAGATTTGGATACAGTACAAATTGGCACAATATGGAAAGGCCAAACACGAATAGAGGGAAGAAAATTCTCTTTTAATAACTGTCTGAGAACAGTTAATTTTGAGTTTGATTTTTCCATTAACGAACCAAAGATCATTAGATTTGATGCTAAGATTCCTGATTCAGACGAATACTACTTATATAATGAAAAAATATTCATTCCTAAAAATGAATACAGTGCAAATGTGCCTTTTAGATATTACCCATTTTTAATGAGTAAATATTGTATTTTAAAATCAAATGATAATATCGAAGTACTTACAAGTTGTATTCATTCACTCCATGCTTTTTATATCCCTGCAAGAAAGGACATTAGAGGCCATATCATCAATGAAAATTACAGTATTTCACATATAGTTGATTTATTTTTAGAAAAATATGAAATTCAAAATGTTGAAAATGTTGAAAAAATATCTGTTGTACTGAAAAAAAATATGGTTAAAACCATAGGAAAAGAAGCGATCACATTTTTGGCAAATCTAGCACTAAACAAAAACACCCAAGAAAAAGTGCTAAATATACGAAATTCGTTAAATGACATAAAACTCGATAAAACTGGAAAGCCATATCCATCTAGATTTCCTAGTGTAATTCCTCCGCATTCAACAACAATGAGCTTAACTGCCGAAGGTATTTGGCTTGAAAATGGAAAACGATTTTTAATTACACACGTATCTAAAGTTTCTCCTATTGCTGATTTTCCTATAGTAGCTTATGCACCTGTAACAGAATCAGAGGAACAGATAGAAACCATTGATAAAGATAAAGTTCATAGACAAGGTCGAAACAAAAAAAAACGCAATAACACTCGTATCAACACCCAAGAAGACCCATCTCACAACAGAGGTGAAAATAAAAAACAGACTGATATTTCAGTAGATTTTACTGATTTCGATATTGAGATTATTGAAGAAGTAATTGAAACTGAATCAAATATACAATATATTGAAAGTAAAGAAAAAAATGAAAATAAAGATGAAGAATCATCAGGCAACCGTTATGGCAATAGAAAGAATAAACCTACAAAATCTGAAAATTCAGAAAAAAAACCGAATAAACTAGATGTAGATGATCTTGCTCTTATATTTAGTAGTTTAAAAAACATTGAAGCTAAAAAAGATTCTACTAAATTAACTAAAGTATCTTGCATTGATCAAAGTGGAAATCTTTCAGACACCTTTTCACTTTTACAGATAAAGCCCATCGTTAAATTCCCTATTCATAATACTTGGATTAACGATGACGTTGGAAGATTACTTTTGTTTTTAAAGTTAGAGTTAGCCGAATTTCATGATCATCTTTACCTTATTGATATTAAGAAAAATAACAAAAATAATGAAGCATTTTGTTTTTTTCTATTTATTACCAAAGAGATGCTTAATGAAAAAAATATAACCATGATTTGTGAAGCAATTGAGGGGAAAAAAGGAACAAAAAAATGGTTCGATATTTGCAAGACTAACTTCAATCAAAAAAGAGCCATGAAGCACATGCATACTGACCAAGCTGATTGGGTTGCAAGTTTTAATAAAATTTTCAAAATATTAATAAAAAAGAAAAAATTATAAATAGAGAATTAAATTTACTAAAATATGCTTCGTATTTATTGAAGAATTACGAAGCAGCTTGTTTTAAAACTTCTACTTCAAAATGATCCATTAGCTTCTTTATTACTTCTTTTTAAATAGATAACTCATATAAAGAATAGTATGAAATATATCTAAAACTTCCAACAGGTTTCTCAATCAACCAATATTAATAAAGTTATTATAAAACAATAATTTAGCTTAACAAAATCAAGTGTTTATTATTAATAATAGTTTCAGCCAAATTAAAATTACTTCCCATTTAACAGTTTTCTCCACACAATCTCCACATAACATTAGCAATTCATAAACACTGCTATTTCAAAATAGTAGCATCTAAAACTCTCTCTGAAAAAACATGCAAACATGTCATCATTTAATAAGTTCAATACTTATTACAACTGTACTTTTGATCGGCTGTACACAATCCAAAGATGCTGAACAGTCCGCAGCAGAAATGCCGCCGGTGGTGGTCAGTACCATCACTGTATTACCGCAATCTATGAATGTAATTGAAAATCTTCCCGGCCGTGTTACAGCTTACCGGATTGCTGAAATTCGTCCGCAAGTAGGTGGAATTGTTGATAAAGTGCTTTTTAAACAAGGCTCTTATGTGCAAGCAGGTCAACCACTTTTTAGATTAAATTCTGAAATCTTTCAGGCAGATGTAAAAAGCAATCAAGCTACTTTAAACCGTGCACAAGCTGAGGTGACACGTTTGCAGGTGCTGTTAAAACGCTACACTGAATTGGTAAAAGTAAATGCGGTTAGTCAGCAGGAATACAACAATACGGAAGCAGATTATAAAAAAGCAAAAGCCGATGTGGCGCAAATGCAAGCTATGTTAAGTAGACAGCAGCTCAATCTTAAATATGCCACTGTCACAGCACCCATCTCAGGAACGATTGGTGAAATCTTAGTGACTGAAGGTGCATTGGTTGGTCAAGGCGATAGCAATGCGATGGCCGTAATACAACAGATTAATAAAGTCTACGTCGATGTAAAGCAATCAATTAGTGATTATGAAAAGCTACAGGAAGCTTTGCAGCAAGGTGACGTGTCAAACATCAAACATACGGTTGAAATCCTGAATAGTCAGGGTAAACCTTATAATGTCACAGGTGAAATCCTATTTTCAGATACTAAAGTTGATCCTGACACGGGTGATGTCACGATTCGTATTCTAGTCAATAATCAAAATCAAAAACTTTTGCCAGGCATGTATGTTCGAGTCAATATGAGCCGAGCTCAAGTTGAAAATGCGCTGTTAGTACCTGAACAAGCGATTCAACATGATATTAATGGTAAAGCCAATGTTACGATTGTTAATCAAAAAGGTTTAGCGCAAAGCAAGCCTATTCAGCTTGGTCAACGTTATCAAAATAGCTATGTAGTAACACAAGGATTACAAGCAGGCGAAAAAGTTATTGTTGAAGGCGCTGATCGTATACAGCCTGAGCAAAAACTAAAAATTAAGCAGTGGCAACCTACAAATACTCAGGAAAGTGGAGGCAAGAAATAATGTCTCAATTTTTCATTAAGCGTCCTGTTTTTGCATGGGTGATCGCTTTATTTATTATTTTGTTAGGTGTACTCAGTATTCCCAAGTTACCTATTGCAAGATTTCCGAGTGTTGCGCCACCACAGATCAGTATTACTGCAATCTATCCAGGTGCTACCCCAAAGACACTGAATGATAGTGTTGTGACATTGATTGAGCGGGAAATGTCAGGTGTCAAGAACTTACTGTATTACAGTTCAAGTTCGGATAGTTCTGGAACAGCAACAATCACCGCAACCTTTAAACCAGGCACAGATGTAGAACTGGCACAAGTTGATGTACAAAACAAAATTAAAGCCATTGAGTCGCGCCTACCCCAAACAGTTCGACAACAGGGGCTGATGGTTGATGCTGCATCATCTGGTTTTTTAATGATGGTGGGGTTGAGTTCACCAAATGGCAAATATAGTGAAATTGATGTCAGTGACTATATGACTCGCTATGTAATTGAAGAATTAAAACGGGTCGAAGGTGTTGGTAAAGTCCAAAACTTTGGTGCTGAGAAAGCCATGCGAATTTGGGTCGATCCAGACCGCTTGGTCTCTTATGGATTGAGTATTCAAGATGTGAATACAGCCATCCAAAACCAAAACTTGCCGATATCACCGGGTCGTATTGGTGATGTTCCTGCGTTGAAGGGGCAACAAATCACCATTCCTTTGACTGCTCAAGGTCAATTAGAAACTGTAGAGCAATTCAAGAACATTAGTTTACGTGCTCAACAAAATGGTGCCATTGTTCGATTATCGGATGTTGCTCGTGTCGAAATTGGTGCGCAAATGTATAACTTTGCGATTTTAGAAAATGGTAAAGCCTCTACAGCTGTGGCGATACAAATGAGTCCTGGTGCCAATGCTGTTAAGACTGCAGAGGGTGTAAAAGCAAAAATTGAACAATTAAGTCTAGCATTGCCTGATGGTATGAAATTCTCTATACCTTACGACACTGCACCTTTTGTAAAAGTTTCGATTGAAAAAGTAATCATGACATTGCTTGAAGCTATGGCTTTAGTTTTTATTGTCATGTTTATTTTCTTACATAATGTTCGATACACCTTAATTCCAGCGATCGTTGCACCGATTGCATTGCTTGGCACATTTTCAGTCATGCTACTTGCAGGTTTTTCGATTAATGTGCTGACCATGTTCGGCATGGTGCTTGCGATTGGGATTATTGTCGATGATGCGATTGTGGTCATTGAGAATGTTGAACGAATTATGGCGACAGAAAGTTTATCTCCAGTTGAAGCCACATCTAAAGCCATGAAGGAAATTACCAATCCGATTATTGGTATTACCTTAGTGTTAGCCGCTGTATTCTTGCCGATGGCATTGGCGTCAGGCTCGGTGGGGATTATCTATCGCCAATTCACCATTACCATGTCAGTTTCCATTTTATTCTCAGCTTTCCTTGCATTGACATTAACCCCTGCGTTATGTGCAACAATGTTAAAACCGATTGATCAAGACCATCAGAAAAAAGGTGTTTTTGCATGGTTTGATCGCAGTTTTGAGAAGCTGAACAATCGCTACGAACGTAGTTTATTTAAAGTAATTAAACATAAAACCCTCGCAATGTTATGTTTCTTAGGCATTGTCATTGTGCTGATTTTTAGTTTTAAACACGTTCCGACTGCGTTTATGCCAGAAGAAGATCAGGGGTGGTTTATGACTTCAATTCAGCTTCCTGCGGATGCAACTCAAGAACGTACCCGTAAAGTCGTTGCTGAGTTTCAAAATCATTTAGACCAAGAAACGGGTATTAAAGACAATATGGCAGTCTTAGGTTTTGGTTTTAGTGGTTCTGGTCAGAATACAGCGATGTATTTTACTAATCTATTGCCATTCGAAGAGCGTACTATTACGGCACAAGAAGTCGTGAATAATGCAAATATAGCGATGGCTGAAAGTTCAGAAGGTCAAACCATGTCTGTGTTACCACCAGCCATTGATGAATTAGGTAACTCATCTGGTTTTTCACTGAGATTATTAGATCGTGGCAATATTGGCATGCCTGCTTTAAGAGAAGCGCAAGATCAGCTTTTAGCATTAGCAGCACAAAGTAAAATCGTGGCGGAGGTCTATCCTGAAGGTTTGCCAGATGGCAGTTCTGTACAGCTTAAAATTGATAGAGATAAATTGCAGGCATTAGGTGTTAATTTCAGTGATGTGACCGATATTATTTCAACCTCAATGGGTTCGATGTACATCAATGACTTTCCAAATCAAGACCGCATGCAGCAAGTCATAGTGCAGCTTGATTCCAAATCACGCATGAGTATTGAAGATATTCTTCAGATTAAAGTGAACAGTCAAAGCGGTAAATTGGTTTCAATGTCTGAAATAATTACACCCATTTGGCAACATTCACCACAACAATACAATCGTTACAACGGTCGTCCATCATTGAGTATTTCTGGCAGTCCAGCAGCAGGTGTATCTTCAGGACAAGCCATGACTGAGATGGAAAATTTGATTAAACAGCTTCCGAAAGGTGTGGGTTATGAGTGGACTGGGATTTCTCTAGAAGAAAAACAGTCGGAATCACAAACCTTGTTTTTATTACTGTTGTCGATGTTAGTCGTTTTCCTTGTCTTGGCAGCACTTTATGAAAGCTGGTCAATTCCATTCTCTGTGATGCTAGTTGTCCCTCTAGGGTTGATTGGCGCCTTTTTAGCAGTAATGTTACGTGGTATGCCAAATGATATTTTCTTTAAGGTCGGCATGATCACGATTATTGGTCTATCTGCAAAGAATGCCATTTTGATTGTTGAGTTTGCAAAAGCATTAAGAGAAGAAGGAATGGGTTTAGTGGAGGCAACCGTTGCAGCCGCTAAATTGCGCTTACGTCCAATCCTAATGACATCTTTGGCATTTACCTGTGGCGTTATTCCTTTAGTCATTGCCAGTGGCGCTAGTTCTGAAACTCAAAAAGCGATTGGTACAGGCGTCTTTGGCGGCATGATCAGCGCAACAATTCTAGCTGTTATTTTTGTACCGATTTTCTTTATTGTCGTCATGAGCATGGTTGAGAAATTCTCGAAACGTAAAGCGGCACATTAAGCATCAAAACTGAGAATAAAAGCTAAATATAAAAGCTGTGGGTTAACGAGTTTAGCCCACAACAAATCTTTCATTTACATCTTTATTTCAGAATTGATTTAATAAACCATCAATATAGGTTTGATCATGAAAGCTACGAATCTTGATCCGAAACGCTGGTGGATATTGCTCGCTGTCGTGCTTGCATTTCTGCCGATTGTGATTGATATGACTGTACTGCATGTTGCGGTTCCATCATTAACCCAATCATTGAGTGCCTCAAGCAACCAAGTCTTATGGATTATTGATATTTATCCATTACTTATGGCTGGACTTTTAGTTCCGATGGGAACTTTGGCTGATCGTGTCGGCAATCGTAAGATTCTGCTGATTGGCTTGGTTATATTTGGAATTGCCTCAGTCCTTGCGGCATTTTCCCAAACGGCTTCTATGCTGATTGCCGCACGTGCTTTATTAGCATTAGGCGGTGCCATGATTATGCCCTGTGTATTGGGTATTATTCGCAGAACCTTCGAAGACAGTCGCGAACGTGCCATTGCGCTGGGTATTTGGGGCACAATCGGATCAGCCGGTGCCGCCATTGGACCGCTCATTGGTGGTGGATTGTTAGAATATTTCTGGTGGGGGTTCAGTTTTCCTCATTAATGTCCCAATCATGTTAGTTGTCGCCCCAATGTGCTATTTCTTATTATCCAAAAATGAAGCTGTAACCTCTGGACATTGGGCATTTGGTCAGGCGCTATTGCTAATTTTCGGTTTGGTTTCATTTGTATATGCGCTCAAAGCAGGCTTAGGCGGTAAACAGTCGTTGTTAATTGTCCTTCCTTTAGTCATTTTTTCTATTGGATTATTAACCATATTTGTACGCAAACAGCTGAATTCTCCTCAACCGATGCTAGATCTTTCACTATTTTCACGCCCTGCTATTTTAGCAGGCATTATTATGGCAATGGTTGCTGCAGGCGCTTTGGCAGGTGTGGAATTAACCTTAGCGATGGAGCTGCAATATGTCATTCGTTTAACACCACTACAAGCTGGTCTTTTTATGGTTCCGATTATGGTTGCTGCTGCTATTGGTGGGCCTATTGCTGGATTTTTATCTAATAAATTCGGACTGCGTCTAGTTGCAACATTTTCATTAATATTGGCAGCAATTGCGTTGATCAGTTTGAGTTATTCAGATTTTCATCATCCGGGAATTATTGTTCCCTTTATTTTAGCTTCAATTGGACTCACTCTAAGTATCGGTTTAACAGCTTCATCCATTGCGATCATGGGCTCAGTACCTGCAGAAAAGGGCGGTGCGGCAGGTTCACTTGAAAGTACAGGTTATGAACTGGGTACAGGACTAGGTATTACTTTATTTGGTGTTTTCATGGCCTATATATTTGGCAGTCATCTTCAAGTGCCGTCAGATTTAACTGCTGTTTTAGCAGAAAAAGCCAGACTATCGATTGGTGATACCTATTTAGTGGCGAGCCAGTTACCCGTTGAACAAGGTACAGCATTGATTAACGCAGGTAAAATTGCCTTCAGTTCAGCTCATGTTAATTTATTATTAACAGCAGGGATTATCATCGGCATACTCTCCATTGTGGTATTTTTTATGTTAGCGAAATATCGAGATGAGAATTCATTGTGATGAAATTTATTTGAGGATCATCAAACAGAATGGTTAAGTTCAGACATCAATTTATCTTAAATTTATGGTTTAAATGAAGCCGTATTGATCTGAACTTAACACATTATAAATGAGTTGATGTCTTACGATTTATACGATTTAGTTGAATAGTAAAACAGCTGCCACCTAAGTTTTTGGATTTAGAATAATAAATATGACCTTGGTGTGCTTCAATAATTGCATCAATCACTGCCAAGCCTAATCCAGTACCGCCATCTAGACGTGATCTAGAGTCTTCCAGACGATAGAATGGCTTGAACAGATGTGCAAGATGCGATTCATCAATACCAGGACCTTCATCTTCAAACATTAATAGCCAATGTTCTGCTGTGGCCATCGTTGTAATATTGATTTGTCCAGCATTCGAATATCTTAGAAAATTAGAAAATAATGCAATAAAGACTTGTTCCATCCTTCTTATATCAACGCAAACCAATTTATCCGTCAAATTTAAAATAATAGTTAAACCTTTAACCTGAAACCGTTCATTAAACATCTGCAGACATTTTTCAATACTATCTTTTAAATTGGTCTTTTCTAGTTCTAAACGTAATTGTTTATTTTCAATAAGTGTCAGTGTCCGTAAATCTTCCACAAGGTAAGATATGCCTTCGACTTGGTTCAATAAGCTTAGGTGTAAAGCTTGATCGGCAATAAATATACCATCGACAATACCTTGCAAGCGACCTTGTAATATTGTCACAGGTGTTCGTAATTCATGTGCAATTGCAGCATTCCAAACAGTTGAATTCTTAACTGATACTTCAAGTTGGTTTGCCATTTCATTGAAGTTCTCAATAAGGGACTTGATTTCATGTGGAATATCATGATGTGGCTGTTTAATTCTGAGTGCTAAATTACCTTGTTGAATTTGTTGAATAACATCTGCTAAATCACTAATTGGCTGTGTATAGCGTTTTCCATATTTAAAGGCGAGGATAGTAGAAAGAAAAAAGCCTGTTAATAGCACTAAAAACAGCCAGATAAAGTCAACAGTGGTAACTGAAAATTCATTTGAATTAATAACTTGCGTATTTAGAAAACCTATTTTTATCGCCCAGCTATAAACAAAATAGCCAATCATGAAAGATAACAGCGTAATGCCTAAATTGAGTAGGCTCATCATGATAATAAACTGGAAGTTAATTCCAACTGAATTTTTAAAAAAGTTAAATTTCATGATTTTGATCTAAGCGATACCCCACGCCACGGACATTGATTAATAAACCATTTACATAATTTTCTTCAAGTTTTTTGCGTAATTTGCTGATATGGCTATCTACAGTGCGATCTAAAGCATCACTTTCAGGCATACAGTTTTGGATCAATTCATTACGTGTAAAGACTTTATTTGGTGTTTTTGCCATCAAAACCAGTATCTTATACTCAGTTAACGTAAGGTTGAGCAGCTGATTTCTTTGACCATTTGAAATGTAAACTTGATGATGATCTGGATTAATTTCAATATTTTTATAACGAATAATATTAGTTATTTCCGTATTTTGGCTTGTACTTCGTCTAAGTACGGCTTGTATTCGCGCAATCACTTCATTTGGGTTAAATGGTTTAATAATAAAATCATCAGCACCCATTTTTAGCCCCATGATCTTATTCACTTGATCATCTAAGGCAGTCAGCATAATGACAGGTAAATGACTTGTTTGACGGATGATTTGTAGAATTTCCCAGCCATTTAGTTTGGGTAATTTAATATCAAGGAGAATCAGGTCTATAGAGTTGGCTTTTAAGCACTCTAAAGCTTGTTGTCCATCCAATGCACGGATGACCTTCATGTTTTCATTTTTTATGTATTTTTCAAGAATGTCACCAATATCATAATCATCTTCTACAACGAGAATTACGCTATTTTCAAAGCTATGTTGTAAGTTCTGATACATACAAGTTATTCGGATAAAATCTTGGTAAGTAAATAGTTTAACAGTTTGAATTGTAAATTTCAGAATAACTGAATTCTACTTCTGCTTACCCAATACATTGAGAAAAATGTACCTGAGCTTCAATTACTCACTAGGTTTCTCATCTTTTTTCTTCTGAATCAAATCCCATATAGAGAAATCAGGCTTAGCTTTATCAGAATGTTCCGCAGGGTTAACTTTAAATGCTTCAAGATTGATTTCTAAAAGTTTTAATTTAAGCTCCTCTGAACCAGTAACTCCTAACTTTTCAAGCTCTTGAATTTCTGTTTTGTACCGTTCATAAGATTTAGCCAATGCTTCTTTATGAGAATATTCTTGCTCTAATTTAGAAAAACGATTTAAATTTATATTCGCAATTGTTGCAATCCAAATCAAAGGTGCGTTGATCAATAATTTGAATAAGAATGTATCCCACTTCATATTCAAAAAATCTGATTTATCAAACAAATAAAAATTAAATCCAAAAATTGCTAATACAACTAATACAAATACAATAATACTGATGAATTGTCCTTTTTTGGCTTCTTGTCCTTTTACAACAAAACCACCTGCAAGCCCTGCTTCACTTGATAATCCAATAACTGATTTTGCTCGCTCCTCAACATTTTTTAAATTTTCTAACCTTTTATCCAAATCTTCACTTAATGCAGTAATGTTTTTTTCTTCATTACCATAAATTTTGTCATAAAAATTTTGGACTCTCGATAACTGAAAATTTATCTGCTCATTTTTACTTTTATTATCAGGATCATCAGAAATAAATAAATCGTCATAGTATGCAACTAACTCATTAATTTTTCTTTCGTATTCTTTAACTTTCGTTTCACCATTATCATTTAGTTCATCAAACAATTTGTCATATTGATCTAAAATTTTATCAATTACATAATTTACTCGATCAACTTTAGAAGTATCCTCACCATTTCGATCAAATAATTGACTATAAGCTGTGTGAATTTTTTCGGACTCAACTTCCAAAATATCTAGATTATCTTCATTGGTTACTTCTAATATACGAGAATAAATAGAACTACCATTTTCATCATTAGCTAAAACAGATTGAATTTTTTCAATAGCAATTAGAGACTCATCTAATTTGGCTTTTAGTTGAGATAACTCATTCGTTTTATTAATTAAACTTTGTTGGTGAGCTTTAATCTTATCTAATTCACCTTGTAAAAGTGAACTAACAGTATGCCGATTATCTGTTAAATCTCTTAAGTCAGACCTCAAAGAATACATGGATGATAAATGATCATTTAAAGCCCTAAGTTGTGCTAATCCTTCACGTAGTTTTTTTTCATCACTTTCTTTCAGACCAAGCAAATCCTTTAAGCCCATTTTTTTCTCTTAATTAATGAATTATCAAAATATTAAACTAAATTATATATCGAAGTATTGAAACTTTAGACTTACTTTTTAAAAGATGGATCAATGTTCTTAGGCAACCAATAATTTTGGTTATTGTACAAAACATTATAGCCATCTTTTATTTCAACGATCATTTCCAACTTGATCTTCAATGAATCCTGATAACTCATCTCATGGAATAGTTGTAAGCCATTTTTAACCCATACCATGACATTGAAATCAGTATTTGGGCTGAGCATCGAGATCAATTCTTTTTCCAATTTCCGCTTACTTGCTTCTTTTATGAAGTTAGAATGCTTTAAGGAAATATAATCAATATCCGTATCATATTGATCGTTTAAGAAATTAATAAACCCTGTTAATGCAGCAGCCTGACCTGAATACTCATTTAAATAAGCTTTTACTTTTGCCAAATCTGGCAGTAATTGCTTATCCTGAATAGATAACATCAATGCAACAGCAGGCTTCATTGCAAGCCTTACAGATCGAGCAGATGTTTTTCCTTGATGCATTTTTTCATCGAGCTTTTGCTTATAAGCAAATACAACATCAAAAGCCAATGAGGGCTGCGGTAACTGATCAATCAACTTATTGGCTTGATCTATCTCAGAACATTCATTTTTATTTATAGTTGAGATTTTTACCCCATGCATTTGATCGAGCCACTGTGTTACTAATTCAAACTTTCTAAGTCCACTCGTCCGTAAAGTCAACAATAATTGGTCTGCATCAGGAATATTACTCTCCCATAACATTTCTGTTTTAATAAAAAAATGAGTATGTTTATTCAAATACAAAGCTGCTTGATGTGCTCCAACTAAATCGACCAACCAAAGCACGTAGTTTTCATATTGTTTTTTTAAAAAAGATGACTCGAACAAATAAATATTTTGATGGAACTTTGACCATAGATTTTTAATCCAGTAGCAATCATCACATAGATCACCGCATCCTGCTGAGATCATCGTTTTACATTCAATACAAGGTTTATTCGGTTGAGTTATACATTTTTTACAAACTTTATTTCCTTTTTCATCTAACTCTAACAAGCGATATTTATGACATGAAGGACATGTTTCATAATCCCTTGTTGAACATTTCGGACAAACTCTGAGGTCATCATTAAAGCGTGATATTTTCGTTAATTTTTGCGATTGAACATTGCATCGCTCACATCGTTCAACCTCTCTAAAATAAACAGAACAACTATTACAAACGACCCCATACTCTGTAAGCGTTCCTATCGGTCTGTTAACTTGATTGCATCTTATACAAGGTTGTTTTTTAATACATTCATTACAGATCGCTTGATCATCATTTTTAGGTAATCGAGCAGATAACCCACATTTTGGGCAAAGACATTTTTTAAAAATTCGAGCATAACAAGTTGAGCAATATTTTTTCCCTTTATATCTTTTTTTTAGTTGGGTAACTGATTTTTCACACCCATTACATAACTGCTCAATATTAATCTCCGCCAAGCTTATGACTCCGTTTCTTTCTTGATTTTCTTAACAAATTAAGCCACTTACGTTGCACGGTTTTTTTTGCTTTTGGTTTTCCATTATGAGAACTCACACGTTGTAAAGCATATACTCTTATAGGCTTGATCATTGCTGATTTCATTTGTTGAAGTTGAATCGGTAGTTTTTTACGCTTATCCCAAAAATTTGCACTACTAATCCCGTACTCATAAGAGCGGTCAATAATCAACTCACATGGGATTTTCATAATTTCATTCAAGATGGAAAGCAAAATTATACGTTCGTTTGTATTTAAATATTCGAAAGCAATTGGTGTGAAAGGAGTTATGGTATTTAAATTTATACCAAAGCTCTTAAACATTTCAATAAGTTGAATATTATCTGTATCTACAAGTAATCTGATTTCACTTATCCATGCACGAGCAATCGCAAACCATTCGGTAGCTGAAATATTTTGATTATTATATAAACCTGAGCCTTGTTTTAAAACGTTATCTGCATTTTTTTGAAAATCTAAAATTTGAATATTGCTAGGTTGTGGCTGATATAAAGTCAAATTAAAATGGCATGAGAAACATACTGCTAATGATCCATGCTCTAAATCTATTTTAAATGGCTGAATGACTACACCGCAATTCGGACAATGATCAATTAAATTTATTTGATGTTTTTCACAACAACAATGCCACCCCATTCGCCACATTAACCGTAAATAAGCTGATCTACCATCACTTTCAAAACATTGAGTACACACCTGCCGACCTGAAAAATTTGATCTACTACGCTGACCTAAACTTAAAACCCATCCACTATTTGAACTCTTAACTAGATAGGGAGCCACATTAGTTAGCATTGTTTTCAAAATTTTTTGTTTATCATCAAAAGAATGTACAAATAATAATTCAAGCCGATCTTCCGTCATACCTCGATCAAGATCAATCGTTAATGCTCTCCATCTACCCCACAATGCTTCTATAAGTGTTAAAGGGGAACATCCCATGTCTAAGGCTGAACGAATGAGCCATGATGATAATACTTCACCTTGTTCAATGGGGGTATGTATAAACCAATTTTGAGCATAATTAGGCATATTACACCCTCAATAATACTAAATAGAATTAAGCTGAATAGTGCGAATATTACGAGCACCCTCTGTTGGTTTAAGCCACTTGAATTTTTTAACAATTTCGAGGGTAATTTCTTCTTTACCAGTCAATATTGCTTCTTTTGCACATTCCACCAATAAACGATTTAAATCACCAAAATTACCACCTGAAATTTCATAGAGTAAGGTCGCAATTTCTTGTGATGCCAAGTTTGATAATTTTTTTAGGGGAAGTAAGCGAACATAACTTAAAAGAAGTCTTAAAAAATCCGCATCCAATTTCCATAAAGGCAAATCTATAATTTCAAAGCGACTGGCATACTGAGTATCCGTATGAAGAATAAGAGATGCATCACGAGTACCAACACCAATGATATTCATACTAAGTTCATTGCTTAGCGTTTTAAGTGTATTCATCACTTCTTGCCGTTGCCTAGCACTCCCACTTAAACAATTATGCAACTCATCAATAATTAACATTTTGGTTTCATATTTACGCAGTAGATGGGTTGCTTGATACCTTAATTTGCTTTCAGGATCAGTGACACGAAAAGGGACAAAAAAATGATCTAAGATATTAATATATAAATCTTTTACATTTGCCCTAGCAGGGGCTTGAATAGGAATGACTGGTTTAGTCAATGACATAAGCTGCATGTCCATATCATCAACTCTCTTAGTATAGTATTCTTTTGCAAACTCATGAATAATCTTAGTTTTTCCCATATTTGAATCACCAACAATTAAAAGACATTCTGGTCTTAATTTTCTAGGTCGTTTCAAAATATCAGTCAGTGTATTCAAAACTGCAATTGCTTTCTGATAACCAATCCACCGATCCTCATAAAGAATATTAATTCTTTCAGCATCACTAAGAATCATAGTGTCAAGGACATGCTCAGCAAGGTAATCATATTGTTTCATGGTCTTACCTCAAATCGTCAAAAGCAGTTAAATTTTGATCCCATAAACTATTTTGTGACTTTGGAGCATCTACATTTGTATAGATAACTGAATTATTTTTATTTTCATGGTGTAGTGCAGCAACTATCTTACCATTCTCTTTTTTTCTTTGATTCATTCGGCGTTGCTTTTTAGTTAAAGTCACGGCTTGATCTACTTTTTCACGGAGATAAATAATTGCTCTGTAAATAGCATCTTGATCAACTGTATCTAATCGCTCACTCTTAAGATATGCTTGGACTTGTCTATATTCATGCAATCCGATTGATGGAATTTCACGTTTGGCTGTAGGTACTTTAAAATATGTATTTGTATTCGGTTCATAAAACCAAATCATTGAAATATCACGAGGATCTCTTTTAAAAATAAACTTTCTTTTACGCTTTTTCTCATCGTCAGTTGGATCAATCGCATTGATCCAAGGTCTTAAACAATCAGCAAAATAAAAAAGTTTATCTTTTTTTACGCCCGTTCTTTGAATGGTTGATTCAAATTCAGGGGCGAAATCCAAAAATAGTGTTGCTTCATCCGCAACCCTTTCTTTTAAACCAGTACCAACTTTAAATTTTGTTCCCCAAATACCCTCTTCCCACATTTGTTGTGGCGGAATTTCAAGTATTGAATGCTTGCTTTTATGATAAACATTTACAATCCAATAGACGATGTAATGTTCTAATTCACGAAGTGTTAAACAAGCATTCTTAGCGGAATCATAAGTTCCTTTTTCAAAAATATTAGATTTAGTCGTTCCATCTAAAACATGCATTTCAAGATTTACGATTCCAAGTAAACGCTCAATATGCCCACCATATTTTGCACCACCAATAGGTCGATACTCCCAATTAATATCGTACTTTAGACATGCTTTATGCAGATGGTTTGTTCTAAAATCAGAACCATTATCAGAATGGACTGAATCCATAATACCTTCGATATCCCACTCACCATCCACATCTAACTCAAGCAGTTTTCTTTTCTTTGAAATAATGGCTGATGAAATACACATTGCTACCGATGTTGCACTTGGAGCTTCTAAAGAAAGGTAATAACCAACAATCATTCTACTAAAAACATCAATTGCTAATGTCAAATATGCCTTGCCTATTGTTTCACGGTATTGTTCATCAACGATTTCTATATCTAAAGGAGTGTGATCAATCTGCACATACGCCAAAGGATAGTCTGCATTCGGAAAAGTCCCTGCTGATGCTTCATACTTATCTTTAGCAGCCTTTTTTCCGTATCTTGCCTTAGTCACTTCATAGCCATTAAGGGCTTCAATTCTATAGCGAATCGTATTGTCATGAGGTGGTTCAATTTTTCTTTTGAAGCACTCAAGCTTCACTTCCAAAATTGTTTTGGCAACACTTGGCTTTAAACTTGTTAAATACTTAGTATGGATCGCTTGTTGAATAATATGATTTAATTCAGGCGACAACCTTGTTTTTTCTGTTGTCCAACCACGTTTTTTTGGGACTAAAGCTAAGATAGACTTGTTTTCTCGGTAAGCTTTAAGCCATTTCCAAATAGTATTTACATGAAGATTATGTTCACTTGCAGTCTTCTTAACCGCCTCAACTGTGGAATAGTCAATGAGTTCCCTAATAATTTCATAATGATCTAAAGCGATTTGCCATGACTCAGCAGAAATATCCTCACCTTGGTTAAGCTTAGAATTATCTTCACTTAAAACAGATAATTCCCTTATGCTCACTTGTAAACTTCGAGCAGATTCCAAATTTGCAATCACGACATCTTTTGCATTTAAAATATTGATAATTTTATATTTATCACCTTTATAACCAACAATTGCATTTGGTTTAATAACTAGGCGTTTTCTATCAATCTTTACTGAATCATCCTGTATCATTTAAATAACTCCTTGTGCTTTAGAGCCATCATTTACCCAAATAACAGTTTCAGTAGTAAAAGGGTTATATAGATCGCAAGCAAGTATATTTTTTGAAATTAAAACCCATATTTGGCGAATAGCCTTTAATACATTTTTTTCATCTTTAAAAATATAAGCAGGCAATTGATTAACTGTTGAAAAGCCTAGTTTTAATAAAGTTTCAATTAATACTCTCTGATCTACCTCATCAACATGAGAACGTCTGAATCTTTTTAAAAAATTGATATTTTCCCAATATTGATCATACAAACGAGACTCATCAATAATTTTGAATTTCCATGCCTTTTCAGAAGCTAAAGCATAAGCTGCCCTAAATTTTGGTCTAAGGGTATTCCAATCTTCCTTTAATTTTTTTCTAGGCTTAATTTCAATCAATAATGGTGCAGGAAAGAAATCAATATCATTATAAATTGCACTTGAAAATTGCACCAAATAATCAGGGGTATATACCGATTCATTTCCTAATTCAGTTATATAAGGAATAGAAATAGGCTGTTCAACCACATCAATAACATTACTGTTATATTCTTGCTTAAAAAGAAAATCACGCTCCAAAGTGGATTCAAACCAAATCGTTTTTTCTCCCCTAAAAGAGTAATTCCCCGAAATACTTCCGTAAACGGTTTGGGCTTTTCTAACGGGACTATATTCATCACTTATTCTTTTCATATCAGACCTCAAGAGTAATCTACTAGCCCCTATTATTGTAGTTTTGTAATCTACTAGCCCTTATTATTGTAAAAACTAGCTTTTATTTCTGTACAAAACGACATGCAACTAGCTGAATTTATATAATGCCACTAGCTTCTATTATTGTAAATGACAGAGGATCAAATCCTAAACCGGGTGAAATCACCTTGGCACATTTAGGAGTTTTATTTTTAGATGAGCTGCCTGAATTTGATCGAAAGGTTTTGGAGGTGTTACGGCAACCACTCGAATCCAAAGAAATTGTGATTTCACGCGCTTCTCGTCAAATCACCTTCCCTGCAAATTTTCAACTGATTGCGGCGATGAATCCTTGTCCATGTGGCTATGCCTTTAACCAAGACAGCCGCTGTCAATGTAGTGCTGAAAGTATTAAACGCTATCAAAACCGTATTTCAGGTCCATTATTAGATCGAATTGACTTACATATAGATGTCCCGCCACTGGCAGCGCATGAATTACAAAGTTCGCAAGAGGTTGAAAGTTCAAGTGTGGTTAGGCATCGTGTTATACAAGCTTATGAGTTACAAATAGAGCGTCAGCAAAAATCCAATATGGCGCTCACGCCGACGCAATTGGAGCAACAGGCGGTTTTGGATGCTACTGCACAGAATATTTTACAGTTAGCCCAGCAGCGAATGAATTTATCTGCGCGTGCCTATCATCGGGTATTACGTGTTGCCAGAACCATTGCCGACTTGGCTCAAAGTGAACACATTCAAGCTCAACACGTATCTGAAGCGCTGTCCTATCGAAGCCAACTCAATGCTTAAAAAAATGGCGACCCTAGGTCGCCATTTTTAATGCTTTTTAAAATTAGAATTCGTATTTCAAGCCAAATACGACTTTATTCTTTTGTTTTTCATCCAGACGGTCATAACCACCCACGATATAATCCATATTTACGCTCGCACCAGTGTCACCCAATGGATGACTTAAACCTGCTGTAAAATGACGGAAGCCAAAGTCTTCAGTGGTTTCTACAAATTCGTCATCATCACCATATGCATATAGGCCCAATGAAGTATTTAGGGTGAAATCTTTTGGCAATGCATAGCTGTAGCTACCTAAGATATACGTATCGCCCTTGTTACCCCAAGTCGTATTTTGCGTTAAGGTTTGCGCAGTTACGCTAAAGTCTTTGTAGTTCAAACCTAAAAGTGTTTCGAAACCATCTGAATCAACATCCGATTCATAGTAGTAATAATACGTACCACCGACGGTATAACCTAAATCTTCAGTAATTTTGCCGTTATAACCTGCATAAAAGTCATGTTCAAAAGAATCACGCCCTTCTTCACCAAGTGCATAATCTAAGGTTGAACCCCAGTAACCTGCATAGAAGCCTGACGCATGGCTATAGTCCAAACCACCTTGAATAGTTGCGCCGCTATTTTCAGGCACATTGGTAATACCACGTAAATTATAGCTAGACAGTACGCCGATATTTCCGGATACAGAATGCTCAGAAGCTGGCGCTTCAGCAAAAGTAAACGTCGATGCTGCTCCTAGTACAGCGATTGATAAAGCTTTAAGTGCAAATTTCATGGTTTGTTCCCCCACATCGTGCGACGACGTATTTTTTGGTTATTTCGTTGAACTCAATGAGGTATTAGCAAGCGCTGTGCCATGTTTAAAAATAAGCGCATATTTTTTTTATAAAAGTCTCGATTTTGGCTTACCAAAAACCAATATATTATTGTTTTTATTTATTATTTTTTAATTATCCTATTTAAACTTTTTTCTCTACAATTTTTTTTAGAATGCAGATTGTCAACTATTCAGATTATTTAAATCTTCGGGTTGATAGTTGTAACAGGATTTTAAAAATGCGCTTTTTTGAGTATATTTTTTCAACACCGATCTCAAAAATGCATAAAAAAAGTGCACAATCACCATTATGCACTTTCAAGAATATGACCGAATACGATCAACTCGTTAATGTTAGAAAGAATGGGTCAATCCAACCACAACGTTATCGTCTAATTGCTCACCTTCACGATCTTTACCGCCCCATACATAGTCAGCAGCAATTTCAAATCCAGTATCAGCAATCGGCTTACTCAAGCCTAAACGTGCTTCAGTGAACACCACATTTTCTGTGGTTGTTAATAGGCTGTCATCACGACTGTCATTAAAAACAGAAACACCAAGCGATGAATTTAATGAAACATCATAAGGTAATGCATAGCTATAAGCAGCATTCAGATATACATCACCTGCGTTGCCATAATTAACATCAGACAACAATACAGCCATGCTTGCAGTTAAATCTTTATAACTTATGTCCTGAATAAATTCGACGCCCGTCGTGCGACGCTTTTCAGATCGGTCGTCGTTATAAACAGTACCGCCACCTTGATAGACATAGGCCATCACTTGTGACTTATAGCTCCAATCTTCATTCAGTTCACGTCCATATCCAACATAGAAATCATGTTCAAAACCATGTGACTGACTTTCGTCCGTAGGGTCATAGTTGAGTGTAGACCCCCAATAGCCCGCGAACAGCCCACTGTTGTGTGCATATTCAAGTCCGGCTTGTAATGCCGCTTGATCATTTTCTTCACTCGCACGGTACACATATTTGTTTACCACGCCTAAACTTCCAGACCAATTCCCTTGTGCAGTTGTGGCTTGTTCAGTTTGTTCTGCAAATGCAGGGACTGTACCTAGGGTCACTAAAATACTTAAAATTGCTTTTTTATAAAATTGAATCATGTTTAGTCCCCACATCGGATCGATCGTGGATTGGGTTGAGTAAAATTTAGCGCCGATTTTAATCGATTTTACTGCACTGTATAGCCCCTTTTTTCTTATTTTGATCAATTAAATCATTTAAAAACAAAGCTAAGATTATATAAAACAGTAAAAACTAAGCTTTTGATTCATAAAATATCTTTTATAGCGTTCCAGTCTTTAACAATGATTTAATGCATTCATTTATATGTATTTATCACGATTAATATCATCTTTTATTGAGCTAGATTTTAAGGAAAACATTTCTGACGACTTCGCTAAAAGTCATTCTCTATTTACTAAAAATACGCCAACAGTGCTTACTGTGCCTGAACAGTGATGCCATGCACCTCAGCCATTGTTATACTTTTTGATCAAAATACGAATTTAGATTCAGCACAATTTGTCGCAAAGAATGATGATAAATCAGCAAGTTAAATGAAAGTTTTTACCATTTTTTATATTTTTTTATGATAAGCAATGAATAAACTTCTCTTTAGCTTAATATATATTCAATTTAAATAAACTATTTGTTAAACAACAATAACATACGAAACATTTGCTTATTACAGATTGACCGATGATCTGAATGTTTTCTAACTTTAGTGTAATAAGCGCATTAAAAATAGTGATTTTTTTAAGAAAAAATATACAATCGCACTACATATTAACCAAATTTGCATGAGGCTCTCTCCCAATGCTTAAAGCTCAACAACTAACACTTGCAGTATTAGTAAACGCTGCTCTTATTTCTACTGCTTTTGCTAGCGAACAAAGCGAATCTAAAGGCTTTGTGGAAGATGCCGAAGGCTCTGTATTGTTCCGTACAGGTTACATCAAACGCGATAAACAAGATGTAAATCGCGGTGACGATACAAGTTCTTTTGCGCAATCAGCAATTGTGAAATTAGAGTCAGGCTTCACTCAAGGTGTTGTTGGCTTTGGTGCCAATGTTGTAGGCGATGGTTCATTTAAAATCGGTGAAAATAAACATGCTGGTAATGGCATGATTCCACAACATAACGACGGCTCAGCGTATGATCACTGGGCACGTGGTGGCGCAAGTGTTAAAGCTCGAGTATCAAATACTACTGTTGAATACGGTACCCAAGTTCTTGATATTCCAGTGCTTGCATCTAATACAGCACGTATGGTACCTGAATACTTCACAGGCGTTTTAGCGACAAGTCATGAAATTGAAAATCTAGAAGTTATTGCTGGTAAATTCACTAAAAACCAATATTCAGACCAAATTAATTCTGACGGTAACGATCTAGATCGTGCTGTGGTTTGGGGTGCAAAATATAAGTTTAACGACCAACTTAATGCATCTTACTATGGCTTAGATAGCAAAAATGCGTTGGATCGTCATTACATTAATGCTAATTACACTATTCCGTTAGCTGAAAAACGCTCTTTAAATTTAGACTTTAGTGGTTATCACACAGAATGGGACAAAGCAGCTTCAACCTATTCTTCATCACTTGGTGATACAAATGTAGATGGCCGAAGCAACAATCTATGGTCATTGGCAGGTACATTAAATCAAGGCGCTCACTCAGTCATGCTGGCTTACCAACAAAACACTGGTAATACAGGTTATGACTATGGTAGCAATGCTGACGGTGCGCAATCTATTTATGTAGCCAACTCTTACCTTTCTGACTTTATTGGTAACCATGAGAAATCGGCACAAGTTCAATACAACTTAAACTTTGCTGATTACGGCGTGCCAGGTTTAAATTGGACGACTGCTTATGTATACGGTTGGGATATCAAAACTATTAAAAATGGTGTAGAGACATCAGACGATGCTAAAGAAAGCGAATTCTTTAACCAAGTGAAATATACTGTTCAATCAGGTTTCGCTAAAGATGCCAGCCTTCGTTTACGTTATTCACACTACCGTGCAGACCAAGCATACAATGACGTATATATGGCTGACACCAATGAATTACGCGTATTCTTAGACATCCCTGTGAAATTATTTTAATTTTGCAGCTACTCTAAGATAGCGAAAAAAAACCTGCACACTGTGCAGGTTTTTTTTATGAGCATCGATTTTATATAAAAACGATGCTCAGCTTAAAACAATATTATTTGTTCGCAGCTTTGTAAGCTTCAATTGAGCTAAGTACTTCTTGTTTCGCAACATCAGCACCTTCCCAACCACTTAACTTAACCCATTTACCAGGCTCTAAGTCTTTGTAGTGTTGGAAGAAATGTTCAATTTGATTAATCAATAATGCAGGAAGATCTGTATATTCTTGAACATCTTTATAAAGCGGAGTCAATTTGTCGTGTGGAACAGCAACGAGTTTTGCATCAACACCACCGTCATCTTCCATGTTCAATTTACCAACAGGACGGCAACGAATTACAGAACCTGGTTCTACTGGATGTGGAGTTACCACAAGTACGTCTAGTGGGTCACCATCCAAAGATAATGTATTTGGAACATAACCATAGTTCGCTGGGTAGAACATTGCAGTACCCATGAAACGGTCTACAAATAACGCATCAGAATCTTTATCGATTTCGTATTTGATTGGTGCTGCATTTGCAGGAATTTCAATAATGACATAGATGTCGTTTGGTGCATCTTTACCCGCTGGGATATTGCTGTAGCTCATAGCATCACTCTTTAAACAAAGTTAAATCTTTTAATCCGGCACAATTATAACGGTTTTATCGCTTTTTTTGTGATTTTAGCGATCATGCTGATAATTTAATCATCAAGCAGAACATTTAGCTTAATTTAATGACCAATAACATCAGGCAAATTGGGCATAACATCGACAAGGTCCAAATGATTGAACGTAAAGTTGCCCAATTGGCTAAATAACATAGCCCATAAATGACACGTAAAACGAGATAGGCAATCCCAAAGGTCATGATGTATTGTTGTTGAATCACCATGTATTCGGCCATTAGAATAGCCGCAATAAATAAAGGTAAACTTTCAAAACTATTTTGCTGCACTGCATGTGCGCGGCTCGCCAATCCTGTAGAGCGCGCTAAAACTTCACGTGGATTTTGATTATCACTCGACTTAAAACCTGCAGCTCGCTTCGCAATAAATGTAAATACATATGGCAATAAACAAGCGGCCAAAATGAGATAGATGATCCCACTGATGCTGTGCATGTGTTTTTTCTCAGGAAGATTTTTATGGCTGCTATAATACCATGGCATTTCGTGAATAATTTTTGTTAAATATAGTGTTTTTATAATCGGCAGATGAAAGGATCCTCTATGAGTACTTCTGATCAAGATCAATTATTTGAAGTTCTTGAAGAGCAAAAACGCCATCAGCTTCGCGTCGATCGTGTTTTAAAAATTGTCATTCCTGTGACTGCATTTTTACTTGCTGTGATCTGTGCCAACTTAAATGTATGGTCGACTGTTTTCAGCTTTGTCATCATGTGGATTGCATTCTATGCAGTTTCCATCAAGCAACTTCCCCTTTGGCATTGGGTCATTGTCATTGCACTATATTGTTTGGTCGACAATATTTTAACTTATGGCAGCTATAACCAATCTGGCTTTAGTCGTCAGTTCGGCGCGATGTTTATCTTCTTAGGTGTTTTTGGTGTAGGACGTCGCTACTTTGATCGCTGGTCGATGAATAAAGGCAAGCTTTAATGATCTAAATTAAAAGCGATAAAAAAGCGCCCGAAGGCGCTTTTTTTATGCATCATATTATGCTGTTTTACGCAAATCTTTACGTAGAATCTTACCAACATTCGATTTTGGTAATTCATCCATAAATTCAACATAACGTGGGCGTTTATAGCCAGTTAAGTTTTCTTTTGCGAATGCCAAAACTTCTTCAGTCGTTAAAGATGGATCTTTTTTCACAACGAATAATTTAGGTACTTCACCTGATTTTTCATCAGGAACACCAATCGCAGCAACTTCTAGTACTTTTGGATGTTTTGCAACAACTTCTTCAATTTCAGAAGGATAAACATTGAAGCCAGACACCAAAATCATGTCTTTTTTACGGTCTACAATCTTCACATAACCGCGTGGATCCATGACACCAATGTCACCTGTACGGAAGAAACCGTCCGCCGTCATTACTTTGGCAGTTTCATCTGGACGGTTCCAATAGCCTTTCATGACTTGAGGACCACGAATCGAAATTTCACCTTGCTCACCTTGAGCAACTTCATTGCCATCATCATCTAGAATAGCAACTTCAGTCAGTGGCAATGGAATACCAATCGTACCGCTGAATTCCATTGATGCTGGAGGGTTTGCGGTTGCAACAGGTGAAGTTTCTGATAAACCATAACCTTCGATGATATTGGTACCGGTAACTTTCTTCCATGCTTCTGCAGTCGAAGGAAGTACTGCCATACCACCACCCATCGCCATTTTTAGCTTGCTGTGGTCAAGTTGCTTGAACTCTTCATTGTTCACCAAAGCGTTGAATAATGTATTCACTGCTGGGAAGAATGAAGGTTGGTATTTACGTAATTCTTTCATTACCGCAGGTAGATCACGCGGGTTAGGAATCAATACGTTTGCCTGACCTTTGTACATACCGTAAAGTGCACACACCATAAATGCAAAGATGTGATACAGCGGTAATGCACAGAAGATACGATCATCTGGCTGACCATCTTGCTGACCAAATTTACTTTGGAAAATACCATCACACTGCAACATGTTTGACACAAGGTTACGATGGGTCAATTCTGCGCCTTTAGATACGCCAGTTGTACCACCAGTATACTGAAGTACTGCAGTATCACTTAAAGTTAGGTTTGGACGTTTGTAATTGTTTGCACTCACTTTAGACATTGCTGCATTAAAGCGAATATGACCTGGGATGTTCCAAGCTGGAATTTGTTTACGCACTGAACGTAATACAAAGTTAACCAATGTACCTTTCAGTGTACCGAGCATGTCACCCACAGATGCCACGATCACATGTTTTACTGGGGTTTTACCAATAATCGCTTGGTAAACAGATGCAAAGTTTTCAATGATAACCAATGCCTCTGAACCAGAGTCATTCAATTGATGCTCAAGTTCACGAGAGGTATACAGTGGATTCACGTTGACCAATACCAGTCCAGCACGGAATACACCTAATGCAACAACAGGATATTGAAGAACGTTAGGCATCATAACTGCAACGCGTGAACCTTTAGCCAAACCTAAACTTTGCAAATAGGTTGCAAATTTACGGCTTGCTTCATCAAGTTCTTTAAAAGTTAAGACTTTATCCATAAAGATAAAGGCATCTCTTGAGCCAAACTTCTGGAAATTACGCTCAAAAATATCGACCAATGAGGTATTTTCTGCGGGTAATTCTACAGTTTCTGGAATCCCTGTCTTTTGGTATTCAGCGAACCAAATCTTTTCCATAACGCCCAATTCTCCTGTCGTAATCCTTAATAATCCAACTGTTTTTTTTCAATATTAAGCGGTCATTATTTAACTTGTTTGTGCTTAATATTGCATCCATTTCACGAATAACAGCATATATAACGTATTTCGTTCCATGGATGCTAGTATTATCTTTGAATGAACAGTTTATTTGCTTTTTGATATCCACGTGGTAACAACACACCTTTCGATGCACGTTTGCCCACATATTTTTGCAGATCGTCGCCTTTAAGCTTTAATTGTTGATTTCCTGCAAGCACTTGAATTATTTCATCTAAATTCAAAGTTGTCATGGATACAATTTGATCTTTTGCCTCAAGTTGTATCAATTTATTACCTTTACCCTTATTCAATACTGGTAATTCATCAAGTTCAACCAACAGCAAACGACCCGCAGAACTGAGGAGTGCAAGATGTGTTGCATTCTCAATCGCCGTTAAATTCATGACCGCCGCGCCTTCAGATAAACTAAGGAAAGCTTTACCCGCTTTTGCATTGGTATCGAGGTTTTTGGCTTGGGTTTTAAAGCCATAGCCTTTACTACTCATCGCCAAGACTTCTGTTTCATCTTCGGCAATAAACACTTGTTTAAAGCCGACACCACTTGCAGGTGCAAGTTTAGAACTCAGAGGCTCACCTAAACCACGCGCGGATGGCAAGGTATTGATGCCCAAAGCATAGCTTCGTCCGGCATCATCTAATACATACACACGTTGATTCGATTTACCTTGCGCATGGCTGAGATATTGGTCACCTGCACGGAAATTTAAGTTCTCAGCATCGACTTCATGACCTTTCGCCGAGCGAATCCAACCCGCTTCAGACAACACCACAGTCACAGGATCTGCAGGAAGCATATCTTGTTCATTAATCGCATGGGCTTCTGCACGTTTCACAATTGGAGAACGGCGGTCATCACCAAATTTCTTCGCATCTTCTTTAAGTTCATTAATGATCAATGCTTTTAATGATTCAGGATTCGCCAATTGTTCACGAATAATGGCAGCTTTGGCTTCCAATTCTTCTTGTTCACGCCGCATTTCCATTTCTTCAAGTTTTGCCAAATGACGTAACTTGAGTTCTAAAATCGCTTCGGCTTGAATTTCATCGATATTAAAATGCGTCATCAACACCGGTTTAGGCTGATCTTCTTCTCGAATAATACGAATCACTTCATCAATATTCAGATAGGCAATGATTAAGCCTGCAAGTATATGTAACCGTTTTTCAATTTTATTCAGATGATAAGTCAAACGACGTGTTACGGTATTTTTACGGATTTCAATCCATTCCAACAAAATACGGCGGATCGATTTCACTTGCGGACGACCATCGGCGCCAATCATGTTCATATTGACACGATAGCTCGACTCTAGATCGGTGGTTGCAAATAGATGACTCATCACCGATTCAGCATCAATACGGTTTGAGCGTAGGACAATCACTAAACGTGTTGGGTTTTTATGATCTGACTCATCACGTAAGTCCGTGACCAATGGCAACTTCTTCGCCTGCATTTGATCTGCAATCTGCGTGATCACTTTCGAACCTGAAACCTGATACGGCAGCTCCGTAATCACGATTTCATTTTTCTCAATACTGTACACCGCACGAGTTCGATAACTACCGCGACCCGTGGTTTGAATTTTGAGTAATTCTTCTGGAGAACTAATAATTTCCGCACGTGTAGGCAAATCAGGTGCAGGAATATATTCTGCGACTTTTTCATCGGTTAAATTAGGATTGCGAATTAAGGCAATGGTACCCTTCACCACTTCACGTAAGTTATGCGGTGGAATATCCGTTGCCATACCCACAGCAATACCCGTTGTGCCGTTGAGTAAAATATTTGGAACACGTGCCGGTAAATTCACTGGCTCTTTCATCGAACCATCAAAGTTATCCTGCCAATCACAGGTTCCTTGTCCTAACTCAGACAATAATAAATCACTATAAGCAGACAGTTTTGCTTCGGTATATCGCATCGCTGCGAAGGATTTCGGATCATCTGGTGAGCCCCAGTTTCCCTGACCTTCAATAAATGGATAGCGATAACTAAACGGCTGCGCCATGAGGACCATGGCTTCATAACAAGCTAAGTCACCGTGAGGATGGTATTTACCCAGTACATCACCAACCGTACGTGCAGATTTTTTTGGCTTACCCGTTGGCTTTAACCCGAGCTCACTCATCGCATAGACGATACGACGCTGAACGGGTTTTAGACCATCACTGATATGTGGCAATGCACGATCCATAATCACGTACATGGCGTAGTTGAGATATGCTTGTTCGGTAAATTCTGCTACGGAACGGTTTTCTGTCGCATGATGCGCAAGGCTTGTCATAACAACCTGTAATCCTAAATTGTTCGTTCTTTATTGGGTTCTTATGCTATGTCGCAGGTGTCCCCTATACAAGGAGATGATCTAACACTCTGCGACAAATTGTGTCTTATGGCGTAAAAATATCCATTTTATTCACCATGATCAACTAAAAATTCAACAGTCTTTATAGACCAATGGATTCTAAAGTTTTGCCTTTGGTTTCTTCACCTAAAACCAAAATCACCACTGCAACTGCAATTAAGACTGCTGTAAACATCATAAAGACATAGCTAAAACCATGATCCATATCCATCATATGTGTCACAGCAAAAGGCGCGGCAATGCCCCCGATCCGACCAATGGCACCCGCCCAGCCCGAACCAAAGGCACGAATATTGGCCGGGTATTGTTCTGGTGTATAGGTGTAAAGTACGCCCCAAGCACCGAGATTAAAGAAGGACATTAAACAGCCCCAAATCACAATCTCTGTCACACTGCCAGACTGACCGAAGAAATATGCCGAAATGGCACACATCCCAATGAAGCCCGCCAACGTAGCTTTACGACCTAATTTTTCGACCAACCATGCAGCTGCAATATAACCCGGTAATTGTGCCAAAATCATGACCAAAACATATTCAAAGGATTGAACAATGGTGTAGCCTTCTTTGACCAATAAGCTTGGTAACCATGTAAAAATACCGTAATAAGAAAAGACGATACCGAACCAAATGAGCCACAGCATTAAAGTACGACGTGCAAAAATCCCTGACCATAACTGTGAAAAACTGATGTTGTGCTTTTCTGCAACCGGTTTGACTTCAAAGATTTCAACAACTTCCACACCACATTTGGCTTCAATCTTTTTCACCAATGCATGCGCTTCATCAAAACGTCCACGGTTGATTAAATAAGGCACCGATTCGGGCACCATTTTCCAAATCACGATTGCATATAACGCAGGAATACCGCCAATCAGGAACGCTGCATGCCAACCAAAATCCGGAATAATAAAGCGTGAGACCAACGCTGCAACCAACCAGCCCAGTCCCCAAAAACTTTCTAGTAAGACAATAAAACGACCACGCACATGCGCCGGAATATATTCACTGACCAAAGTCACCGCGACAGGGAGTTGCCCCCCTAAACCTAAGCCGACAATAAAACGAAATACCAACAACCAAGTTAGATTAGGAGCAAACGCACATGCAGCGGTGGCTAAGCTATAAATCACCAATGTCCATGCAAACACTGTTTTTCGGCCGAAGCGATCTGCCAGTCCTCCAGAAAACACCGCGCCAATCGCCATCCCAACAAAACCAATCGAGACCACCCAACTTTTATCATTTGGCGTCATGGCCCAATCTTCAGCCATTTTCGCTAAGATAAAGGAAATGAGTCCCGTATCCATGGCATCAAACATCCAGCCAAGGCCAATAACCCAAAGTAAAGTGTAGTGAAACTTACCGATGGGTAAGCGTTGTATACGTGAGACTAAGTCCATAACAAGATCTCTGAACTGGTGGAAGGATGAACACTGCTTTCCCAACAGGATGTATGATTTTGCGTTTTTTAGTATAGATCCATGCAAAAGACCGACCATTGATCCGTCTTTTTAGCATTTTAATGTGATGTTATAGCAACGCGGTTACGACAAATCTTTTGAAGATACCGACTGATCATCATCATCTTTATAAATGAATTTAGGCATTTCTAAGCCAAAGTAAATGGCGATCAGACGTAAGGTGAAACCGAAAATGAGCGTCGCAATGACGGTCAATTCTAGCGATAAGCCAATCTCAATGCAGAGCCAATAACAAATCACGGACACAAAAGAAATACTGGCATAAAGTTCACGACGGAACACCAGCGGGACATCGTTACACAGGATGTCTCGTAAAATACCGCCAGAGACCCCAGTTAACACCCCTGCTACTGCAGAGACGACAAAACCATGGCCCATTTCTAAAGCAATTTGACAGCCAATAATGGTAAAACCTATGAGACCAAGGGCATCGAGAACCAAGAAGATATTACGAAGATGACGCATCCACTTTGCAATCAGGATGGTGACAAATGCAGCAAAGCAGGTCAGCATGAGATATTCTGGATGCTTAACCCATGTCAGTGGATAGTGCCCAAGTAGCACATCACGAACCGAACCGCCCCCCAGTGCCGTGACACAGGCAATCAATGTTACCCCAAACCAGTCCATACTCCGCCGACCCGCAGACAATGCACCTGTCATTGCTTCTGCCGTGATTGCGATAATATAAATAACGGTAAGTAACATCGCCCTTCTTCCACTGAGGGTTGAGATGCGCGCTATTCTAAGCTAAATCTGCTCAAATGTTATAAAAATTGCGCACAACATTGTTTAAATTTTCGTCCAGAACCACAAATACAGGGTTGCTTCATGGTGATTTGCATCTCTGTGGTCGGATCAAGGAAATACCAGCGCTGCTCGAACTTCACAAAATGTGAAATTTCATGATGTACCTGCGCTTGCTGCCCATCGTGATAATGGGCTTTAAATTCAACTTGAGCATGGTTTTTATCGAGCTTTTCTTGAGCCTGTACCACTTCAAGCTTTAACCACTGATTGGCCTGACTCCACGCTGCAATGGCACTAATATCCAAGGCTTGCTGCTGTCCAAGTGCAGTTGTTTGTACAATATAATCAATCTCATGCTGTGCAAAAGCACTATAACGTGAACGCATCAACTGCTCTGCAGTCTGTGCATTTTCACCCCCCGCATGTAAGGGCTGACAACAGTTGGCATATTCACCTTTGCCACATGGACATTGGACTTGTGACATGTTTGTTTCCATAAAAAATAGCCTGACAATGCAGGCTATTTTAACGGATCTTTCCACACAATTTTCATCAGCAGTATGCGATTCCATACTGATCTATATAGATTAAGCTGAATGTTCTCTTGGCATCCACTTAATCTTCAGTTGGCATGGGAATGACATGCACTTTTTCGATCTTGTGGCCATCCATTGTGACCACTTCAAAGATGTGTTCATCCGCTTTGAATTTTTCACCATTGGCTGGTAAACGGCCCAAATGAAATAAGATATATCCGGACAATGTCGAATACTGTTCAGCATCATCCACCAAGTCACGACCCAACAATAAAGACACATGACGAATGTCGGTTGAGCCATCGAGTAACAATGAACCATCATCGAGACTTTCTGCTGCCGTCTCTGGTTCATCTTCATCGGGGAACTCACCTGCAATCGCTTCTAAGACATCAATCGGTGTTGCAATCCCTTCAATTGAACCGTATTCGTTTAACACCAAGGCCATTTGCAACGGCGCTTGACGTAGCTGTTCCATCACCATCAAAACTTGAGCATTTTCATGCACCACCACTGGCTCACGGAGATGTTTTTCGAAATCGAGTACGCCCGTTTCAATATAGTCATTCATGACTTTATGAGTCAGTACCGCACCCGCAATATTGTCAAGCTCACCATGTGCCACAATTAAACGTGAATGCGTGGTACTGAGTAATTGAGCACGAATCGCCTCAGGTTCTTCATCTAAATCAATCCATTCCAGTTCAGGACGAGGTGTCATCACGGACTTTACTGGACGCTCAGATAAACCCAGTACCCCTTGTACCATGACACTGTGGTAAACCCCGTTGTCTTCATCAAAGACTTCATCAGCAAAAGCACGTGTTGCAAGCACATCTTCATTTTCATTTTGATTGTCTGCAACATTTTTCCCACCGAGCATACGCATCACAGCTGAGGCTGTGCGATAACGTAAGTCTGTGGTTGTCACCATTTTTTCCTGATTATGACGCATGGTTTGGTTCAAGAACTCAATCATGACAGAGAAACCAATGGCCGCGTATAAGTAACCTTTTGGAATATGGAAACCAAAGCCTTCGACTAAGAGCGAGAAACCGATCATCATCAAGAAACACAGACACAGAATCACCACCGTTGGGTGACGGTTCACGAAGTTCATCAGTGGTTTAGATGCCCACAGCATAATGCCGACAGCAATAATGACCGCAATCATCATGACAGAAAGATGTTTCACCATCCCGACAGCGGTAATCACGCTGTCGAGCGAGAACACGGCATCAAGCACCACAATCTGCACAATCACCATCCAAAACGTCGCATGCACAGGATTTTCTTCCTTTAGCATCGGCTTGTTTTCAAGACGTTCACGCAGTTCCATGGTGCCTTTAAATAGCAAGAACACCCCACCAAACAGTAAAATCAGATCTCGACCGGAAAATGGATGGTCGAAAATATGGAACAGTGGATTGGTTAGAGTCACCACCCATGCGATCGAGGCCAGTAAGACCAATCGCATACACAGTGCAAGCAATAAGCCGACAATCCGTGCAGTATTACGCTGTTCTGGCGGTAATTTTTCCGCAAGAATCGCAATAAAAACCAGGTTATCGATACCTAAAACAATCTCAAGCACCACCAGTGTCAATAAACCCACCCATGCAGATGGGTCGGACATCCATTCAAAGATCATAATTGTATCTCCTGAATGTTATTCACACGTGGATCATGCTGATTTGAAGATGAAATGCATTGGACATGCGCAAACGCTTTTAATGGCGTTCTTTCTAATATTTTGATGTATGCTGAGTGACAACAACCACTACCCATGACGGTTCTTTAGCTTAAAATGAAGTTTTAAGTATAGCAAGTTAAGGTAAAAATTCACCCTTTTTTACCAAAGTACAATCTCTGTATGGAAGAATTTAAACCCAGTGATGACATTAAATCGTCATATTTAGCTGCCAATGTAGTGTCATAAAAAATAACATGCTAAGGTAAAATTAAAACGTAATGAATAGCGGATTAAAAATGACAGAAAAACGTGGTAATCCTTCTCCTGCTACAACACAACCTTTAATCGCACTGTATTGCGGCTCCCGCTCTGGTAACAATCCAATTTATCAAGAAAAAGCCATCGCATTAGCGCAAGGCTTGGCTGAACATGGTTTTGGTCTGGTCTATGGTGGCGCCAGTATTGGCCTGATGGGTCAAGTCGCTGACGCTGTGGTCGATCATGGCGGCGAAGCTGTGGGTGTGATTCCTGAGTTTATGTTGGATTATGAAATTGCACATAATCATTTGACTGAACTACACGTCGTGCGCAGTATGCATGAGCGTAAAGCCATGATGGCAGAACGTGCAAGTGCCTTTGTTGCTCTGCCCGGTGGTCTCGGTACATTCGAAGAAATTCTAGAAATCGCCACTTGGGGACAGTTGAATCAACACCAAAAACCGATGATGCTTTATAACGTCAATGGCTTCTATGATGCACTGATTGCACAATTAGACCATGCGGTCGCTGAAGGTTTCTTGCCGCCGCAGCATCGTGCCAAACTGATCGTATGTAATTCTTCTAAGCAGATCTTTAGTGCACTGAAAAATTTAGATTGCCCGAAAAATTTCGTGGTCTAACTGTATTTTAGATGTCAAAAAGGGGAATAAATCATTCCCCTTTTTTATTGCTCGATGTCCTAATTCAAATCGAGATCGTGTCGACTAACCTGACACCATACGATAGAACCATGGCAATGTTGTCGCTAAGAAAATACTCATCAACAAACCAAGCATCAATTTCATCGCATCTTTGCTGACATTTCGTGAAGTTCGATATTTATTCACTTCATGTAAATGCATGGACATGGCAAATTCACGTCCTGCGAGTAAACCCAAGAACACCCAAGTGGTACTCATTGGAATATTACTCCACTCTTTGAACACCAATAAAATCAAGGCATACATAAAGTCGATAATGGTTGCCGAGCGGATATCAGCCACACCCGTTTTGGTGTCGATAATGCCCTGAATCGCCCCGCCACGTTGGTACAAAATGATCCCAAGCAGTACGATAAACACCACAATTGCAAAAATCAGGAACTCCAGCGGCACCTGACGAGGGACGTAGACAAAAATATTGGCCAAATCCTGAATCAGCCACTGACTCCATAAAAATGCCGTCGAAACCCACTGTAGTCCCACCCAAATATTCGAGGGTGTTTCATCACGTGTTTTACTGAAATAAACCGAGATGCCTTTAATCACAAATCGATAAACAATAATCGCAACAACAAAAGCTACCGCATAACCCATCATCGACTTAGTTAACATCGACCCAAGACTACTCGGAGAGAAAATCGTTAACACTAAGAATGTGGTGCTGACCGGAATTCCGTAGCGAGTCAAAATGATCAGTAAGATCGGTGGCACAATATAGAGCCACGTGACCCCTTCTGCGGGAAATGGAATCGTTTCTAAACGACCATAAGATGCATCCCCCACGCCAGAACTGTACCAACCATAAACCAATACAATAGCTAGAATACTGCTGACATAGATCCACAACAGCCACCAAGGGCGATGCGCATTGGATGAAATAAAGGTTCCCAATGTCTGTGGCACATCATTACCGACAATAGAATAGGCCGCGAGACAGAAGCCTATGACCATCAGAATTTCGATTGTCATGAAAACAAAACACCTTTGCCATAAAGAAAAAGCCCTCCAATAAATGAAGGACTTGAGCGCATTATGACAGTTTATCTGGCGTTCATACAATTTTGTGCCGTGCTTTTCTCGACATTAAAATAAAAATTTTAGATAAAACAATAATTTAAAATTAAATTATTTCAATTTAATCTGATAAACCGCCGTGCTACCGTTCACTTCATTTCCAACCACCAACAAAGGTTGGGCATTGGGCGAATCTTTGGCCGCAATAAAAATCAGACCTTCAGGTCCCACATAGCCTTGTTTAACCACATCAGTACCGAAACTTGTAGTTTCATGTTTTCATTCGTCTTTTATTAAAATATGACCAATTTATAAACATTAGGTTGCATAGAGATGAAACTCTCATTGCATTTTTCTTGCAATTTTTTGGCTCAATTATGCAAAGCTTTTACTACATCCAAATGGCAATATTCATTTAAACTGTTTAAAAATCTCAGCTTTATTGACTTATGAATAGCACGCCAACGCATCAGGCTTTACAACCCGAATTTAGACTTCTAGTGCTATTGGTCTCTATTGGCTTTTTTATGCAAGGTCTGGATACGACCATCGTCAATACCGCAATCCCAGCGATGGCAAGAAGTTTGGGCGAAGACCCTCTACAAATGCATAGTGTGGTCGTGGCCTATGTCTTGTCCGTTGCGGCGTGTATTCCCTTAAGTGGTTGGTTGGCCGATCGTTTTGGCGTACGAAATACTTATTTCACAGCCATCATTATTTTTACGTTAGCATCGCTAGGCTGCGGTATGGCCAATAGCCTGAATGAGCTGCTAGTTTATCGGGTAATTCAAGGCATAGGTGGCGCATTACTGCTACCTGTTGGGCGTTTGGCAATGCTCAAAGTGATTCCTCGGACACAGTTTTTATCGGCCATGAGTCTGATGAGCCTTGCCGGTTTGATTGGCCCCTTAATTGGCCCTACCCTTGGCGGTTGGATGGTGGAAGTCGCAACATGGCATTGGATCTTTTTAATTAACATTCCAATGGGGGTGTTAGGGGTACTCATTACCTTTAAAGCCATGCCCAATGTGACCGAACCGAGCGTACAACGCTTCGACTTTATGGGTTTTTTCTTATTGGTCATCGCCATGGTGGGTTTATCGTTAGGCATTGAAAACTTTGCCAGCCCTCATCTTCCGCTATGGTGGAGCCTGCTTTTGGTCGCTGCAGGCATCATCGCCAGTTTGATCTATGCCTTTCATGCACATACCCACGCCAATGCGCTGTTTCGCAGTAAATTATTTCAAAATCGGATCTATGCTATCGGCATTATCGGCAACTTCTTTGCCCGCCTTGGCGGCAATGCCATGCCATTTTTGATTCCCTTAATGCTACAAGTGGCTTTTGGCTTTGAGCCCTTTATCACAGGTTTATTGATGATACCGACGGTACTCGGTTCATTGGCATCAAAACCGATTATTCGTCAAATTATTCAACGCTTTGGCTATCGCAAAGTGTTATTGGTAAATACCTTCTTGGTCGGTGCCTGTATTTGCAGTTTTGCACTCTCTACGGCTGAAACCCCCACTTGGTTACGTGCCTTACACTTTTTTATTTTTGGTATTTTAAACTCGCTGCAATTCGTTTCGATGAATACCTTAACCCTCAAAGATTTACCCCAACAAGATGCCAGCAGTGGCAACAGTTTCTTGTCGATGATTATGATGGTGTCGATGAGTATCGGTGTGGCTTTGGCAGGGACTTTAGTCAACGTATTTACGGCCTATTATGGTCCTGCACAAATCGAAACGGCATTCCATAGCACCTTGATTTTACTCGGCTGCATTAACCTGATTACCGCAGCGATTTTTTGGCAGATTCCTAAACATGTGGATGTCTAAACCTGTGTCATCGGGCAAATCTATGACAGATCAGCCCTTAAAGGGTTATGATAAAATGGATACTTGGATACATTTTCATGCCTAAAAAAGCCAAATCACGTACCTCTAAAAGTTCACTCAAAAAATACAGCCCAATTATTGCACTCAGCGCTATCAGCGGCGTCATGGTAGTGGCAGGACTAGGTTATTTAGCCGTGATGCCGCATCGCCCTGCATCTGCAGAAGAATATCCTGTCAAAGGCTTTGATGTTTCCCATCATCAAAAAGATATTCAATGGTCAAAAATTTCACCTAAAAAATACCAATTCGTTTATCTCAAAGCCACAGAAGGTGGCGATTTTAAAGATCGAAAATTTCAAGACAACTGGTTACAAGCACGGGAAAACGGCTTTTTAGTTGGGGCCTATCATTTTTACCGTCTGTGCCGTGATGGCAAAATTCAGGCAGAAAATTTTATTGCTTCCGTGCCGAAAAAAGCCGATGCCCTTCCTCCCGTGATTGATCTGGAATATGACACCAACTGCATTAACACCTACAGTAAAGAGCAGTTACTCAAAGAAATCAGCTATATGCATGATCGCTTGCACCGCCATTATGGCAAGCAACCGATTTTTTATACTTCGAAGTCTTTTTATAATATTGTCTTAGCTGGCGAGTTTAAACAGACGCCGCTGTGGGTCCGCGAATATAAAGGCCCACCCGATCTAAAAAACAATCCGAAATGGCTGATTTGGCAACATACTAATCAAGGAAAAATTCAAGGCATCTCGACCACCGTCGATTTAAATGTATTTTCAGGTGATGCCAAGGCTTGGACTGATTTTTTAGACAAAAATGGCGTTTCCCCGATCAAACCCCGTTGATTTATTCACCGACTCAGGACAACATCGAACAAAATAATCCGTGAAAACTGAGTCGCAGGATGCGTATTTTAAAAATTTTTCTTATTATATTTTCAGTCTTTATGATCCTCGCCATCGGGATATTGGCTTATTTGATCAAACCTTCAGGGACCTTGGCAGCGTTTAAAACTTGGCATTATCAACTTCCCACACAAAGCACTACAGATACTCACTCAGCGGCGCCCTATCACGTAAAGTTCTTTGGCGTTTCGACCTTACTTTTTGACGATGGTCAAGAGCAAATCCTCATCGATGGCTTCTTTAGTCGACCATCGCTCAGTCAGACCATATTCACTCAGATTCAAAGTGATCAGCCTTTATTAAAAAGCTATATCGACCAATACGACTTAAAACGTACACGTGCTATTTTCGTGACTCATTCACATTATGATCATGCGCTCGATATTCCAATGTTGGCCCACCAGCTCCCCAAGGCCATGATTATCGGCTCTAAAAGCACCTTAAATATTGCACGGGCAATGCCAATCGCTGAATCACAATTACACGAAGTTCAAGCTTGGCAACCGATGCAAATCGGTAAATTCACCATTACTGCCATCCCCTCGCAACATACTCCGCCAACGGCCGTTAATGATGATTTGGGGGAAGAAATTTCGCAGCCACTACAACTCCCTGCACATTTTAGTCAGTTTAAAGAAGGTGGATCATATGACTATCTCATCCAACATGGGCCGCATTACAGTTTAGTCAAAGCCAGTACAGGTGCTGTGCCCAAACAGTTGCAAAAACTAAAAGTCGATACCTTATTTTTAGGCATCGCTCAGCTTTCCAAACAAACGGCAGTGTTTCAACAGCAATATTTCAAAGAAACCTTAGCGACTCTTCAACCCAGCACCGTGATTCCAATTCATTGGGATAATTTTTTCAAACCACTGAATCCTGAGCTCGAATTTTTACCTCGCTTTGCCGATGACACTCCTCAAAGTCTAAATCTATTGATACAGTCGGCAGCAGCTCAAAACACCAAGGTGGTTTTACTCAGTCAACCTGTGTCGTTCGAGTTAAAAAATTGAGGAAAGCGCTAGATTGACTGTGCGATACTGACATTCAATTTTTAGGCACTGATCTAGCTAGGCATGAGGAAAATCATACATATCGACATGGATGCATTTTTTGCATCAGTAGAGCTGCGGGAACGACCAGAACTCAAGCAGCTTCCTGTTGTTGTGTCTTCACATCACCCTCGTGCAGTCATCTGTGCCGCATCCTATCCTGCACGTGAGTTTGGTTTACGTTCTGCAATGTCGATGGCACAGGCCCGTAAACTTTGCCCACAGGTCGTGGTGATCGAACCGAATTTTGAAAAATATCGTGCCGTTTCGGCGCAAATTCATACCATTTTTCAACGCTATACGTCGCTGATTGAGCCACTATCCTTAGACGAAGCTTATTTGGACGTCACAGTAAATTTACAACACATTCCGAGCGCCACCGAAGTCGCTATGCGAATTCAGGCAGAGATTTTACAAAGCACTGGTTTAACTGCCTCCGCAGGTGTCGCGCCCAATAAATTTTTGGCTAAAGTCGCTTCTGATTGGAACAAACCCAATGGCATTTGTATTATCAAACCTTCACAAGTTCTGCATTTCATCCATGACTTGGCACTGAAAAAAATTCCTGGTGTGGGAAAAGTGACTCAAGAAAAATTAAAAGCCATGCAACTCAATACATTGGGTGATTTACAACAAATTGAAGAAGCCGTTCTGATTCATCATTTCGGTAAATATGGACGACAACTTTATCTGTATGCACAAGGGATTGATGAACGACCGGTCCAATCTAGCCGCGAGCGTCAGCAGATTTCCAAAGAAACCACTTTTGATGATGATCTCACCCTGAACCAATGTCAGCCCTATTGGCCCAAACTGATTGACCAAGTTTGGTCTAGTTTAGAAAAAAAGCAGTTAAGCGCGCGCGGTGTATCGGCCAAATTAAAACTGAAGAATTTCCAAGTGCTACAGCACAGTAAGAGTTTTAAATCGTCACTGAATCATCGTGAAGACCTTGCGCAGGTGTTGCAGCAATTACTGCATGAAATGCATATTTCTGAGGACGATCAATTTCGTCTGATTGGCGTAGGTGTCTATCAATTAAGTGCGCAAAACCAAGAAGCACAACTTTCGCTGCTCTAAAAACTTCAAGAAGATCGTATTTGCTTAAGATTTAGGCAGAAGAACAAAATTAAAGCAATTTGCTATTCACAAAGCCTAAAATTAGAGTACTCTATCAGCGCACTACATTATCCGTGTATGCGCTGAGATGCTGAAAATCACCTTTACTTTCAGCATGCTGTCCTGTGATTGGCGTGACGATCAAATCCGAATATTACAGGGCAACTCTGTTGTCAATCATGGAATACCCCGCTGTATGCCTTCTGCAAAATCTGCTCTAAACCCTCAAAATATTTCACAAAATCAAGAACAACGCGCTCGTAAAGCCGCATTAAGTAGCTTCATTGGTGCCGTAGTCGATTGGTACGATTTTTTACTTTATGGCATTGTTGCCGCACTCATTTTCAAAGATCAGTTTTTCCCCAGTATTGGCAACAATATGGGCACACTTGCTGCTTTAGCGACCTTTGGCGTTGGCTTCTTGTTCCGCCCCTTAGGCGGCATTGTGTTTGGACATTTTGGTGACAAGCTGGGTCGTAAGAAAATGTTGGTGCTCACCGTCATCCTGATGGGGATTTCGACGGTCGGCATTGGTTTATTACCCAATTTTGCGGCCATCGGTTGGTGGGCCCCGATCCTGCTCGTGACACTTCGGGCAATACAGGGTTTTGCTGTCGGTGGTGAATGGGGCGGCGCTGCCCTGATGGCTGTAGAAAATGCCCCGAAAGGCAAAAAAGCCTTTTACAGTAGTGGTGTACAAATTGGCTATGGCGTCGGACTCGTTCTGGCAACAGGCGCTGTGTCTTTGATTATTGCTACTTTGGGTGAAGATGCTTTTGCCGATTGGGCGTGGCGAATTCCCTTTATTGCCAGTATTGTCTTGCTGGCTATCGCAATGTGGATCCGACGTGATCAAGACGAATCTCAAGAATTTGTCGACCATGTGGTCAAAGCTCAACAAACGCCACAAAAATTACCGATTCTGCAAGCGATTAGCCAACACCCCAAAGCCTTTTTCTACATTATTGCGCTGCGCTTGACCGAGTTACTCACCATGTATTTGGTGACGAACTTTGCACTGAATTATTCCACCGCTCAATTGGGCATGGACAAACAGTTCTTCCTCAATATCACCTTAATGGTTGGTGCCATTAGCTGCTTCAGCATTCCGCTCTTTGCGTGGCTAGCAGATCGATTTGATCATCGTAAAATGTGTGTTCTGGGTGGATTGATTGGTGCGCTTTCTGCCTTTCCCTTCTTCATGGCCCTTGATGCACAAAATACTTGGCTGATTATTGTCGGTGCAATTTTCCTTGCCAATATTGCCCATGATATGGTGGTGAGTGTACACCAGCCGATTTTTACCTCCTTGTTTGGTACCGCCTATCGCTACAGTGGCGCAGGTGTCGGCTATCAAGTGGCTAGCATTATCGGTGGTGGCTTTACCCCAATGATTGCAGCAGCTTTGGTGATTTGGGGTGATGGTTCATGGCATTATGTGGCAATCTACCTTGCTGTCGGCTGTTTATTGACGGCCTTAGTTGCAGCTACGATGCCTAAAACTCAAGATTAAGTGCTCTTTTTGCTTTCAGGATATTCCGCATGACCATCCAACGCCTGCATGTTTCAAAACGCTTTTCCGAAATCGCTATTTCTGGTCAATTGGTTCATTTGGCAGGTCAATTGGCAACAGACCTTGATTTAGACATCAAAGGACAAACACAGCAAACATTTGAGATCATTGATCAATTTCTTGCAGATGCCGGTACAGATAAAAGCCACATTATGTCAGTGACCATTTATCTTAAAGATATTGAACAGGATTATGCCGCATTCAATGAGGTATGGGATACGTGGGTGTCAGACATTGAAGCATTACCCAGAACTTGTGTTGAAGCCAAATTATACGACCCGCGTGTACTGGTAGAATTAACCGTCGTAGCCGTTAAGCCTGAATAATCATTAAAAAAAGCATGTATAAAGACATGCTTTTTTTGCAAAAGATTTTGCTCTTTGAATCCCTAAGATCCAATAATTTTGATCTTTTTACGTTCCAAATCTGAATATAAATGATATTTTTTCAGATCATTAACCGGTACAAATGGCGCTTGTACACGCTGCTCATTTAAGAAATCTTCGCGTAATTGAACGTACTCAGGCACATCATCATAACGAATGACCCGATAGCCTGCCAAAGCGAGCAAAGCATCTTGATATTGCGACTGCTGCATCCGTTTTAGCACCATCGGATCATCTAAAGCGACGATCGCCAAGATCTGATGCTGTTCATCTAAGACGACAAAGTCCGCCACCATATTTCGATACTTGTTCCGCGTACGATAATATTTCGTGGTCAACAGTGCATCAAAAGACACATGCGCGAGGATCGTATGCTTAGGCAAAATTTCTTTTAAACGCGTGTAGGTTAATTGCTCATTAATGTTGAAAATAGCACGTTGTTTCAATGCGCTATCTTGTTGCTTAGAATCACCTTCTAAACTTTTCCAAGCCATTATGAGCACACAGAAGAGTAAAATACTCCCTATTACTATGTATATAGTCATCTCATAATCCTTTATATTTCTTATATTTTTGGTTTTTGACATACTTCTTATGAAGACGAAGTATACAACCAGTATTATTTTTTTTATTTCCTATTAAAAAAAATAACTCTAACTTTCACACAATACGTATTTAAACTGACAAAAAGTTGCAAACTTAAAGCGTTAAACATCACATGCCACTTCGTTCAGAGTAATAGCATCCATTGCTATATACAAATACTTTAGATCATTCGCTAAAACGACAGCAAGTGCATTTCCTCTCACTGTCAGACAATTCCGATAAGCTGTCAAATTTTGCTCGTATTTCATTGAGATAACCGACACACATATGGCATTGAGCTTGTAACAGCATATAAAAATGCAAACTTTCTTATGCTGCCGAGCATAACACCCATAAAAAAAGACACCGAAGTGTCTTTTTTTATTTAATCATTTTAAGCGCGTGATTTAGGCTTCGATTTTCCTTTGGGTTTCGGACCGCCAAAAGGTTTTTTCGCATCACCCGTTTCACGCGGCGGCAGACCAGTATGCTGCGTCAAGATTTGACCGCGCTCAGGACGCTTCTTGGTATTTGAAGGACGCGATTGAGCAGCCTTCGTCCGATTACCTTGTTCGCCTGTACGTTTTTGTGAATCACCCGCAATGCTTGAATTCTTTTTACGTGCAGATTGGTATTGACCATCAGCACTGCCAGCCGGTTGATACGTCGGAATCAAATGCTGTTTTGAGTTACCAATCAGATCCTGACGGCCCATTTCTTTGAGCGCTTCACGCAGCAATGGCCAGTTGTTTGGATCATGGTAACGCAAGAAGGCTTTATGTAAACGGCGGCGTTTTTCACCTTTCACGATATCGACATTTTCGGTATAACGCGCCACTTTAGCCAGCGGGTTTTTACCGGTGTAATACATGGTGGTTGCAGTCGCCATTGGTGATGGATAGAAGGTTTGCACCTGATCGGCACGGAAACCATTCTTCTTCAGCCAAATCGCCAAGTTCATCATGTCATAGTCCGTCGTACCCGGATGCGCTGCAATAAAGTAAGGAATGAGATACTGCTCTTTCCCTGCTTCCTTACTGAAACGATCAAACATTTGTTTGAAACGGTCATAGGTCCCGATCCCCGGCTTCATCATCTTCGACAATGGGCCTTTTTCAGTATGTTCTGGCGCAATCTTCAGGTAACCGCCGACATGATGTGTCACCAATTCTTTGACATATTCTGGGTTTAACACTGCAAGGTCATAGCGTAAACCAGAACCGATCAGAATCTTTTTAATCCCCGGCAATGAACGCGCTTTACGGTATAACTGGGTTAAAGGCGCATGATCGGTATGTAAGTTTTGACATACACCCGGGAATACACACGACGGCTTACGACAGTTCTTTTCAATCTCAGGATCTTTACATGCCAAACGGTACATATTGGCCGTTGGTCCGCCTAAGTCAGAAATAATCCCGGTAAAGCCCGGTGCTGTATCACGAATTTTTTCAACTTCACGCAAAATCGATTCTTCAGAACGGTTTTGGATGATACGCCCTTCATGCTCTGTAATTGAGCAGAAGGTACAGCCGCCAAAACAGCCGCGCATAATGTTCACAGAGAACTTAATCATGTCAAAGGCAGGAAAACGCGCTTCACCATACGCAGGATGTGGCAGACGTGCATAGGGTAAATCAAACACGTAGTCCATCTCTTCCGTCGTCAATGGAATCGGTGGTGGATTTAACCAGACATCACGTTCACCATGCTTTTGCACCATCGCGCGCGCATTGCCCGGATTGGTTTCCAAATGCAAAATACGGTTGGCATGTGCATACAGCACAGGATCATTCGCCACATCTTCATAGGCAGGCAAACGAATCACCGCCAATTCACGCGGCGGCAATTTATGCTTAATGGCTTTTGATGCAGGTTGCAGCTGCACGATTTGCGTGTCGGCGTCTAAATTATCGCCTTCACGAACAATCGGATTTGCTACCGCCTCTTTTTGGAAGCCCTGATATTGCGTAACGCTGTCTTTGCCTTTCTCGATTTCACAGCCTTCAAGGTCTTCAGTCATCACGTACGGGTTAATGATCGGATCGACACGGCCAATCGCATCGACATCATTTGATGCGATTTCAACAAACTTCGCTTTTGAAGCCCGGTTATTTTTATTCACAATAAATGCAGTACCGCGGACATCCGTAATCTCTTGGATTTTTTCACCGCGAGCCAAACGATGCATGATTTCCGTGATTGAACGTTCACCATTACCATACATCAATAGATCGGCTTTCGAGTCCATCAATACTGAACGGCGGACTTTGTCTGACCAATAATCATAATGTGCAATACGGCGCAGCGAGGCTTCAATACCGCCCAATAATACAGGCACATCTGGATAAGCTTCACGCACACGTTGGCAATATACCGTTGCTGCACGGTCTGGACGTTTATTCGGTTGATTATCCGGAGAATATGCATCATCCGAACGGATTTTACGGTCTGCCGTATAACGGTTGATCATCGAATCCATGTTGCCGGCAGTCACGCCCCAAGCAATATTTGGTTTACCCAATACACGGAAGGCTTCTACATTGGTCCAGTCTGGCTGTGCAATAATACCCACACGGAAGCCTTGCGCTTCTAAAGTACGACCAATAATGCCTGAGCAGAATGATGGATGGTCAATATAGGCATCACCACAGACCAAAATAAAGTCACAACTGTCCCAACCGAGTTGATCCATTTCTTCGCGTGACATCGGCAAAAATGGCGCAGGGTCAAAACAAGACGCCCAATATTTGTCGTAATCAAACAACGCTTTTGGCGCAGTCTGCATAGTATAAGCAGTAGACATGGCTAGCAATTCTCGGCTGGCAGATGGAATGATCTGAAAAAAGATCAAAGAAGATGAAAGCCGATCATTTTACCATGAATTCCATTCATCATGCTTGATTATAATTTATACAATAGCTAGAGAATCATTGAATTGTTTTATATAGACATCAGATGTAATAGTGCTGTAGCACGACTATAAAACTAGATTTAAAAATCATTTGGATCTTTGTACAATTTAAATCAATCTAGAATGTGTCATGAGTTATCGCATTTTTATTCAACATTACAGCCTGCGCCTGTTGAAATTGAATATGCATTTCAGGTAAATATTTTTCAATATAAATCTTACGCTTATCTATACTGTCTTGAGTCATTAATGGTTTTACATCAAGCATTTGACGGCGTGTCGTTTCCTGCTGATATTTATGCCAAAAACTTAATGCTGCATTTGGATCAAAGCCTGTTTTCGACATCAGATCAAGTGCAAGGACATCAGCTTCTAGTTCAAATTTTGAAACTTTAGGTAGAAAAACAGCTTGCCCAGTCACACTACTGGCCGCAGTAGCAAGCGCGCCGATACCCGCAGTTGAAGAAATCATCGCCACCTGACTAGCAAACAGCAAGGAAATCTTCTCACGATGATGATCACGTAATGCATGTGCCATTTCATGCGCCATCACAAATGCCAATTCATCTTCAGTCAGCTTTAAACTCCAATACAAACCCGTGTTAATGACAATTTTCCCACTTGGAAAACCATGTGCATTTAAATCTTTATTTAAATTTCCCACTGACTTGCCAATCCCATTGACTCGAACCTTGACGGTAAAACTCCGCATTTTTTTTGAGTTTATTTAAAACCTGATCCAATTTCGGATCAATGATCAAAAGTTGTTTGTCTTTCGCTTGATGAATAAATTGTTGATACGATCTATCCGCCTGTTTAGTTAATAACTTTTGAGGAACGATAAAAAACTGTTTTCGCTCTGCACCTGCTGTCCCTAAATTCGTGGTATTTGCACAAGCTGAAATTAAGATAAAAACCAAAGCCATCATTAAAATAGTTATATTTTTCATAATCACCTTCAGTTTAAAACTAATGATGATCTATTTATAATTCCAACTAAAAATAAATGCAAAAAATACGCATAAATCATAAATATCAACAACTTGAAAATATATTAGATTTTAAAAAATGATAACCAAAATATTTTATTTATTATATTGTGATGTATTTCATTATTATAAGGCACCTTTTAAAAGAAATATTAGACCAAAGTTGCATAATCATAAAAATAGTAAATTCCGCCATTTTTACAGTGTTATTTATATTAAAAAATAGATGTAAAACGAATATTAAATAATAGCTTATTCACATATTTCTATTTTAATTTATTCAATTTTATTGCTAATAAGAAACCGATCATCAAGATAACAGCAATAAAGCTCGTCAACCCTATCCAACCAGACATTTCCCAAACCAAACCACTACTACTACCCAAAATACTAGAACCTAAGTAGTAGCAAAATAAATATAGAGATGAACCTACGGCACGGTACTGCATGGATTGAACCGAAACCCAACTACTTGCCGTGGAATGCGCTGCAAAAAAAGCAAAAGTGAATATAATCAGCCCCAAAATGACTGACCAAAATGCCGGAATGAGCATGATCAACAACCCCAACAGCATCATGATCAGCATCGAAGGTAAAACTTTTGCCCGGCCAAAGCGTTTCCCCCAACTTGCAGCCCGAGGTGAACTATATATTCCTGCCAAATATGCTATGGAGATTAGTCCAATCCATGTTTGAGAAAGTTGATAAGGTTCTTCTAATAGGTGGTAGCTCATATAGTTAAATATAGAGACAAAACATCCCATGAGGATAAAGCCTTGAAGGAATAAAATTCTCAGCTTTGGATCTGCTAAATTTTTAACGAAAGATTCATAAAATCGGTTGAAACGAATGGGATAAGCTTGAAAATGTTGAGATGCCGGAAGTAATAAAAAGAACGCTGTGGCTATACAGAGATTAATGATACCGATAATCATCATGGCATTTTGCCAACTAATATAGTCAATCAATACCCCTGCAATGAGACGACCACCCATTCCGCCAATAGCGGTACCTGAAATATACAGGCCCATTGCAAAGCCTATATCTTTTTGCGCAATTTCTTCACCTATATAAGTCATTGCAACTGCAGCAACGCCACTCACACTTAATCCGATCAGCACGCGATTCAATAAAAATATTTCCCAAAGCGGAAATATGGAACTGATAATTGAAAGTGACGCCGCCAAAAATAAAGCAGTGACCATCACAGGCTTGCGGCCGAATCGATCTGAAATCAAACCGGTGAAAAGCAGCCCTATTGCTAAGGCAATGGTAGAAAAAGATAAAGGAAAACTGCTATGTGTCGGACTGACATGAAAATAATCCGCAAGGATGGGCATCATCGGTTGTACACAATACAACGATGAAAAAATTGCGAAGCCAGCTAAAAATAAAGAAAATAAAATGGCAAGAAATGGCCGTGTGCCATATTCAATATAAGGAGAATTTGAGGCTAAATCAGACATGAGCTTTCCATCAATGACACGGATAGTATACGCCTTTCAACCTTTAATTTAAAAATCACATAAAAATGAATGAAGAATTCTTTATTTTCTTCTCCCTTCTCCATTTCTTTCCATTTTTTTCACACATAAAAAAACACCCCCTGAGATATCAGGGGGTGTTTTCGAATAATGAGCTGGCGATGACTTACTCTCACATGGGTAACCCCACACTACCATCAGCGCTAAGAGGTTTCACTTCTGAGTTCGGGA
>NZ_VPEW01000045.1:0-1310 GCF_013416965.1 Acinetobacter sp. YH1901134 | reverse complement strand
GTATAAGGCCCTGCAAAGAAAAACTTGTGTGCGTCAATAAATTTAAGCAAACAAAAAATTTTGGTTTCAAGAAAAAAAATACAAAGACCTCATTTTTTGCACCTTTAAGCTATTGTACGCCAAGCTGTCGGCCAGCTCGTTTTTCGACAGCACCGAGAGCCCGTCTTCTAATGTTGGGAATCCGAAGCTCTTGCTCATCTCCCGGCAGACAGAAATCTCCTTGCTGTCAGGGAGACAATACAAAAAGTCTTCTTCTCCGCTGCCGTTGAATATCAACGCCCCCTTTGGATATTTCAATTTTTGGGCATAGTGTCGTGCTTCTAGCTTTTCTTCTTGAGAAAGTCCCTTTCCCGAAGCATGACGAATGATGTAATTAGTGCTTTCTTTTGAAGCTTCGTAGCAGGATCTTCAACCTTTTCAGACGCAATTTGCTCTGCCACCTTTTCTTCAACTACGGCAGGCTCTGTCTCGGTGGGCTCTGAAGGCCCAGCTTCAGCCTCAGTTTGTTGCTTTGGAGCTTTAGTATCAGAAATTTCAGTTTTCGCTTCGGGAATGGCAGTAGTCTTCTTCGGAGGTGTGCTTGAAGATTTAATTGTTTCCAGTACATCTAGCACATTAGCCATTCTCTTTCTTTTCGGAGTCACTGCTGGCACTTTTTGATTTTTTACTGTCTCAACATTTGCTGCAGGACTCACAACTTCTGATGCTTTTTCTTCAGATGGTTTTTTCACTTCTTCCAGTTTCTCTGTGGATGGCGCTTCGGCCATCTCTTTGGTTTCTGATAACAAAATCTTTGGTTCTTCCAATTTAGTTTTTGTTGACGCTTCGGCCATTTCTGCGACTTCTGGCAGCAAGGTTGGCTCTTCAGCTTCGGTGGCCGAAGAAGTTTCTCCGGTGAACTCAGGCACCGAAGCTGGTTCAATATAGCGCGGCCGATGTGTGAGGACCTTTATCTTCTTTCTTTTCGGTTCTGGCTCGCTAGGAGCAGTTGCAGCTTCTTCTTTTGCAGAGGTTGTGTTTTTTCTCTTCTGCCTTCGAATGGGATAGCAATAGTCAGGGTAGACAAACCCGATTGCATCAAATACCCGATTCAGCCTCTTCTTTTTTCGGCCTCCGAAGGCTGCTGACATTGCATTATCTTCAGCCTTCGAGTAGGTCCCAAGCAGCTCATCACTTAAATTGTCAATGCTTTTCAACCACTCATCATCTGGCTCAATAAATTTATCTCCAAACTTAAAAGTGTACTTAAACCTGACAAGTCCACCTTCGTCGGCCTCTTTAATGGTTTCTTGTGGCATTTCCCATTTCTC
>NZ_VPEW01000044.1:0-1414 GCF_013416965.1 Acinetobacter sp. YH1901134 | reverse complement strand
TTGTTCCATTTTAGAGATTTGTTTAAGATAAGATATAACTCATTGAGATGTGTCATAGTATTCGTCGTTAGAAAACAATTATTGTGACATTATTTCAATGAGTTATCTATTTTTGTCGTGTACAGAGATTATTATAGAAGCCCCCATGAATAAATCGCTCATCATTTTCGGCATCGTCAACATAACCTCGGACAGTTTCTCCGATGGAGGCCGGTATCTGGCGCCAGACGCAGCCATTGCGCAGGCGCGTAAGCTGATGGCCGAGGGGGCAGATGTGATCGACCTCGGTCCGGCATCCAGCAATCCCGACGCCGCGCCTGTTTCGTCCGACACAGAAATCGCGCGTATCGCGCCGGTGCTGGACGCGCTCAAGGCAGATGGCATTCCCGTCTCGCTCGACAGTTATCAACCCGCGACGCAAGCCTATGCCTTGTCGCGTGGTGTGGCCTATCTCAATGATATTCGCGGTTTTCCAGACGCTGCGTTCTATCCGCAATTGGCGAAATCATCTGCCAAACTCGTCGTTATGCATTCGGTGCAAGACGGGCAGGCAGATCGGCGCGAGGCACCCGCTGGCGACATCATGGATCACATTGCGGCGTTCTTTGACGCGCGCATCGCGGCGCTGACGGGTGCCGGTATCAAACGCAACCGCCTTGTCCTTGATCCCGGCATGGGGTTTTTTCTGGGGGCTGCTCCCGAAACCTCGCTCTCGGTGCTGGCGCGGTTCGATGAATTGCGGCTGCGCTTCGATTTGCCGGTGCTTCTGTCTGTTTCGCGCAAATCCTTTCTGCGCGCGCTCACAGGCCGTGGTCCGGGGGATGTCGGGGCCGCGACACTCGCTGCAGAGCTTGCCGCCGCCGCAGGTGGAGCTGACTTCATCCGCACACACGAGCCGCGCCCCTTGCGCGACGGGCTGGCGGTATTGGCGGCGCTGAAAGAAACCGCAAGAATTCGTTAACTGCACATTCGGGATATTTCTCTATATTCGCGGTTCAGCAGGCATGTCCCCTTTGAGGGCGACCCGACGACAGGATAATCGACCTTATGGTGCGCAAATATTTCGGCACAGACGGTATTCGTGGCAAAGCCAACGAAGGCGCGATGACGGCGGAAACCGCCTTGCGCGTCGGCATGGCGGCTGGCCGTGTCTTTCGTCGCGGTGACCACCGCCATCGTGTCGTGATCGGCAAGGATACGCGCCTGTCGGGCTATATGCTTGAACCCGCGCTCACAGCCGGTTTCACCTCGATGGGCATGGACGTATTCCTTTTTGGCCCGCTGCCGACAACGTATAGGAAGAATAAACGCCCTTTTCACCCAAGTCCAACAGCTTTGGACCGCAGTTGACTCTTTCGACACCCCTGCGATGCAACCCAATCCGGCTGACGGGGAGCCAGCAACGCTGAAAATT
>NZ_VPEW01000043.1:0-1456 GCF_013416965.1 Acinetobacter sp. YH1901134 | reverse complement strand
TCAAAGATTTTTGTGACCGAATTGGTACGAAGATTCATATTGCATCAGTCAGGCATCCAGAATCAAATGGGCTGGTAGAAAGAGCAAATGGCATTATAATGACAGGAATAATGAAGCTAATCTTCAATCAGCCCAGAGGAAAGTGGCCAGATGAGTTGATTAAAGTGGTGTGGAGCCACAACACAACTGCGTCAAGGTCAACAGGATTTACACCCTTCAAGCTCTTATTTGGTGACGAAGCAATAACTCCAGAAGAAGCTAAAGCCGGATCAATAAGAATAGTAGCTTCGGCAGAATCAGATTCCGAAGCTGCTTATTCTATAGAAAAAGATGCTATAGAAGGGATCAGACTTCAAGCCGTGGAGAATATCAATAAATATCAAGCCGAAACAATAAAATGGCGTGATAGAAAGGTTCGGCTAAAGAATATTGAGCCAGGACACTTGGTGCTTCGGAGAGTGGCCAACCCAGAAACAGTGGGCAAGTTACAGTTGAAATGGGAAGGACCTTTCTTAGTAGTATCTTCGTCAAGACCCGGTTCTTACAGATTGAAGGATATGGACGACAACGACATTCCTAGATCTTGGAATGCGGATGAGCTTCGGCGATATTATGTTTAGCTGATGTAATCTTTTTATTTTTCCTATGGCACCCTTTTCCTTTCCAAAGGGGGAGAAAGGTTTTTAATGGGGCCATCATATGTAATTTCCTTTTTTAGTCCTATAAGAGCAAAATCCCCCAAAGAATGTAAATGTAAAAGCTGAGAACGCACCATCGAGTGCCAAAAGTAAAGGCGAAGAAGCTCCAAAGTCGTTCCTAAGGGAATGCAGAGCTTACAGCGAAAAGTCAACGCTGATACAAAAATATTGTGTGGGGATATGTGTGTATCTTTCGGAACAAATGTCATCCACATAACATAACATCATCACATCATTTTGCATAACATAAGCATCATACAGCATATTGCATGTGGAACAAGAAGGGGATACAGTATTGATCTTCGGAGAATGTTTTGAAAAAGAGAAAATCGTGCTAAGGCACAAGATAAATCGACAAGAAGTGTAGCTTCATTAGAGAAGCAACGCAAAACTTTTTTATAGCTTCGGAGAATATTTCACGAAGCTTGGATATTCTTCATCAGAGAAGTATGCAAATTCTTGTGATATAGAAAAGATTTTCTTCATGAAGCATGAAAAGAAGGGAATGTGTTTTTTTGCCAGCGGCTCAAAAACGGTATGTACGAAAGTTTCATGCATAACAAAGAAATATATTACAACAATTTACATGTCTCATCAATTGTTCAAAACACCAAATATTACATAATATCATTACAATAAAGTTTAATCTTCCTTAAGTATTTTCTCTGCGGCTTCATTCAGCAGCTTGTCGACGACTTCGTTCCATAATGGAGTTAGCAATGCTCATTATGTCCAGTGCTTCTTTCATGACTGGATCA
>NZ_VPEW01000042.1:0-1698 GCF_013416965.1 Acinetobacter sp. YH1901134 | reverse complement strand
CGGAGGAAGACAGATTGTAACACTGGGCAAAATCACCATGCCAGTGACCTTCAGATTTATCAACAACACAAGAACTGAACAAGTTGTGTTTGATATTGTTGACATGGAATACCCTTACAATGCAATCATTGGTCGTGGCACCCTCAATGCTTTCGAAGCAATTCTTCATCCAGCTTATCTTTGCATGAAGATACCTTCGGATCAAGGACCCATTGCTATTCATGGAAGTCAGGAAGCTGCCAGAAGGGCCGAAGGAAACTGGACAGACTCAAAAGCAATCCATAATATAGATGGAGCTGAAGCTTGTGAGCAATACAAGTTCAGAAGGGAGAAAGCTGCTTCGGCTGATCAGCCGAAGCCCATGCTCTTATGTGAGGACATAGCAGAGCAGAAGGTGCTATTGGGATCTCAATTGTCCGAAGAACAGGAGAAAACCTTGATAAGGTTTCTGTTCAACAACAAAGATGTCTTTGCATGGTCAGCTAACGATCTCTGTGGCGTCAACAGGGATGTTATTGAACACTCGCTCAATGTTGATCCATCCTTCAGACCCAGAAAGCAGAGGCTTCGGAAGATGTCTGATGACAAGGCCGAAGGTGCTCGCAACGAAGTAAAAAGACTCCTCAGTGCAGGAGTTATCAGAGAAGTAAAATATCCAGAATGGCTAGCTAACACTGTTATGGTGAAGAAGGCCAATGGTAAATGGAGAATGTGTATTGATTTTACTGATCTCAACAAGGCCTGTCCGAAGGACGAGTTTCCATTGCCAAGGATAGACTCTTTAGTTGATGCAGCAGCTTCTTCAGAGCTCATGAGTCTGCTGGATTGTTATTCAGGCTATCATCAAATTTGGATGAAGAAGGAGGATGAGCCAAAAACCAGCTTCATAACCCCTAGTGGAACATATTGTTACCTTCGGATGCCTGAGGGGCTCAAGAATGCTGGAGGAAGTTTCAGCAGAATGACTGCGAAGGTTCTCCAGTCTCAGATAGGCAGAAATGTGCTAACTTATGTTGATGACATCATTGTAAAAAGCACGAAGCAGGAAAATCACATTGCTGATCTGCAGGAGACCTTCGCCAGTTTCAGACAAGCTGGTTTAAAGTTGAATCCAGAAAAATGTGTCTTCGGAGTGAAGAAGGGGAAATTTCTTGGATGCTTGGTTTCAACAAAGGGAATTGAAGCTAATCCAAGTAAAATTGAAGCTATACTTCGGATGGAGCCACCAACTACAAAGAAGGGGGCTCAAAGATTGACAGGAAGGCTGGCATCTCTCAATAGATTCATATCCAGATCAGCAGAGAGAAACTTACCATTCTTCGAAGTGCTGAAGTCAGCCGAAGTCTTTCAATGGGGACCAATCCAGCAGAAGGCCTTTGAAGAGCTGAAGCAGTATTTGATAGATCTAACAACATTAACTCCACCTACGCCAGGGGCTCCTTTGTTATTATATGTGGCAGCTTCGCACTCAGCGGTAAGTGCAGCACTTGTCCAGGAGAAGCTTGAAGGTCAAGTCAAAAAGCAGGCCCCAATATATTTTGTATCTGAAGTTCTTAGTTTATCAAAGAAAAATTATACAGAATTGGAGAAGGTACTGTATGCTGTTTTGATGGCCTCCAGGAAGCTTCGGCATTATTTTCAAGCTTACAATATAATTGTTCCTTCTTCACAACCTTTGAAGGATATTATGAGAAATCG
>NZ_VPEW01000005.1:0-71047 GCF_013416965.1 Acinetobacter sp. YH1901134 | reverse complement strand
GCATCCGCCGCATCCTGATACGCTTGCTCTGCCGCTGCTACCAAGTCTTCTACCGCTGCAATTTCTGTTGCATCGTCAACACCGTTGTTGTTGCTGTCCGTCACCGCTGGAATCACGATATCCGTTAAGTTATCGAGACGATCTTGTAAGTCGTCTTTATCTGTTCCTGCTGGTAAGGCATCTACCGCATTTTGTGCAAGTTCTTTGGCATCTTGCGCATCTTTCAAGGCATCTTCTAAAGCAGCTTTTTCTTCAGGTGTGATTAAGCCATCTGTATTCGCATCAGTGAGTGCATCTTCTGCTGCTTGATACGCATCTTCTGCTGCTTCAACAAGATCTGTGGCTAAATCAACTAGATTTTCTGTGCTGTCATCAACTCCGTTTTCATTGGCATCGTTGACTGCTGGAATAGTAATATCCGTCAACGCATCAATACGGTCTTGGAAGCCATCTTTGGCATCTTGTACGGCTGCAGGTGCCGACGGTAAAGCATCGACCGCATCTTGTGCTGCGTCTTTGGCGTCTTGTGCCGCTTTGAGGGCTTCTTCAAGTTCAGCTTTTTCGGTTGGGGTGATTAAGCCATTTGCATTGGCTTCTTCTAATGCATCTTCTGCGGCTTGGTACGCATCTTCTGCGGCTTTTACTGCCGTTTCGGCATCGGCAATTTGTGCATCCACTGCATCATCAATACCGTTGCCATCGGTATCTGTCACCGCTGGAATGGTGATATCCGTCAACGCATCAATACGGTCTTGGAAACCATCTTTGGCATCTTGCACGGCTACAGGTGCCGACGGTAAAGCATCGACCGCATCTTGCGCTGCGTCTTTGGCGTCTTGTGCCGCTTTGAGAGCTTCTTCAAGTTCAGCTTTTTCGGTTGGGGTGATTAAGCCGTTTGCATTGGCTTCTTCTAATGCATCTTCTGCTGCTTGATACGCATCTTCTGCGGCTTTTACTGCCGCTTCGGCATCGGCAATTTGTGCATCAACTGCATCATCAATACCATTGCCATCGGTATCAGTGACCGCTGGAATCTCGATATCCGTTAAGGCATCAATTCGATCTTGCAGTGCATCTTTGTCCGTACTGTCTGGCAAGGCATCCACTGCATTTTGTGCTACATCTTTAGCATCTTGCGCATTTTTTAAGGCATCTTCTAAAGCAGCTTTTTCTTCAGTTGTGATTAAGCCATCTGTATTCGCATCAGTGAGTGCATCTTCTGCTGCTTGATACGCATCTTCTGCTGCTTCAACAAGATCTGTGGCTAAATCAACTGGATTTTCTGTGCTGTCATCAACTCCGTTTTCATTGGCATCGTTGACTGCTGGAATAGTGATATCCGTCAACGCATCAATTCGATCTTGGAAGCCATCTTTGGCATCTTGCACTGCTGCAGGTGCCGATGGTAAGGCATCGACCGCATCTTGCGCTGCGTCTTTGGCGTGTTGTGCCGCTTTGAGGGCTTCTTCAAGTTCAGCTTTTTCGGTTGGGGTGATTAAGCCATTTGATTCAGCCTCTGAAAGTGCATCTTCTGCTGCTTGGTACGCATCTTCCGCTGCTTTCACTGCTGCTTCTGCATCGGCAATTTGCGCATCCACCGCATCATCAATGCCATTACCATCTGCATCGGTCACAGGTGGAATCACGATATCCGTTAAGTTATCGAGACGATCTTGTAAGTTGTCTTTTTCAGTACTGTCTTTTAATGCGTCAACAGCTTTCTGAGCAGCATCCTCAGCAGCTTTGGCATCGGCAAGTGCTTGCTCAAGCTTGGTCTTTTCTTCAGGGGTAATTAATCCATCCGCTTGTGCATCGGTCAAAGCATCCTTTGCGGCTTTATTTGCATCTTCTGCTGCTTTTACCGCTTTTTCTGCCGCATCGAGTGCTTGATTTGAGTTACCCGAACCCGATGAACTATCTGAATCATTATTTGCCCAAGCTAAAATGCCTCCAGCAGTAACTAAAGGAAATAACCACGTCCATAAACCAACTGTTGAATCTGAATAGAGTAAAGGATTAATTTCATCGATCGGATTATAGTTAATTTCAAATAATCCAGCTTCATTTGGATTTGTTTCTAATAGATATAATTTATCATCTTCTTCTAGTACAACATTGTTTTCATTTGGATTATCTGTAAAGTAATTCTCAATTATTAGTTGCTGTCCGTCTTTCATTTTTATAATTAAAGTATTTCCACTTCTCTCCATACTTAAAACATTTTCTTTTGAAGTATGTATAACAACAACAGAAGCCTCCTTTAATAAAATATTACTCGTTTGTATGTTTTCTAAAACAGAATGATGTTCTTTTGATACAACTTGGACGTGTAACATGACAATTACCCTCTGGTTTATTTATATATTTATGATTTAAATTTTTTTTTAACCACAAGCTTTATCTTATTAATCAAAAGGCATGTGAATGGACATATAACAGTTCAGCAAAGTTAAAAAAAATATTAAAGTTTTTTTCTTTATCGCATTGTTAAGATGTTTCACGCCAAACAGAAAGAATGAATTTGCAAAAAAATACACACAAACACCAAAAATATGTGATTTTGTTTGCATTTCAAATGTAAAAAAAAGCAAATAAAATGTGATAAAATTCAACAAAAATGTAATTTTTATAAATTAATCATCGATATGAATACAATATACATACGTAAAATTACCAAAATTACATAATAAGTATTTTTATTTACATTTTTTTTAAAAAATCATGAAATAAGATCTAACCTCTTTAATTTATTGATTTTATTTATTTGTAATTCTCATTAATTAAAACCATAAAAAAAACCTGTAATTAACTACAGGTCATTTTTAAGATTAAAAATTAATTATTAATTGTTTTTTCAAATGATTTTAAACGTTTGTAAATAGAAATCAGTTCAATAATGGTTGTCCACGAGGAAATCAGGTATTGGAAAGAATCACGTACACGTCCAAAGACATTTAAAATTTGCATTAATATACCGAGCGTGATTGTTCCCGCTGCAATACTTGGAAACAATACAAAGTACCCATAAATATTATCAAGCTGCATATACCAAATACGAACTAGGTTGAAATAAGCATAGTGAAAATACAGTCTAAAATAATTAAATCGGACTTTACCAAATAATTCTTTTAATGTGAGAGGGTCTGCTCGATCTGCATAATCTTCACCATAAACTAATTCTTTACGATATGCTGCTTCGACTTTTTGATTATTAAACTCCAAACCCGGTAGTTTATAACCCACAAGCATTAAAATAACCGTCCCTAATACTGCCCAAAGGACTGCCGCCCAAACTAATGCATAGGTGATTTCCCCCACGACAGGTAATTTCTTTACATGTGTTGACAAAGTTAACAGCACAGGGAGAAATGCAATTAAGGTCATCACCGATTCAACCAAGCTAACCCCAAGTCCTTCTGTGGTTCTCGCAAAACGCATCGTGTCTTCTTGAATACGCTGTGAGGCACCTTCAATGGTTCTCAGTTTTTTCCAATGCGCTGTATAAAAGTCATTCATCGCGGTACGCCAACGAAAAACATAATGACTGACGAAAAACAGGTTCAATACCGCCAGTGTGACATACACCATGGCCACATAGAGAAAAGTCAGCGTCTCTGAATATAGCGTCGCCACTTCGCCCCCACCACCTGAAAGCATCTTCTGGATCAGATCATAGAATGGGTTATACCAAGCATTGATTACGACATTACATTCCACGCTAAACCAAACATTAAACAGGATAAATGCGGTTCCCCACACAGACCATCGTTGCCAAGGATTATCTGATTTAATCTTCCAAAAGGCTGCAAAGAGTGCCGTTGCTACAAAAAACCAAGCATAGAACCATAAAAATTTGGGGCTCCAAAATCGGCTAATACCAATAGGCAGCTCTGCTTGATGATAATTTGCAGCTAAACCAAACATCGTACCCCAACTATTGCCACCGCTATACCACAAGACAATATTGATCACGAACCATATAAGGAATGATCCAAAAAACCATTTTGGATTTGGAAAAAAAGATTTAAACATTGGTCCTACATTTCCCTGAATCTTTGTTTTTAGATTGAGTTGCTGATAATAAGTTTTATTTCATTAATTTTCTTGTTCAGATTGAATATTTAACGCTGTTTAATCTGAAATTTAACAATCAAATACAAGACGACACATCTTTCGGTTAGCTTAAGGATGAAAACTGAAGTTCACCTTAAATTCATTATTGATCATGCCCTTTTGATGATCTGGTCATTGTTTGTGGAACAAAAAACACATCTTAGGACATATAATTACTGTTAAAAAGTTTGTCATATTTTAAAATTTTTTTTGATATCAACAGATTAAAAAACCATAATTTATTTAACCATTATTTAAACTTAAGTTATGGAAATCTCTAAAATATTTTCTGCGATGGAGCTCACGTCATTTACAAAACCTGTTTCTTCACCAATAATATGCTAAGTTCAATTAACAACCTATGCTTGGGGAAGTAAAATGGAAAGTGCAATTGTTGAATTACTCAAACCAATTACATTAAATAAAGAAAATTGCAGTCCTTTGGTTTTTGAAACTGGTACCGTTCTGAAAGTGATTATGCAAACGCCAGAAGGTCTTTTGGTAAGTAATGATGATAAATTTAACTTTATGATTTCATTCAAAGATAAGAATGATGTTTGGCGCGAAATTTAATTTTGACGTTAAATCTTTAAATCTTCGAATTTTGCATAATAATGAAATTTAAAATTTACTGATCTAAAACGGCATTAAAATAATAAGGGACTGACGAGAGCAGTCCTGAATCAAATTGATCCCTCTTGCTCATCTTCACTTTCAAAACCATCATTTAAGACCCTTTTCTCAACTATCTTTCATTAATCTCATTTTTTTCTAACTTCTACTCCACTTTATTTCAAATGCAATCTATAGAAAGTGTTCTATTTAATTCATCTGAATCAAAGATCGAATTGAGTGGACGATTAAGGCTTATCTGTTGTTTTAAAAAATATTTTTTTGCTCAATTGATAGAAATAATTGGTGGTCAATATCACAAAAATCAGCCGTGATAGTTGAAACGCAACCACGATAGGCACAGCTAATCCAAGGGCTTTTGCCATTAAAGACATTTCTGCAATGCCGCCGGGAGATAAGCCTAAAACTAAAATCTTCCCATTAGCATGACTGATATACATCAAGAACAATGCAAACAGGATGGATAATCCTAATGCCAACAAATTCAAAATGGTCGTGATGGCGATGAATTTTTTATGGCTTTTTAAAAAGCCAAAAGGAAACTTTGTCCCTAATGACCAGCCTATACATATTTGTCCAAACGCCGTAAACCACGTCGGAAATTTTAGTTCCAATACTCCGAAAAATGAAAGTAATCCCACTATAACTAATGGTCCGAGAACCCATGCATTTAATACGTTGAATTTTTGAAATATTTTCGCTATCAAACAGGCCAAAGCAAATAAAAGAAGAATTTGGACAATTCCAAAGTGATCAATGATGTGTGGGTCTAGACTCACCCAATGAATATCAAATAATGCTGCTAAAACGATTGGTACAAGCACCACAAGTGCCACAATTCTTAAACTATGTGCAGCAACGACTTTATCTACTTGCGCATGGTGATTTTCTGCGATATTCACCATTTCACTGGCACTGCCGATTGCAGAAGAAAACCACGCCGTTGCCCAATCTAAACCATTGATACGATATTGTAATCCTGCGATAAGTGTTCCCAAAATCAATGACCATAAGATGCCGAGTACGATAAATATCCAATAGGCAGAAATAGCATGGACTAGCGCTGGGGTAAAATATAGTCCCAAAACCATACCAATAATGACTTGTCCCACTTTACGCCAATGCGGTGAACATGTGAGTGGTTGGCCTATACAACCAAACAATAAAGCCGCGAGTAATGGCCCGAGCAACCACGGTAAAGGGAGATGAAGTAAATTTGCGATGAGCGCACCGATCAGTGCGCATACCAATCCTTTGGCATTTAATTTTATTATTTCCATATGATCTAACAGCAATGGTCAGACTCGCTGACCATTGCTTTCCATTTAAGCTTTTTGCTTCTTAATGAATAGATATTTACGGACAATTGGCAAGATCAACAACAGTGCTGACATGACCCATAGTCCCATACTGATGTTACTGCTCCACAGAATACTGAGCTCACCTTGAGAAATGGAGAGTGCACGTCGTAGATTTGACTCCATCAATTCACCCAGTACAAAACCAAGAATCAGAGGTGCCAATGGAAAATCAAATTTTCGAAGGATATATCCAACAATACCGAGCCCCATACAAAGCACAAGATCGAAAACAGTGCTATGAATTGCAAATACCCCAACAAAGCTGACGGTTGCAATAATAGGAATCAAAATATAGCTTGGAATCGAAAGTAAACGCGCAAAGAAGCCAACTAAAGGTAAGTTCAATACCAATAAGATAATATTTCCCACCATTAAGGATGCAATCAATGCCCAAACCAAAACTGGTTGCTCCGTAAATAACTGCGGACCTGGAGTAATGTTATACATGGTCAAAGCCCCCATCATGACCGCAGTTGTTCCAGAACCCGGTACACCTAAAGTCAACATTGGGACAAAAGAACCACATGCTGCCGCGTTATTAGCACTTTCTGGCGCGGCCAAACCACGTAGATCACCTTTACCAAATTGACTACTATCCCCCGCCATTTTACGTTCAGTGGTATACGCCATGGCACTCGCCACACTGGCACCCGCACCCGGTAAAATCCCTGAGAAAAACCCAATCAAGGATCCACGAATCATGGTGGCTAAAGCACTCAGAAACTCTTTGACATTAAATAATGAGCGTTTTCCTTGTTCTAAAACCACTTTGCCCATCGTAGTCCGTTCAAGCAGCAGTAAAATTTCACTGATACTAAATAAACCAATCACCACAGTTGTAAAGGCAATGCCGTCACTTAAACCCACACTATCAAATGTAAAACGATAAACACCGGTAATCGCATCCATACCCACGGTCGAAATTGCCAGACCGATCAGCGCCATGATTAACGTTTTAAATGGTTGCGTGCTGACTAAACCCGTCAGGCAAACAATGGCAAAAACCATCAAGGCAAAGTATTCCGCTGGTCCAAAGGAAACCGCCCATCGTGCCAAAATCGGAGCAAATAAAACAATCCCAATAAAGGCAATCGTACTACCTATAAATGAGCTAACAGATGAAAGGGATAAAGCAATACCTGCCTTACCTTGCTGAGCCAAAGGATAACCATCTAAAGTGGTCATAATTGCACCCGCATCGCCCGGTACATTCAGCAAAATTGCAGAAATTCGTCCACCATATTCACAACCGAGATAGACTGCTGCCAATAAAATTAAAGCACTATCAACGGGTAATCCTAAGGCGTAAGCAAATGGTAATAAGATGGCAACACCATTGATTGGACCCAATCCCGGCAACAGTCCGACAATCGTTCCAATAAATGCACCAATAAAAGCAATGAGTAAATTTTGTGGTTGTAAGGCAACTTCAAAACCTGTCATTAAGAAATTAAATATGTCCATGTCGTTGTCATCCCTAACCCAAGAAGCCTAGTGGCAATGGCACATCCAAAACACGGTCAAACAGATAGTAGGTACTCATACTCAGCACCAAACCCGTAATAACAACTGGTACTGTTTTCCCGTTAAAAAGTTTCCCAACCGCGATGGTCATCAGTAGCGTTGCTGCGATAAATCCCAACCATTCGAAGCAAAGCGCATACAGTGACAATGCCAATGTACATAGAACAAGTTTGCCGATTAAATGCTTAGTCCAACCTAGTTCAACAGGTTCAAACATCATGGCTGGGCGCACAGTCAAATAAATGGCACTCACTGTAATTAAACCCATCAGTAAAATTGGAAAGGCTTTCGGTCCTACAGGGTCGTAGGAAATCGGCGCTTCAAAATTGCATGCGTAAATTAATAAGAAAAAACCGCAGACCGCAATGATGGCCGTAAGAATCCGTTCAGATTTCATCATCTATCCTCGAAAACAAAAAACTGAGTTGAAAAGGCATTCAACTCAGCGTATTTGTTATTTTGATAATTTATATTCTTCTGATAATTGACGCATTTCAGCCGTTTGCTTATAGACATAAGCACTAATTTCTTCACCTGTTAATTCAAATGGCAACAGATCCTGATTTTCTCGAACGGCATCAAATTTCTGATTGGTCATCATTTTATCAAAGGCATTTTTCCACCAAGCATATGCCTCATCACTGACCTTTGGTCCCATGTAGAAACCACGAATCACAGGCCATTCCAAGTCGTAGCCTTGTTCCTTCGCAGTTAATAACTTAGAAAATTTACCCGCTAAACGTTTATCAGAAAACACTGCTAGAACACGGATATTACCCGCTTCGAGATGCGAGCCAATTTCACTCACATTCCCCACGCCCACTTGAATATGTTGACCTAACAAGGCTGTTAATACTTCGCCACCGCCTTCGAGAGCTACAAAACTCATGTTGGCAGGATTTACCCCAGCCTTTTTAGCCAAAATTGCCGTTTGCATCCAATCTTGACCACCCACACTGCCAGCACCACCAAAACTGATCCCTTTTGGATTTTCTTTTAGCGCCTTCATCAGATCATCCAGTGTTTTTAATGGCGAATCCTTATGCACTGCCACTAAACCGTAATCAACAGCTACACCCGAAAGCCACTTCACATCCTTCTCAGTAAAATTACCAAATTTACCTTGAGCCAAATTCAGTAAAGAACCAGTTGAAAATGCGATGACCGCATTGTTATTTGCTGGATCATTATTCACGATTTTATTGTAAGCAACGGCCCCAACGCCGCCTGGCATATAGGTCACACGCATGGGGTCTTTTAATACTTCTGTTTCTTTAAAGCCGGATTGGATCAGCTTACAGGTCATATCAAAACCACCACCCGGCTTTGCAGGTGCAATACATTCTGCACGTTTTGGATGACCAGGATCTTTTGAGGCATTGCCTGTGCCGCAGCCAACGACTGCAATACTGGTGCAAGCGACGGCTAACCATTTTAATTTCTTCATTGTTAAAATATCCTTATAGCGTTGTAGTCCATTTAAAAATTCAATTTTCTTACCTATAGCCATCATCGACCTCCATGGTCCGGTTGTGGTTTGGGTGCTTACTTGGTTTTTGAATTCGTTTGAAGTTTTGCGACACGTTCTTCGACGGCAAATTTTAGTAATGCGGCACTTCGGTAAAAGCCGTGCGCAAACTTACCAAAAGGGATCGTCAAGAAGAAAGTCATAACGGTTGCAAGATGAATAATCAGCAAGAGAGCCATTGCGGAACTATCGCGAAATGCCAATAGCGCCAGACCTGTAATGCTGATCAGCAATAAAAGGAAGATAAAACCACGGTCCATAGGTTTTTGTTTTGCATCCCCATGCATCGGATGTCGTTTAATATTGAGATGTAGCAGCCCGATCGGTCCAATGATCAGACCAATACCGCCCAATGTACCTAAAATCACCGGTAAACTGGTGTAGGCATACGGTGCTTCTAAACCTAAAAAGTAGTGATACATCGTCGCGACACTAGTTGCCATAAAGCAAAGTAAAAATCCATACATCGTAAAGTGATGGAAAACACGGCGGATTTGCGTATAACGATCATCTTCTTCATTACAGCCTTTACCATGTCCACCATCTAAATATTTTAAGGTCAGGACATTTTTTGACGCTTGTAAGATATCGGGTTGAGCAACGCCTTCTGGAATAATTTTTGAAGTTTGTTTCCAAAATTTTGCTATTCCCAAGCCCAAAAGCACAAAAGCTAAGATAAATACAGAGCCAAATAACACGGCAAGAAAGTTATGCGGAAAAATTGCATAAAAATTCCCTTGATATTGGCCAAAGATATTGGTGCCATTAAGCCAAACACCTAAGAGCATCAGTAATGCAAAAAATACCGACATCGCAGAAACTAGCGGAATTCCGGTCTTTTTATAAATCGCACCAAAAGATGCAGGAACTGCAAATTCTTGATAGGTTTCTAGGCGGACTTGTGCCATGGCTTGAGGAATATTGACGCCAAATTCATGCGGAGGCGCATACTGACAGGCATGTAAACATGCGCCACAGTTGTGACATAAATTTGCCATGTAATGAATATCGGCTTGAGTAAACTCAAGTCTTTTGGTCATTGCAGGGAAAACCGCGCAGAATGTTTCGCAGTAACGACATGCATTACAAATCTGTAAAGCCTGTTTTACTTGTTGTTCATGATCCGTGAGCTGCACAACTGGTATTAAGTTTTTAACATTTGCATTCATTCTTTAAACTCCCAGTTTAAACGCAGCTTGAGCCGCATTTTTTCCTGCAATCCGCCCAAATGTCGTTCCGATCGACATACCTACACCGGCCGTATAACCTTGCCCAAGTACATTGCCTGCCATCATTTCGCCTGCAACAAATAGATTTGGACTCGCGACATTTTCAAAGCGCACAGCCGCATCATCTTCGACTTTTAAGCCTAGATAGGTGAAAGTAATGCCTGGACGTAAAGCGTAGGCATAATATGGCGGTTGGTTTAAAGGAACAGCCCAATGTGTTTTTGCGGGCGTTAAATTTTCGGTATGGCAATTATCCAGTACCGTGTGATTAAACTCACCCGCCACACAGGCTTGGTTATAGTCCTTCACTGTTTGAACTAAAGTCGCAACATCTAGATTTAATTTTTCTGCCAACTCTTCGATCGTATCTGCCTTAGTACCTTCAAAGACTGGTGGCATAAAACGCCCAACCGATTTTGAATCAATAATTGAATACGCAATCTGACTTGGCTGTTTTGCAACTAAACGCCCCCAAATGGCATAACGTTTCGGCCAGAAATCTTCGCCTTCATCATAAAAACGTTGCGCATTTTTATTAACCACGATGCCAAGCGAAACACAGTCAATGCGGGTGCAAATGCCACCATCGTAGAGCGGTGCGCGGGCATCAACTGCGACACAATGTGATTGAGATGGGTCGCCAATAATATCTGCACCCTGATCAATCATGAACTTTAATAAGTTGCCTTGGTTAAAACGTGTGCCTCGTATAATGAAATGATCTGCAGGCCATTCGCCATTTTCATTTTGTCCCCACGCTTCTTTTAACCATTCGCGATTGGATTCAAATCCACCTGCAGCTAATACACATGAAGCGCCGTCAAAACGCGTGCCATCTTCAGCAATTGCAGCAATAAATGTCCCATCTTCAATAATCAGTTCATTGATTTTTGTGTTGTAGCGAATCTCGACCCCTAAATCTTTTGCACTTCTAAAATAGGCATTCACCAAAGCTTTACCACCGCCCATAAAAAAAGCATTGGTCCGTGCTACATGTAAGGCACCTGATAACGGTGGTTGAAAATTTACCCCATGTTGACGCATCCAATTACGGCAAGTTGCCGTGGTGCGAATCACTAAACGCGCTAAATGCTCATTGGTTTTACCTGCAGTCACTTTAAGTAAGTCCTGCCAATATTCTTCTTCGGGGTAGGCATCGACTAATACATCTTGAGGTTCATCATGCATACAACGCAGGTTACGGGTATGTTGTGAATTTCCACCGCGCCATTCCTTTGGTGCTGCTTCTAGCAATAAAACTGAAGCCCCAGCCTCCCTTGCTGTCAGTGCTGCACATAAAGCGGCATTCCCACCGCCAATTACAATTACATCATGCATTCGATGTCTTCCCTTTCGAATTTGATGTAATTTAAGACCAAAACTGCCTAGCGCTGTGATAGGCAACTTTTAAATAGGTGTTTAGTAAAATTAAATAGGCTAAAAGTCTAATAGTTCAGCGCTAGGCCATAAACCATTGTTGATCAACTCTTTAACACAAATTTTAATTGCTACTTTGGTGGCGAGACTTGCAGGAGAAAGCTCTTCTTCTGCAATACTAATAAGATAATTAATTCGATCCAGCACTGGTTCGACTACTTTGAGTAAACAAATATCTGATTTGAGATAATCAAAATGTGCACTGACAGGTTGAATGGTCGCCATATTTAAGTTGCTGACACAGTTCATGAGTAAGTGTAAACCATCAACTTCATAATTTACGTCCAGCCCCTCAACCTTTTGATCTATGAATTTACGTAGTCCATGTCGTTGGCTTGGTAATACCAGAGGCAAACGATTCACATTTTCTAAATCAATTTTTCCATTTTCAATGCAGTGTTCAAAGCCATACTCTTTCAGTAAAGAACGATTTGCCATAAGAAACATTTGTTCTTTTAATAACGGTTGTACTGCCCAATTGGCATCGACATCTTGGGTAAAAATAATGGCAATGTCGAGCTGTCTTGAGTTGACTAAATTGGTTAAATTTCCCGAGAGACTTTCAACTAAATGAATTTTAATATCAGGATAACGCTCTGACATGAGCTGCATAAATGGTATGCCCAAAACTGACGCTATACTGGGTGAAAATCCAACGCTGACATGACCCGTCAGACGAGATGAGTGCGCCGCCTCAATGGCATATTGCACATGACGTAGAGAAAGTTGAGCCTGCTTAAAAAATGCTAAACCCGCTGGCGTGGGCGTCACACCTGTAGAATTTCGCTGTAATAAACGTGTGCAAAGTTCATCTTCAAGTTTTGCAATTTGTTGACTGAGTGCCGATGTGCCAACCTCAAGTTTTTGTGCAGCTTTGCCTAAACTTCCAGATTCTACAATGGTGATGAAATATTTGAGCTGTTTAAGTTCCACTCACGCTCCTTAAGATTTTTTCAATGCATCATGTTAGTTTTAACAATATAGAAGCTAAAAAAACAGAAAAATCATTCAAAAGAAGTATTTAATATAAAAAAATATATTTATGTATTTCGACACTTTAAATTGTCATATTCTACCTACTCAATTCACCTTTAGTCCCTCAAAAAAATCCACTATCTTACCCGGCAAGATAGTGGATTCAGATTTAAGGAATAGGTTCTAGTAAGCCCACTGCACCAGCAGTCTAAAGAACCCTGCGACAAGCGCCAAACTCAAGACACCACCAAGCCATAGCACAATAAACCAGCCTGCTTGATTCAGTTTCATGATGATTCTCCTTAATGATAGCCATCATCGCCGACACGAACTTTGTCACGGAACACCCAATACGACAGTGCGGTATAGAACAAAATAATCGGTATCAGCACCAATGCTCCAATCAAGGCGAACAATTGACTGCTTTGCGGTGCTGCTGCCTGCCAAATGGTGACGGATGGTGGGATGATATTTGGCCATAGACTGATTAAGAACCCTGTATATGCCAGCACAACTAAGACAAGTGTATAAATAAATGGCGCAAATTCCTGACGTCTTTTACAGGCGCGTAAAGCCAATAATGTGAAGATCAATACTAAAATCGGCACAGGGCTAAAATAGTACAGTTGCGGCAAGCTAAACCAACGATTTGCAATCTCTGCATGTACCAATGGGGTGTAAATACTCACTGCAGCAAAAATCACAAATAAGGCGATAATCAGTTTTGGCATGAGGCTAAACATATGATTTTGAACACGTGCATCAGTTTTAAAAATCAGCCAACCACAGCCCAAGGTGGCATATAGCACCACTACAGCAATCCCAGTAAAAATTGAAAATGGGGTCAGCCAATCCAATCCACCACCACTATAAATACCATTGGTGGTTTCAATCCCTTGGATATAAGCACCTAAAATCATACCTTGGAAGAATGATGCCAAGATCGAGCCCCAAATAAACGCTTGATCCCATAAATGTTTGGTGCGGTTCGCTTTAAAACGAAATTCAAAGGCGACTCCACGGAAAATCAGCGAGATGACCATTAAGATAATCGGCATATACAGCGCAGAAAGCACAGTCGAATACACCAATGGAAATGCCGCAAATAAGCCTGCACCACCTAAAACCATCCAAGTTTCATTGCCATCCCAAACTGGTGCAACGGTATTCATCATCACATCGCGTTCTTGGCGATCTTTTACTAAAGGAAAAAGGATACCAATCCCTAAATCAAAGCCATCGAGTACCACATAAATCAGCACACCCACAGCAATGATTACTACCCAGATTAAGGATAAATCAATCATGGTTTTTCTCCTGTGGTTGTACTTCAAGCGACTCATCAATGGTACTCATTGGACGATTTGATGCACGAATGACCTCACCATCGCTATGGGCTTGAGAATGAATGAACTGTGGTCCTTTAACCATCAGTTTGAGCATGTAATAAATCCCAATACCAAATACGACGCAGTAGACAATCACAAAGATTATTAAGGTTAAACCGACTTGTTCTGCCGATACTGGTGACAAGGCATCTTTGGTACGCAGTACGCCATACACGACCCAAGGTTGACGACCGACTTCTGTGGTAAACCAACCAGCAAGCAAGGCAATAAAGCCTGAAGGTCCCATACATAAGGCAAATTTGTGGAGCCATTTTGACTCATAAAATTTCCCAGTTTTACGCAACCATGCACCCATCATAGCAAGCAAAATCATCAAGACTCCCATACCGACCATAATGCGGAAGCTCCAAAATACTATGAGCGAGTTTGGTCGATCTTCAGGGGCAAATTCTTTTAAGCCTTTCACCTCTCCCTCTAAGGTGTGCGTCATGATCAGACTACCGAGGTTCGGAATGCCAATTGCATACTTGGTTTCTTCCGCCTCCATATCAGGAATACCGAACAAATATAACGGCATGCCATGATCTTTATTAGTTTCCCAATGTCCTTCAATTGCAGCAAGTTTCGCAGGTTGATGTTCTAATGTATTTAGACCATGCATATCCCCCACAAATACCTGTAAAGGTGCAAGTGCGAGAATCATCCACATCGCCATAGAAAATGATTTTTTTACTAAGGCATCACGGCGACCTTTGAGTAAGTGCCATGCTGCAGTAGCAGCGACCAATAAGCCAGATACAAGGAATGCTGCTAGAGCCATATGCGCTAAGCGATATGGGAATGATGGGTTAAAAACGATAGCAAACCAATCTTGCGGCACTATAATGCCATTTTCAAAGCTGAAGCCTTGTGGAGTTTGCATCCAGCTATTGGAAGATAAAATCCAAAACATGGAAATACAGGTGCCAATTGCCACCATCAGCGTGGCAAAGAAATGGGTTTTAGGACCCACTCTTCCCCACCCAAACAGCATAATGCCTAGGAAACCCGCTTCTAAGAAGAAGGCACTCAAGACCTCATAACTGAGTAAGGGGCCAGTGACACTACCCGCAATACGAGAGAATTCACTCCAGTTGGTGCCAAATTGGTAGCTCATGACTACCCCTGAAACTACTCCCATTCCGAAAGACAATGCAAACACCTTGATCCAAAATTGGAACAGATCTCGGTAAACGGGATCTTGTGTTTTAAGCCAACGCCATTCTAAGACCGCAAGAAAACTTGCTAGCCCAATGGAAATTGCAGGGAAAATAATATGAAAAGAAACTGTAAAAGCGAATTGAATTCGCGCCAATTCAAGTGCTGTCAAACCTAAATCCATGTCTATCACCTTATTGTGGAATTATGCGGTGAACCACTAACGGCCCATAATTTCGGGACTGCTTTAGGAAAGATAGATCAGTACGATGACGCAGACTGTTGTGAATCTGTTGGGATTTGATCAATTGTTTTAGCCTAATGATATAGGCGAACCGATTCTGTTCGCATCCGCTAAACGGTGCAAAAATATAAAGTTTCATAAAATCACTCTTTAAATACCGAGGTAAATCAACAATTCAAATTGTTGGTCTGATTAGGATTTAAAGTGTGTGTGGAGGTGCCCTACCTTGTGGAAGTAAGTAAAGCCTTTGCAGTGAGAAATATACATGTCGGAAAGCATCTTTATAGAAACTTAGACGGACTTGAATCTTATCGATGATTTCAACTATCTCAAAATCAAAAGGTAGGACAACATCACCATAGACGGTACAGTATTGGCATTGATGGTTATGTCCATTGTGATCGTCGTGATTATGATCGTGGGTCAGATGATGAACAAGTTCGTTATACGTCTCATGTACGTGTTTGTGCTTTTCTGGGGACAGTAAATTATGTGTAATAGAGAGACATACCGGAGCAATTTGAAATTCTTCGGGTAATAGTGGTTGTAAATATACTGCGATTTGCAAAACTAAAGTTAAAATTGCAAAAAACAGTCCACTCTGTCTTAGCAACATATTCTCTCAACAGATGCCAACGAAAGCAAAAATACTTAAAAAGCCGTGCTTCCTTGAAATCCGATCATACAAGTCAGCTTTATAGAATAAATATACCTAAAATACCAAGATCTTTAAAGTGAATATTCACTTTAAAGATCTAAATATTAATTTTTAAGATAAAGACATAAATAAGTCTTTAATAATTTGAAATACAATATTTTTAGGTTTTAAAAAAATTAAGCGGTAACTTTAAATACGACACCCCATTTTCTTCAGGTTCGGGAAATTGGCCCGCTTTCATATTGATTTGAATCGACGGCAAAATCAGTTTAGGCATACTTAATGTTGCATCCCGCTCATGACGCATCTGCACAAATTCAGATTTTGTAGTTCCCTCATGAATATGAATATTGTGCTCTTTTTGCGTTTGAATATCGGTTTGGCAGTGATATTCATCACGCGTTTTTGGCAAATAGTCATGGCACAAGAACACCCGGGTGGACGCTGGCAATTGATACAGTTTTTGCACCGAATCAAATAAGGTATCTGCACTACCACGCGGAAAATCACAACGTGCTGTGCCATAATCTGGCATAAATAAAGTATCACCGACAAAAACTGCATCACCCACTACATAACTTAAACATGCAGGCGTATGACCTGGTGTCGGGATGTTATATGCCTCTAGCTCACCAATATGAAAATGCTCATGATCATCAAATAAATAATCAAATGGTTGTTGAGCATTAAACTGCTTGATATCTAAATTATAAATGGCACTAAAGGTTTCTTGCACCAAGGCAATGTGATGACTCATGGCAATTTTGCCACCGAGTACAGATTTTAAATACTGTGCTGCAGTCAAATGATCTGCATGCACATGGGTTTCCAAAATCCAATCTACTTTTAAATCTTGTACTTTGACATATGCAATGATTGCATCAGCATGGGTGGTCGAGGTGGTTGCCGAAGCCGCATCATAGTCCAAAACACTGTCAATGATAGCGCAGCGCTTGGTTACCGGATCACTCACCACATAACTAAATGTATTGGTCGCTTGATCAAAAAAATCCTGAACAATCGGTTGTTGCATAGTTAAGCTCCTGACCATTTACGGTGAATCAACACGCCTGCAAGCATCGCCACTATAAAATATAAAACTTGATAATGCCCTAAGCCAATTAAGGTGAAACTTGGCGCTGGGCAAATGCCGGCAATCCCCCATCCCACACCAAATATTAAGGCACCGATAATAAGCTTTGAATCAATTTTATTGTTACTTGGTAAATCAATCTGCTCATTAAATACTGTGGTTGGTGCACTGCTACGTACCGCTTTTTGGAATGGAATAAATGCCACAGCAATTGCCCCCATCATTACAAAGGCAAGGCTTGCATCCCAATTACCAAATATGTCTAAAAAATCGATCACTTTTTGCGGATTAGACATGCCAGAGAACATCAAACCCACTGAAAAAAGCGAACCAAATACAAAAGCTAAAAAGTTTTTCATTTTAGAATGCTCCAATCAAGTGACGAACGACATATACAGCAATAAAGCCTGCAAACATAAAGGTCATAGTTGCAATGATGGAACGTTTAGATAATCGGCTGATCCCACAAATACCGTGACCACTGGTACAACCAGAACCTAAGCGGGTACCAAAACCCACCAGTAAACCAGCAATAATCATCATTATTGGGCTAGCAGACACGATAATCTCTGGTTGTACAAAAAGACCATAAATAAATGGCGTGATGATCAAGCCTGAAAGAAACCACAGTGCAGGCGTTTTAAAAATCGTCTGTGGATTCAGTACCTGCTCAATCAAGCCACTGATGCCTGCAATACGCCCATGGACATACAAATAACCCACCACTGCTATACCCAACAGAGCACCACCAAGAAACGCTGTCACAAAATCATGCATAGTTAATGCGCCATAAAACAATATTTAAACTTATATTATATAATATTATATATTAATCAAGTCATTTTATGTTATTATCTCGATATACTTTGCTCCTTTTGCTTTTTATGATTCAGGTTAGACGTTATGAACATCGCATTCGATAACTTAAAAATTGAATTTACGCAGGTTGATACCGTTTCCAATTGTTTGAAAGTGTTATCAAATCCTGACCGTTTAAAAATTTTATGTGTGTTGATCAATGGCGAATTAAATGTTCAGCAAATTGAGGAATGTACCGATATTCATCAGCCGACCCTATCGCAACAATTGACCGTTTTACGGAACAATAAAATTGTTTCGACACGTCGCGAAGGCAAACAAATTTTTTATCAATTGGCAGACCCTAAAGTGCTGGGTATTATGCAAACGCTGTATCAATTGTACTGTCAGGAATAAACATTTTTGTGCATGCTTTTGTATGGAGGCTCAGCCAAGTTTAGTAAATCCAAAATGAGATGATCAGTAAAAACCCAGTCAGCATGGTCAATAAATTCAGCCACACGGGATGTTGGCTCTGATAATCCGCAATAAATTCCTGTTCGGTTAATGAGCGCAACCCTCGACGATATTGCAAAATTGAGGCAAAGTTCACCAATAAACCAAACACAATCACGACACTGCCAAGCCACTGTCCATAGATAATTTTGTGCTGATATTGCTCAGGGTGCAGTAGTTGTAACAATACATTTGATTTTTCAATCACAAAACCAAAGGCAATCAGCGCTAAACCACTGCGATTCCATGCCAATGCCGTACGTTCCAAAGCAAGCAATACGCGTGGATCTTGTAAATTTGACATCGAGTTTCCTGATTTCCTTATTTTAATGCTGAGCTTAGCATGATCTTAGACGGGCTGTTGTGTTGGCTTGGTGAACATCCATTTTACTTATTTTTCAAAGATTTCTTTGAGATCACTCGGCATCCCTTGTGCGGACTTGAAGTTCCCCTTGCTGTCACGCCAAGCAATGGATGGTGTTGAGAAGAAACCATATTTGCCCATTAAGCTTTGGTTAAAATCAATTTTTTCTGCAATTTCTAAAGGAATATTTTCAGCTGGTTTAAGACGATTTTTGCCACGATTGATATTAATGTCATTAAATACGGCTGTTGGATTTTTTGACATGAGTAAAGTTGCCACCTGAGCACGGCTTTCTTCACGAATCACACCCACTTGAATATGACGTAATTGAACCTTGCCTGACTCTACCCAAGGACGTGCTTCTTGCCAAAATTTATGGCAATACGGGCAATTTGGATCAGAGAACACATAGACGATACGTGGTGCATCGCTTTTGCCATCTTGAATCCAAGTTGAATCTTCTAATGTTTTCCATACATCATCCAAAATGGCTTTTTTCATATGGGTTTCAATTTGGGTGTTTGAAAGATTATTGCCTTGGGCATCAAATAACTCACCTTTTATATAATATTTACCATCTTTAGAAATAAAAATGGTATTGGAATATTGGTCTTCATGCCCCACCCAACCTGTTAAACCTTCGGGTGCAGGAATTGGTTTTACAAATTGAAAGCCTTCTTTTTCTAGTTGTTTTTTAATGGCATTCGGATTAGCACTGACACCACATGCCACCGTCAACAGTGTTCCGATAACTAAACTGGTTTTAAGTAAAGTATTCATGACACATATCCTATGATTAATTTATGGATTCATTTTCTTTAAGTATTGTTGCAACATCGCTTGACTGATTTCGCCTTGATGACGCTCAATTAACTGACCTTGTGCATTGAAAAATAAGGTAGTGGGTAAACCTAAACTGTTCACTGCTTGTGGCATTTCACCCTGCATATCGAGCAAAATATTTTGAAAACTGAAGTGATGTTTTGTGAGATAAGTACGGACGGTATCGACCTCTTCACCTTGATTGAGCATGACAAAATGCACCTCAGGATATTGATCCTGCGCACGCTGTAATACAGGCATTTCACGATGACACGGCGGACACCAACTCGCCCATAAATTCACAACCGTGGGCTGACCTTGAAATTGTTTTAGCGCAATCATTTCTGACCGACCTTGACTGGCTAGGTTCAGACTTGGAAAACTCAAACTTGGATAATGGCTGTCTTGATGCGTGATTTTTTGTGCTGTCCATCCTGTCCCTACGAGCATGACAAAGATCAGCAATAATGTGGCCTTTGCTTTGTTCGCAATGGCTGAATTTCGCCACCAAAACCATGCACTTCCTATAATTATTCCGCCACTCAGATGAAACCCTTTGTCTTGAATTTTCAGCATATCAATGGGCGATGCGAGATAAGATTCCAGATTTAATCCAATAAAGACTAGGCGTGCACCTATTAATCCGATCCAAATACTATTCCAAATAGAATCTTGGAAACGCTGTTGAATCTCGGCTGACCACTGTGCTTCTTGCCCGACTTTTCGTCCAATCATGGCGCTGACCAGCAAAGCCAACACCAAATACAACAGCCCCCAAGGCAACATGAAAGGTCCCAGATGCAGTGCTTCGCTTGAGATCATGGCGGTGTACCTCGGTTTAATCGGCTCAAGAGTTGCGCTGCACTAAAGGTGCCCGTCAAACGTAGATTGCGCTGTTCCTGATGATGTACATCTAAGAAAATCATGGTCGGTGGTCCTAAAATCTGCCAGTCTTTCAGCACGATATCTTGACTTGCTTCGTATTCTGTTAAGTCGAGTTTGATCCGAGAAACATGTGCTAAACCAGCTTGTACATCGGAACGAGGCATCACCTCTTTTTCAATCGGCTGACAAGCCACACACCAATCAGCATACACATCGATGAGTACTGCTTGTCCTTTGACTTTATTGAGTGCCTGTTCAAGCTCAGCCTGGGTACGTACTTTTTGCCATGCGACTAATGATGTGGCTTGTGTTGTACTCAGTTGTGACCATGCTTGCGTGATATACCATCCACCGGATATTGCAGTAGCTAAGCTCATAACAATGAACAGCAGTTGCGTCGGCATTTGTGAAATATGCGGACGAATCTTCCATAAAATGTAAACCGTGATACTGATGAATAAGAGTCCCATCAACGTCAAATAAACCACGCTCGGCAGTAAAGGACGTAGGAAATACACCGCCAACAACAGCATGACAAAACCAAAAGTGAATTTCAGACGATCCATCCATACGCCCGGTTTGGGTAAGTACTGTGCACCAAACACACAAGCAATCAACAATGGCAAGCTCACACCTAGACCTAGAATAAACAGGTAACTAGCCCCCATCCACGGTTCAGGCAATTGCGCAACAAACAGCAAAGCCCCTGCCAATGGCGCACTCATACAGGGTCCGACAATTAGCGCAGAGATCATACCCATAATGAATGAACCCCATAAGGTTCCACCTTTTTGTCGTTGTTGCCATTGATCTAAACGCTGTAATACACCTTGTGGTAAAGACAACTGGAATATGCCAAATAAATTCAATGCAAACAGCACGAACATCACGGCAAATAACCCAATAAAGATGGGACTTTGTAACCAACGTTGGAAGTTATAGCCAAGTCCAGCCACAGCTAAACCCATCAAGGCATAAATCAATGCCATTCCGACCACAAAAATACCTGCAATCATGCCAGCACGATAGCCACGATGACGTTGTACCAAAATACTGGATAAGATCGGAATCAGTGGTAAGGAACATGGTAAGAATGCGAGCAATACACCTAAACCTAAAAAAATGATCAGATTCAGTGCAATATTGTCTGTTGAAAGTAAATGAAAGAAGTACTGATCATTGTTCCAATCGGCCTGCTTCGTGCGCTGTTCAGCATTCCTTGTAGTCACAGATTCAGAACTTGCCTGCATCATCAAGGCATCATCTAGCTCTGGCGCACTGGCTTCGCTAGGTCCTGTTAATGCAGTCGGTTCAGAAGATGGATTTAAGCCATTTTCATCCTCTTTGACTTCTGCTGTATTTGCTGGCGTTACAACTGTTACAGTTTCAGTGTTTTTCGCCTGTAGTTCTACAGGTATTGCAGTATTGGGTAATGAGGTGGATGTGACTGCATCTAATAATTTCTTTTGCGTTGTGCTTTGCTGACTCAGCTTGCTTTCAGGCAATAATCCATCGGCATCGGTGTGAATGGTTGTACGCTGTACTGGATAACATAAGCCACTTTCGGCACAGCCTTGCCATTCAATTTTATAGCTTTGATTGGGTTGCATGGCGACAGTCGCTTGCACTTGACCATAATGTACGTCGGTCATGCCGAAATTGGGATCATCTTTTTGCTGTGGACGAGGCAGTTGCAGTGATAATGCTTTGCCATTTTCAATGACTTTAAGCTGATCATGATATAGATAATATCCATCAGCAATACGCCACGTGAAACTGGCTTTGTCTTGAGCTGTGGATACAGCCTGAAAAGCAAATGCTTGATCAGGAGGTAAAAAATCAGCCAATGCGCTTTGCATACTCAAAATACTGAATATTCCACACACCCCTGCTAACCCTATACGCATAGATGACTTTAATACCCGACATAAATCTATTTCAGTTGATTATGCAAAAGCATAAATTAAGGGAGCATTAACAAGATAAATCATTTATAAAATACAGGCAGGAAGTCAGGAAAACGCTATGTTTGTTGTTTTGGTTGAAGATGATCCATATATTGCCTCAAGTATTTGTGCCACATTGGATTTTTTAAATATTTCAGTAGAACATGTGAGTCATGCGCGTGATGCGGATTATTTTATCCGTCACAGTGCGGTCGATCTATGTATGCTGGATTTAGGCCTACCTGACCAAGATGGTTTAGACTTACTGCGATCATGGCGCAGAGATCAGATTCATGTTCCTGTTTTGGTTTTAACCGCACGGTTACAGACCCAACAATGTGTTGAGGCATTAAATGTCGGCGCTGATGACTATTTAACCAAGCCTTTTGAACTGGATGAACTGATTGCACGGGTTCATGCACTCACCCGACGTCATCGCGGTTTTTCATCGAATGTCATTCAATTTGACCACTTAAAGCTCAATAAAGACACTCAAGAAGTCCATTATCAAGATCAGATGATTCAGCTTTCACGCCGTGAATACAGTTTGCTTGAAACCTTGATGAGCCATCCAAATCAAGTACTTAAAAACGAAGTGCTGTTAGACAAGTTATACGGCTTTCAAGATAGCATTGAAAGTAATGCCCTGAATGTCCATATTTATCACTTAAGGCAAAAATTGAATGCGGACTATATTCAAACCATTCGTGGTGTCGGTTATATGTTTAGAATTGCTGAGTCAATCCCATGCAAAAATCACACAGCTTAAAATGGCGCTTGGTCAGCAGTCTTTTGGCCTTGATGATCGGCTTATGGAGTGTAGTATTTGTTTGGCTGTATATCGACTTACAAAAACGTCTACAGGAGACTCTAGATCAACGTCTACATGCCTCCGCACAAATGGTGGCACGGCTAATTCAACAATTACCAGTGCAAAGCTTGGATGAGTCTGCCTTAGCCCAACAACTTCATTCCACAGACCAAGAACAATTGATCGCGTGCGAAGTATCATTATTTAGCTCTGACATCAGTGTAGGACAGCATGTCATTGCCAAAACACGCGGTGCACCGAAAGATTTAAGTCAGCAAGCAGTTGGTTTTAGTACTTGGCAACAAGGTGAGACGCAATGGCGCAGTTATGTGTTACGCCGTGGTGAGATTCAAGTTGTGGCTGCAGAGCGTATGTTTTTGCGGGAGTCTTTGCTAAAACAAATTTTACAATCGGTCTTAATTCCGCTGATCTTGTCATTATTGTTGTGTATCGGCTTAATTGTTTTGATCATTCGTCGAGAATTTAAAGCCTTGGATCTGGTTGTAAGCGATTTAAGTCAGTCAAATTTATCGCTCAATGAAGCAAGCCAATATCTCACAAGCTTAGATGCCAATACCATGCCCTCAGAGGTCTACCCTTTTGTGCAAAATGCGAATCGCTTAGTCCATAAACTGCATCAAAGTCTTGAAAATGAAAAAGTCTTTAGTGCATACGCTGCGCATGAATTACGGAGTCCTTTAACCGCAATTAAAACCAATGTGCAATTGGCACAACTGATAGCGAAAACGGACGGCAATATGAAATTGCAATATAGCTTGGATCAAGCAAATCAAAGTGTCCGTCGCTATGCTGATTTACTTGAGCAATTACTGATGTTGTCGAATACTGATCAATCTATTGAACAGATCAAAGCAAGCATTCAGGTACAGCCCATTATTGCAAAAGTACTCGATGATTTAGCACTGATTTATCCTGAAGCAACAGCTAAAATTCAGGTCGATTGGCACAGTCTTGGTGATTTGGCATTACCTCAATTTGTCTTGTATTCTGTTCTTAAAAACCTGCTTGAAAATGCACTATTACATGCAAATGCTGATGTGATTAACGTGAGTATGCAGAAAAACACTTTACACATTCAAGATAACGGTCCACATTTAAATGCCGAAGATATTCGTTACTTAGGGCAACGTTTTTGGCGTAAATCGGCTCAGCAGAAAGGTCATGGACTGGGCTTATCTTTGGTCAAAATAATGCTGACAAAATATGCTTATACCATCCAATTTGAACCGAATTTTCCTAAGGGATTAAAGATTACACTGTTATCTCAAGAGTGTTGAATAAAGCAGATTATCATTTTTAGATCATGACTATTTATTCTTTGATTCTTAAATCATGTCTCAACGACCACTTAAAAAAATTGCTTGATATATTTGTAATAGACTGAATTGTAATACATTTATTTCAGTTCAAGGGCAAGCTCTCTTGCTTTCTTTAAACTCCCGTAAGGATATAGACTGAGTGAGTCCGACTTACGTTCACCATGAACGGTATAGCATACATTTCTTTATTTTTGTCCTGCTGGCGTCACAAGAAGTGAAAGACCATTCTCATCTGACAGACGGTAACGCTTATCTTGTGGCTGTGCTTTTCTGCATTCTGTATCTGTGAGTTTCATGTGTATTTACCCGTTATCAATCCTAAAATTATTGGGTAAATTTTCCCAAAAATTACCCACTCAAGGCAAAAATTGGGTCACACAGCTTAGGACAAGGTCGGACAATACAGCCAATAAAAAAGCCTTTAAACATTGAGTTTAAAGGCTTTTTTAGGAATTTGGTGGAGATGGCGGGAGTTGAACCCGCGTCCGCCAGCACTACGCTCGAGAATACTACATGCTTAGATATCGTCTATTGATTTAGCTCTTTGTGACCCGACGAACAGGGTACAAATCGCGATCCTTTAAGATTTAGTATAAGACCCCAAGGCTTGATCTTATACGGACTTGTGTGCGTTCGCTTCAGTCGGGACCCCTAACCACAAGTATTCAGGGATGCGGACAAGCTGCCCTTAGGCAGCTAGAGCGTAAGTTTCGTCGTTTGCGACTAAAATATGCAAATTTGATTTACGAGAGAAAATGCGCTCTCGACATGCATCTATGAGTTTCATCACCAGCGTCGAAGCCAGAAACATCCCCAAAGTAGCGTCATCATAGCATAACTTCAAAAAATTGCGATGCAATTTCGAAACAATTACACATTGATCTGCGCTTAATTACATAATTGCGTTAATATTTTATTTTTCAAGACCGCAAAAGAAAAATATATGAGCTTTTTATTGGCACTCGATCAAGGAACGACTTCAAGTCGTGCGATCATTTTTAACGAACATGGACAAGTTCAAGCTACAGCTCAACGGGAAACCCATATTCAAACCCCGCATTCGGGTTGGGTGGAGCAAGATGCTCAAGAAATTTGGAGTACACAAATTGCCGTCGTGCAACAAGCACTCGCTTCTGCTCGTATCCTCGCAAAAGATATTAAAGCCATTGGACTGACCAATCAGCGTGAAACCACTGTGGTTTGGGATAAACGCACAGGTCAACCGCTTGCTCCTGCAATTGTCTGGCAAGACCGCCGTGCAACCGAGTGGTGTGGACAACTGACCCAACAAAACCTCAATGACCTCATTCACAAAAAGACCGGTTTACGTATCGATCCCTATTTTAGTGCTGGCAAATTGGTCTGGTTATTAGAACACACTCAAGGTCTACGTGAACTCGCTCAGCAAGGTCATGTGGCTTTTGGCACGATTGACAGTTGGTTGGTGTGGAACCTGACGCAAGGTGCAGAGCATGTGATTGAAGCCAGCAATGCCTCACGAACCATGCTAATGAACTTACAGCAACAAGCTTGGGATGAAGAACTCTTAGAAATATTCGATATTCCCCTGTCGGTCCTCCCTAAAATCATCAGTTCAGATGAATATATTGCAGATACCGCTACAGGTTTACTTGGCGCAAACATTCCCATTACCGGCATTTTAGGTGATCAGCAATCTGCGTTATTTGGACAGTCATGCTTTGACGCAGGAACAGCAAAAAATACCTATGGTACAGGCTGTTTCATGCTCTTTAATACCGGCACTGAAGTTCAATATAGCCACAATAAATTACTCTCGACACTTGCATGGCAAGCTCAAGGTCAAACCCATTATGCACTAGAAGGCAGTGTGTTTATGGCTGGCGCAATCGTGCAATGGCTAAGAGACGGTTTAGGGATTATTCAAAAAAGCAGTGATGTTGAAAAACTCGCGTGCCAAGTGGAGCATACCGATGGCGTGGTTTTGGTTCCTGCCTTTACTGGGCTAGGCGCTCCGCATTGGGATAGTGATGCCCGCGCCCTCCTCTGTGGAATGTCACGAGGTACCAATAAATCCCACATAGCTCGTGCCGCCTTAGAGGCTATTGCTTTTCAAGTGTCGGATGTATTGACCGCCATGCAGTCCGACCTGTCTAGTCCACTTAAAGAACTCCGGGTCGATGGCGGTGCCAGTAGCAATGATATGCTGATGCAATTTCAGGCCGATATCTTAAATGTGCCTGTACTGCGTCCTAAACTTTTAGAATCAACTGCATGGGGTGCTGCCGCGATGGCTGGACTCAAAGCGGGTGTGTTTTCAAATCTTGATGAAATTGCCGCTTCATGGCAATTAGAACGTGCTTTTGAACCAAAAATGAATGCCGATCAACGTGAATTTCATTTGGCTCAGTGGCAGTCTGCACTCAAACGGGCGCGCTCGGACCTTTAATTTTTTCAATCAACACCGTATGCAATAAAAAAACCGCTCATTCGAGCGGTTTTTTTATACTTGATAATATTTAATGTGCATGACCACCACCCACACCTGCTTTAGGTCGCGGACAGAGCCAAATGATCAGTGCGGCGAATATAAAGACACCCGCCAAGACTAAAAACACATGATTGGCTGAAAGCGTTAAGGCTTCTTTATCCACCAAACTGGAGATGTAACCCAATGCGGATTCTGAACTCATTCCATGATTCACCAAGGTGTTTTGTACCTCAGTAACATGTAAATTACTGACCATTTCACTGCGTGCGACTTTGGTGTGATCATCCCAAATGGTTACTGCAATCGACGCTCCAATTGCCCCTGCCATGGTTCTTAAGAAGTTCATCAAACCTGCCGCAGATGCCATGTCTTGTGGCAGTACAGATGCTAAGGCCATATTTGACAAGGGAATAAAGAAAAATGGAACGGCAAAACCTTGTAATATTTGCGGCAAAGCCAAAGCCATAAAGTCTGCATCCGTGGTCCAAAAGGCGCGCATAAGGGTGACTCCGCCCAAGATACTTAAACCAAAACTCGCCAAAGCACGTTGATCGTATTTGGTTGCAAGCTTTGCAACAATTGGCGACATGGTCAAACTACCGACGCCCATCGTTGCAGTAAGATAACCGGCCCACGTTGCGGTATAGCCCAAGTTAATTTGTAACCACTGCGGAATCAGAACAATACTGCCAAAGAAGGCACCAAAACCAAAGGCCAAAGCCAAGACCGAAATGGTAAAACTTCGGTACTTAAACAGCAGTATATTCACCACAGGATGCCGCTCAGTCAGCTCCCAAATCGTGAAAATGATCAGCCCAACAAATGCCGTCAGTGCCAGCACCACGATAAATGGATTATTAAACCAATCTCGCTCATGGCCTAAGTCCAACATCAATTGCAAGGCACCGATCCACAACACCAACAACAGTAAACCACCGCGGTCAATTTTCAATTTCTGTGTTGGAGTTTCAGCCGTTTTCAGTAAGCGCATCGCTGCGATTGCACAACCTATTCCGACAGGAATATTGATAAAGAAAATCCAATGCCAAGATAAATTATCACTGATCGTACCACCCAAAATTGGACCTAAAATAGGGCCAACTACAGTAGTCATTGCCCACATCCCCATGGCTTGGGATTGCTTTTCAGGAGGGAAAATGCGCATTAACAACGTTTGGCTCAGTGGCATAATCGGACCACCAAACAAACCTTGCCCAATTCGGCAAAACACCAACATTTCTAAACTGGTCGACAAACCACACAGTATCGAAAATACCGTAAAGCCAAACAGGCTGATCACAAAAACCCGTACAGAACCAAAGCGCCCAGCGAGCCAACCGGTCAATGGCACGCAAATCGCTTCTGCCACAGCATAGGAGGTAATGACCCATGTCCCTTGGGATGCCGACACTGCAAGACTACCGGTGATATGCGGCACAGATACATTGGCAATGGTCATGTCGAGCACAACCATAAAGTTCGCCAATGCCAAGACCAAGGCAGCGAGAATCAGACGACCACCTTTTAAGTCAGTCATTTGCATTTGCTGATTCATAGGCAATTACTTCGATTTCAAGTCAATCGTCGCTTCCATAGACAGCCCCACACGTAGTGGGTGTTCTGCCAACTCTTTTGGATCCAAACGAATCCTTACAGGTAAACGCTGAACCACTTTAATCCAGTTTCCTGTGGCATTTTGTGCTGGAATCAAGGCAAATGCTGAACCTGTGCCACCAGAAAAACCAGTGACTATGCCATTAAATTTAACTTTGTCACCATACAGATCAGATGTCAGTTCAACTTTTTGACCCGCTTGCACCCCTGCCAATTGGCTTTCTTTAAAGTTGGCATCGACATATAACTGAGTGACAGGCACCACCATCATTAATGACGTTCCCGGTGCAATGCGTTGCCCAACTTGAATATTACGACGTGTCACCACACCATCAAAAGGTGCTTTAATTTGTGTACGTTCTAAGTCCAACTGAGCTTGTTGTAGACGTGCTTGTGCAATTAAAACATCTGGGGTTGAATTTTCATTGCTGTCTTGAATTAATGCATCATTTGCAGCTTTATTACTTTGTGCCGCTTTTTGACTAGATTTGGCTTGAGCGAGTCCTGCTTGTGCCACATCAAAACTGGCTTTAGCGGTATTCACAGCACTTTGCGCTGTGCTTAATTCTTCTTTAGAAATCGCACCCGAAGCAGCCAATTGTTGACGACGTTGTAATTCATCTTGTGCTTTATTCAGATCGGCTTGTGCCTTGGCGACTTGTGCGCTTGCACTATGAATCGCATCATCACTGACAAAGATTTGTGAGTTTAAAGAGCTACTATTCGCCGCTGTTTGTTTGTATTGTCGTTTTGCTTTAAGTAATTCAGCCTGAGCTTGAGCTAAGGCAATTTCAGCATCACGAGCATCAATGCGAACAAGCACATCGCCTTTTTTCACTTGCTGCGTATCACTCACCAAAACCTCTGCCACTTGCCCCGTGACCATCGAGGTAATCGACGCTGTTTCTGCACCGACATAGGCATTATCGGTACTGACGGAATGATTTAGAAATATTGACCAAATCAAATACATCACCAAAGCAATCACGATCAATACAGCCAATATACCAAGGCCTTTTTTTCTGCGTGCTTTTAATTCCTGATCGGTGGGCTGCTCTGTAGATGGGGTTTCTGGCAGGTTACTAACGGTATCTGTCATAGATTTGTCCTAAATCTAGCAGACTTGGTCATGGCATCATGAGCTTTGCAAAGCATGTCAACTTTGCTGTCAGATAATGGTGTCGTGAGAAAGTCTATCTTCTTCAATTTTCCGGCATTTTAAAGCTAAAAAATCATATCCTGAGAATAGAAAATGTAACTCGTCAGTCTTTTTTCGTCGGCAACAGGATAAAATCATGCCCTGCTGCCAATGCTGGACTTTATTTTTTCATCATTTTGAATGTGTTAACTTAAAAATGGCTTAATAAGCATACGATGCAATCGCTGTTGCAATCGCTTTACCTTCATCATTGACCATGGTCATACGCATAGTGCAACCCTTACGGCCTAAACGTAAGGTTTCTGCTCGTGCAACGAAATACTGTCCACGTCCTGGCGCCAAATAATCCACACGCATATCGACGGTCGCTAAGCGAGATACCTTTTTACTCGTTTCTACTAGATCTTCAGCTGTGGCCTTTTTATACAATTCTGCCATCGCAGAGATACCACCGATACTGTCGAGTAGGGTTGCCGCGACGCCACCATGTAAAATTTGGAATGCGACATTTCCAATTAGATTACTGGCCATGTCCACACGTGCTTCGATCTGACCATCGATCACCGTCATTTTCATGGCATTGTGTAAAAAAAATGGGGAGCTGTTAAATGCTTGAGCAATGTTATTTAATAAAGTATCGATTTCATTCTTCGAGTTTAGGTCAATATTACCGGTCCAACTCTTATTTACATCTGTCATAGCCTACTCGAATCGCTGTCATTGAATAAAAAAATAATACGGGGTGCGCCAAACCCTCATTATGCGTCTACAATAGTCAAAGTTTAATACTGATCAATGAGATTGTTATGACCTATACGTTCAATCGTCCAGCTTTTCCTGCTACCCGCATGCGTCGCATTCGTAAAAATGACCAGCTTCGTGCCATGGTGCGTGAAACTCAACTGACGACTGATCATCTCATTTATCCAGTATTTGTGTTGCCAGGCCAGCAACAAACTCAAGATATTCCAAGCATGCCAAACGTACAGCGTCTATCTGCTGACTTGTTACTCAAAAAGGCAGAACGTTTACTCGAATTGGGTGTTTCAAAATTAGCTTTGTTCCCAGTTACACCACAGGAAGATAAAAGCTTAACTGCTGAAGCAGCTTGGCATGAAGATGGCTTAGTCCAAAGCACCATCCGCTTATTAAAAAAAGAACTACCAGAAATGGTTCTCATCACTGATGGTGCGCTCGACCCATACACTACACATGGTCAAGACGGTATCATTGATGATACCGGCTATGTACTGAATGATGAAACCGTTGAATGCTTAATTAAACAAGCGCTCAGCCATGCCGAAGCGGGTGCAGATGTGGTTGCACCAAGTGACATGATGGATGGTCGTATCGGTGCAATTCGCCAAGCCCTTGAAGCCAATGGCCATATCTATACCAACATCATGGCTTATTCTGCAAAATATGCGTCTAGCTTTTACGGGCCATTCCGTGATGCGGTAGGTTCTTCAAGCAACCTCAAAGGTGGCAATAAATATAACTATCAAATGGACATCGGTAACCGTGCAGAAGCTTTACATGAAATCGCACTCGATATTCAAGAAGGCGCCGACATGGTGATTGTAAAACCGGGTATGCCGTATTTAGATATCGTCCGTGAAGTCAAAGATAATTTCGGTGTTCCAACATTTGTCTATCAAGTGAGTGGCGAATACGCCATGTTGGCAGGTGCCATTCAAAATGGTTGGCTATCTGAAAACGTGATTATCGAATCGCTTATGAGCTGCCGCCGTGCAGGTGCCGATGGGATCTGGACTTACTTTGCTGAAGATGCAGCACTCATGTTGAAAGACATGAAATAACCTGCAAAGCTTTCCTGAAATGGTAACGTTCAGGAAGGCTTTTTTATATCTGTAAAATTTAAAAAACAGTCTTGGAAGAAAAACTTCGGCGTTGCTGAAGTTAAGATCAAACTCATACATTCATCGGTTAAAAGAACATGAATATTGCCATTATTGGGGCAGGTATTAGTGGTTTACTCACCGCATTGGAACTCGTTGAACGCGGTTGTACGGTGACGATTTTCGACCAACAACGCACAGGTTCTGCCGCATCATGGGCTGGTGGTGGCATCCTCTCCCCGATGTATCCTTGGCGATATCCCAATGAAGTCAATGCGCTCGCACGTTATGGCAAGCAGAGCTACCAAAAATGGAATGAAAAATTAAAACCGATCACTGGGATTGATTTTGAAATTCATGAAACTGGCATGTTGATTTTTGATGAAGATGATTTTGAAATTGGCTTAGATTATGCCCGTTTGCACCAAGACCCAATGCAACACGCTGATTATTTACAATCCGATCAAATTGAGCAGATTAATCCTCACATTTCAGCATGCTTTGCACATGGCATTTATTTTTCGCAATTAGCCAACATCCGTAATCCGCGACTTTTGCAGTCATTAACGGCTTATTTACAGCAGCATCCTAAAGTTCAGATTTATGAACATTGCCCTATCCACCAATTAAACCGTTCGGACAATCGTATCCAGTCCATCACCACCGCAGATAGCAAACAACATACAGCTGATCAATTCGTTATTGCCACGGGCGCTTGGTCAGCCGCATGGAGTGAACAACTAGACATTGAGATACCCGTACAACCCGTGCAGGGACAAATGCTTCTCTTTAAAACCCCGCAAAATTGGTTGCCGACCATGTGCATGAATAAAGTCATGTACTTGATTCCACGCCAAGACGGTCATGTGGTTTGCGGCTCAAGTATGCGCCAATGTGGCTTTGATACTCAGACAACAAATACAACCTTGCAGCATATTCAAAAATCCTGCTTTGACATGGTACCAGAGCTTGCCAACTTTCCGATTGTGAAATCTTGGGCTGGCCTGCGCCCATCTTCGCCTGAAGGGATTCCATATATTGGGCAGATGCCAAATTTCGACAATCTTTGGGCAAATTTTGGGCATTTTAGAAATGGTTTATGCATGGGACCAGCTTCAGCTCAGTTATTGGCTGAACTGATGACTGGGGAAACGCCTTCATTCAATGCGGACCACTATAGTCCGAGTCGCCTGTTTCAAGATGCATTGTTAAGCGTCGAATAATGGTCAATCCGTCAAATTCAACTAAGCCAATAAATCCTGCAAGGCTTCTTTTAACGTCGGAAATTTAAACTCAAAGCCTTGCTGTAATAATGCGGCTGGCTGAACCAATTGACCATTTAAAATTAATTGCGATTGCTCACCCAATAAAATTTTAAAGATAGTTGCAGGCACATTGAGCCACGGCTTTTTGGCTAATTGACGTGCTGCAATCTGCGCAAACTGAGCCTGCGTCGTTTTTTCCGGCGCAACCAAATTGAAAATATGCGGATCGATTGGCGTGGGTTCAAGCAATGCATGTTTTTTCTCTGCTTGTTTCATTAAAAACAGCATACTTCGGATCACATCTTGTATATGTATCCACACAAAAGGCTGCCGACCGGAACCTATTTTGTTGACCAAATTGAGCTGAATCGGTCGCAGCATTTGCGGTAAGATTCCGCCACCTTCAGCCAAGACCACACCTAGTCGTGTGATAATGGTATTTTGTTCAGGAAATTGGCGTGTGACTTGCTCCCAACTTTGGCATAGCTCTGACATAAAAATGGCTTGTGGTGCAGTATTTTCATCGCACACTTTTGTCCATTGTTCTTCAATATCAATACCATAATAGCCAACAGCCGAACCTGAAATAATGCATTTCGGAAAAATTTTACGTTTACGTAAATATTGATACAGCGCTTCTGTGGTTTTGACCCGACTTTCTAATAATTGCTGTTTACGCGTCTCTGTCCAGCGACCTTTGCCGATACTTTCACCTGCAAGATTAATCACATAATCAATTCTGTCATGAGGAATTTGATCGAGCTGCTGTACCCAAGTTAAATGTGGTGATTTAGAAATACGCCCAGCCTTACGACTGAGCCCAATCACTTTATAATCCGCAGCTAAAAGTGCCTTGATGAGATGTGTGCCAATAAAACCGCTGCCACCCGTCATCAGTACTGTGGGCTGATGCATAATTTGTTCTTATCTATCTATATGAAATAATACTATTATCTATAGAACAAGATCACCAAACGATCAAGCTTTATGCACCAAACTTTTGAGCAGCCATCCGCTGTGCTTGCGGACCATAAAACCAATAGGTGATTAAATACAAAGGGATAGCCATCAGTAACAACATGATCACCATTAAACTCATAAACTGAGGATGTTGAACATAGAGCATTAAATTTTGCCAAATTTCAGGATCTTTTCTTGAAAAAATTGCGATACCCAAAAGTACAAAAGCTAAATTATATAACCAAAAAATCAGGCTAAAACCTAAGGTAAATTTTTTACGCTCTGCCTGTGTCGGTGCTCTCTGATTTTTATTTAAAAACCGAAATAACACCACGATCATTGCAATCAGGTAGGGTACGACTGTTAAAATACCGCCTACACCCTGTGGCAATAATGCAGCGATCACACCGCAAATACAGGTCATGATTAAACAAATGAAAAAAAACAAGAAAAAATAACGTGTTAAAGACACCATGACCCTAACCCAAGAAGAAGTTGACACCTAGTATAAAAAAAAAAAGCATTTTTTTTCATTTTCATGTCAACCAATCTGTAATCAGCTACGTTATATAGGGTACAAGGTCTGTAGCAACCGATGATTTGGACGGCATCCACAATGTTTCGGTGACCTTTTTAAAAGCAATAAGTTTCATTTTGAATTTAAGTATGAACAGCAGCCATCACTTAAATTTGAAATCGATTTTTTGACCGACGATTTCATCATCACTCGAATCGTCGGTCTTTTATTTTGTGCCTTATGTATTCAGCATTTAATTTTTATATTCTACACCAAAAAAAAAATCAGCCGATAAAATATCGACTGACTGAAAAATCTATGCAACTTTAAAATAAGTCACAACTGTAAATCTATGTTATGCAGCACAGTAGCGATTACGCCCCTGTCTTTTCGCTACATAGAGGTTTTTATCAACTTGATCCAGAAATTGCATTGGATTATCCAGATCTGAAGGAATAATGGTTTTTACCCCCATGCTGAGTGTGACGAGTTCCGACACTGCTGAGGCTTTATGCGGTAATCGTGCAACACGCACGGCATCCATAATTCTATCAGCCATCACTGCTGCTGCGGCTTCATTGGTCTCTGGTAAAATCCAAGCAAATTCCTCGCCACCAAAACGCGCAACTAAATCACGAGGTCGTGTACAACAAGATTCCAAACTTTTAGCAATTTGACGCAGACATGTATCCCCAATCACATGACCATTCAAGTCATTGTATTGTTTAAAATAATCTAAATCGATCAAAATTAAACTCAGCGGCTTTTGCGTGCGGATTGCGTTTAACCATTCACGCTGGTAAAAGTCATCAAACAAACGTCGATTTGCAATACCAGTTAAGCCATCTTTATATGAATATTCTTCGAGCTGACGTTGCAATTTTTGTAGTTGTTCCTCTTGTTTTTTCCGCTCGGAAATATCAAACATAAAGCCGACAAGACAATCTACATCACCATTTGGTTTACGCACGACATGCACAACATCACGTATCCAAAGATATGAACCATCTTCTTTAAGTGCACGATAATCTGCTTCATGATCTATACCAGCCATCGACTGTGAAACACAATAATTCAGTACATAATTACGGTCTTCCTCGTGCATACGTGATGCCCAATCATCTACCGTTTTCCAACTACTTTGTTTCCAACCGAGTAACTTTTCAATTTGCGGTCCAATATAACTAAATGTTTTACTGTCCCAATCAATACACCAAGGAATGGCTAATGTAGACTCTAATAAAGTCTTATACACCATACTATTTGCAAGTTTTTCTTCATCAAAAGGATTATTTGGCATGTTGCATCTCCTGCTACCCCAAATGCAGGCAATATACCCGCTGTACAATAATTCACCTATATACAGGATTAGAACAACATTTTATATTCCTAGTTCTTGGTATTTTTAACCTAATTTCAGATCTCTACTATTTGAAATGTGTAATCCATCAAAGAAAATATAACAACAATGAACCAGCTCTACTATTTTGAAATTCAAAGTTATGATACCAAGCTTTAAGTTGTGTATTATTCTGCCGTTTTTGGTTGGTCATTTACCCCAGTTGAAGGGCTACCAATTCAGTACTTCCGTATTGAAACTCAAGGTATTCATGGTGGCTTGTTAGAACGCCCTGCTCAGACGCCACCGACGCACTGCGGCACCAATGCATTTACCTGTAGTTTTGAAGTTGAAGATTTCAACCAAATCACTAAGAAAATTTTGGCGCAAGGTGGTCAAATTGCCATGGAAAAATTTGCGATCCCCGGTCAATGTTGGCAAGGCTATTTCTTAGACCCAGACCACAATACCTTTGGCCTTGTGCAAGTCGATCCAAATGCACAGTAAACACTTGATTTTCGATTGGGGAGCTTCTACTTGTCGAGAACGACTTAGTTTGACGTATGAATGATTAATCGCCCTCGAAAACGTGACCATCTGTGATACTTTAGAGCCCAATCAATTTTTTTGATTTTTGGGACTTGCATGACTGTTCGTTTTTTTCATACTTCTGATTGGCATTTAGGACAATTTTTCTATAACCACTCACGTGACTACGAACATGAACAGTTTCTCAATTGGCTGCTTGAACAAATAGCACAAAAACAGCCACATGCCCTGCTCATTGCAGGCGATGTTTTTGATGTGATCAACCCCGCTTCCAGAGCGCAAAAACAGTTGTATCAGTTTCTAGCAGATGCACATGAGCGGGCTCCGTACATGCAAACCCTGATGATCGCAGGCAACCATGACTCAGGCTACCGTATTGAACAAGTTGAGCCTTTATTAGAAAAATACCATGCCAAAGCTGTAGGCGTGGTCCATAAAAATACCGAAGGTCAGCTCGATTTAGACCGACTGCTGGTACCTATTTATGATGAACACAAAAATGTAGTGGCATGGTGCCTGACTTTACCTTTTCTACGTGCTGCCGAGATCACCGGTTTCAATGATCAAACCACCAATAGTCAAAATGCCATTGCCTATGTACATCAACAATTAATTGCTGAAGCCAATGCACGTAAAACTCCAGATCAAGCCTTAATTTTAATGTCCCATGCCCACATGCAAGGCGGTGAAACGTCAGACTCAGAGCGCCCGATTATTATGGGCAATGAAGAAGCAATTTCAACCGCCCTGTTTGATGATGTAATTGACTACGTGGCTCTTGGGCATTTGCATAAACCGCAAAAAGTTGGACAAACTCATATCCGTTATAGCGGCTCACCGATTCCCCTGTCATTTAGTGAAATCAATTATAAGCATCAAGTGCTTGATATCAGTATTGACCCGACTCAAAGCGATGAATCACGCTTTCAAATAGAGTCCTTAGCGATTCCGCGCAGCGTGCAATTGCATCGCATCAAAGGCACAATTCCAGAAGTTTTGGCACAATTATCCGCTTTGCCGAGCGGTGAAATTGAAGATATTGATCAGCGTGAATATGTCGAAATTGAATATCATACCGACACTCCGCCTGCACCGAATTTACGACAGCAATTTGAAGAAGCGCTAGCGCCAAACCGTTATCGTTTGGTGCGCATCAGCCGCCGTTATTTAAATTCAGATCAAAATAATCCGCAGCAAGCCGCAATCAACCTTGATCCGCCTACGCCTGAAAAATTATTCCAAAACCTTTGGGAAAAACAGGGCTACGGTGCTGATGACACCGTAATGAAAGATTTTTTAAGTTTGGTCGATGAAGCACAAAAATCACTTGAAGATGATGCGAACACTTAAGGAATTGCCATGAAAATTTTATCTATACGCATTAAAAACTTGGCATCTTTAGCGGGTGAGCATTTTATTGATTTTGAATCTGAACCCTTAGCAAGTGCAGGCTTAGTGGCAATTATTGGTAAAACAGGTGCTGGTAAATCGACTATTTTAGATGCCATGTGTTTGGCGCTGTTTAACCGTGTGCCGCGCTTAAAAGACAGCGATGGCAAACTCATCGATGTAGATGGTTCAGAGCTGCCGACCAACTCACCGCAAACAGTCTTGCGCCGTGGTACAAGCCAAGGCTTTGCCGAGCTCAGTTTTATTGCTCAAGACCAAAAAGTCTATTCTGCACGTTGGGAAATTAAACGTGCCCGTGAAAACCCAAACGGTAAATTGCAAAGCGTACAGCGCTCACTGAAATGCTTAACAGATGGCACTGTTGTTGCGGATAAAACCAAAGCGGTTGAGAGCCAAATTTTACGCATTACTCAACTCAGTTTTGAACAGTTCACCCGTGCCGTTTTACTGGCTCAGTCAGAAGTGACCGCTTTTTTAAAAGCGCGTGATAATGAACGTGGCGAGCTATTGGAGTATCTAACCAATTCCAGTATTTTCGGGAAAATTGGTCAATTGGCCTTTGAAAAAACCAAGCAAATTGCCAATCAGCGTAAGGCTTTGGAAGTTCGACTCGGTGATATTGAAATTTTATCGGATGAAGATCTTGCCTTATACACGGCGAATTTTCAAAGTCATACAGAGTCTTACCAAAAATTCGAAAGTGAAAAGCAGCAATTGCTCAAACAGCAGCAATGGTTTCAACACAAAGATAAACTGATTGCGGATATTCAGCAACGTGAGCAATATTTGGCTGTTCAACAGCAGCAACTCGATGCACTGCAGCCGCAGAAGCAGCAATTGCAGCAACTGGAAAAATTCGCCTCAATCCGTCCAAGCATCATTCAACGCAAGAATTTAAGTACTGAAATAGCAACGCTGCAGCCTCAATTGGCTCAAGCACAGCAGCAGTTCAGCGCAATTGAAATTAAGTTTAATCATGAAAAAACTCAATTTAAACAACTTGATCTACAGCAAAAACAGCAGCACCAATTTGAAGTTGATCATCAAGATCAAATTGATTTAGTACGTGCGCGAATTGCCGACCGCCGAGTGCTAGGCGATCAGCTAATTGCTGTAAAAGATGAACTCAAAAAACTGCAAGATCAGCATGCCCCGCTGCTTCAAGCCGAACAGCAATTGTTACAAGTACAGCAGCAGTTAGAACAAAATATAGCGCAGCAAAATACCCTACTCTCGCAAACAGCACATTTTCAAATTTTGGATGAAGCACTGTCTGCACATCTCAGCCCTTTACAGCGTTTTATTCAAAGTTATGTGCAATTTGAGCAGCAATATGGTGATGTCGCTCAAGCCACGCAACAAGTGGCACAAAAACAACAGCAACTTGACCAGCTCATTCAGCAATTTGGGCAAGACCAAGCACTTAACTCAAAAATTACGGGCTTGCGTACAGCGCGTGAAGACTTATTAAATCGCATCAATCAATTAGATATCACCAAGAGTCATTGGCAGCATTACCACGCCATTCATGTTGAACATCAGCAAAAATTGCAAGACCAGCACCAACTGCAAAGTGATCTCACACAGAATCAGCAGCAATGCAGCATGGCTGAAACTGAATTTCATGCACAAAAAGCAGCTCGAGAGAATTTGCAAACTGTACTGCAGCAGCAGCGATTACTGCATGCAGAAAATATTGAACAGCTCAGAGCAAATCTGGTTGCAGGTGAAGCATGTTTGGTCTGCGGCAGCACCGAGCACCCTTATACATATAACCAAGATGTGCTTTCCCATGAACTATTGAAACTGCAAGTACAGCAGGAACAGCAAGCACTAGCGCAGGAAAAAATAACGTTTGATCTGTGGCAGCAACTGCAAAAAAAATGCACACAGCAGTCCACTGCCTTTGAAGCCAATGCACAGCAACTCACCGCAATCAGCACGCAACAGAGCAATGCCCAAACCCAGCTTGAGCAATCACTTAATGCACTGAATATTCCATACGATTTGCACTCAGATTTGAGCTTGCTTGAAACGGCTATAACGCATCATATTGCACAAACACAGCAATCTTTGCAGCAAACAGAAGCTGATTTAAAAACCCATGAACAGGCGCAGCAAAACAGCCATACTTTGACTCAATACATTCAGCACACGACAAAGCAGCTGACAGAAATACAGCATGCGGAACAAAATATTCAACCTATTTTGTCTTTATTGGATGACACTGAAAAATACGCATGGCAGCAGTCAACCCGCACCGCTGCTGAAGAAATTTATATTCAATTACAGCAACGTCTTAACACCTTAAAACAACGTAATGAACTAAATGCTCAGCTGAATCAAATAACACAGCAGCTGGAACAGGCAAAACAGCGCAGTAAATTCAGTCTAGAGAATATTGCTGCAACTGAAAAACGCATTTCGACACTGTTAGAAGAAGGTAAACAAAATAGCGATCTTGCAATCCAAGCTATTTTTACCATGATTCAAGTAACTGTTGAAAAACCGCATGAATGGTTATTACAGTTTGAGCAAAACCGACAACAGCTGCAGACTCAGTTTAATACGGTACGTCAACAATTTGAGCAGCGACGCCAAGCCTTTGATACGGCACAAGCAACACTGCAAAAATATCAGGCACAGCAACTACAGTTGCAAACTCAACAAAATGCAGCCGCGTTGAGTATTCAACAGTGGTTAGCGCTGCATATTGATTTTAATGACGCCTTGTTACTGCAGCTCAGTGAAATTACACATGAGCAAGAGCTGCAACTGAAACAGCAAATTAGCTCGGCTGAACGTGCATATAGCGATGCTCAGTCTGCTAAGAAAACATTGGATGAGCAACTACAGCAGCACTTAATGCTGCAGCCTGAAATCGAATTTGAAGCACTACTCTCACAATTACAAAGTTTGGTTGAACAAATAACCCAAGTGATGGAACAGCGTGATGAAGTGAAACTCAAACTCGAAGTACATCAACGCAATGTAGCAAAACAGCAGCAATTTACCGATCAGATTCAACAGATCCAATCTGAGGAACATCGTTGGAATAAGATTTCGAGCTTAATGGGCGATGCAAAGGGCAAGAAATTCCGTGATTTGGCACAGCAATATAACCTCGATATTTTAATTGAATATGCCAATCAGCAATTGGCGATGCTTTCACAGCGCTATACCTTAAAGCGCCTTGAAAACTCATTAAGCCTAGCCATTGTCGATCATGATATGGATGGTGAAACCCGCTCGGTCTCTTCGCTTTCAGGCGGTGAGTCTTTCTTAACCGCGCTCGCTTTATCCTTAGCCATTGCGAGCATGGCATCAGGTACAACAAAAATTGAAAGCCTATTTATTGACGAAGGATTTGGTACGCTAGACGCTTCAAGTCTGCACATGGTAATGAATGCTCTGGATCAGCTACAAAACCAAGGGCGTAAAGTCGTGCTAATTTCTCACATTCAAGAAATGCACGAACGAATCCCTGTGCAAATTCAAGTCAATCCTGTCGGAGCAGGTGCAAGCACCATCCAAATCGTATCTTAAAAAAAGCCTGCTTAAAGCAGGCTTTATAATTTTTGATTCTCTAGATCATTACGTCCCGAGTGGACGTAGCGTTAAAATCTGTTCACTACGCCCAAATGGGCCATGGACATCATGCAATACAGAACTACTCAAACCAACACCATCCGCTCCATACTGCTGCACGGTTTCCAGACCTAACCACTGTCCCTGTGGTAAACGGTGCAAATGGATTTGTAGATCCAGATTTGGAAAGCCCCAGCCAAATGGCCAATCCTGACGCGGAACAATACCATTGGCGGTATCAACCATGCCCATTAAACGGACAAAATCAGCAGTCGGCTCACCTTCAACCATGTCATGCTGTGTTCTCAGCCACACAATGCCTTGACCTGCACGGCGCCCATGGCTTCTTGCTTCAATCGACTGAATATATCCCCCCGGCCACTGACGGATACCGTCCCAAATCGGCGCAGTTTCTGGCCCAGTCACATCAGCATCCTCCAAACCTTTCACGGACTGGCTATTTTGCGTCATCATGCGCCAAGTGCGTGCCACAATGCAGGTTTTGCCCTGAGCCCGCATTTCAGATTCAATCAGTTCAATGGTTTTTCCCGGACGAATCACTTGCGTGATTATTTCAAACTCGCCAGCAGGAATTAAGCCCAAAATATCGAGGCTAATGCGCCCGATACGCATATCATGACGTGGTGAAAAACGGTCTAATTCAGCACAAATAATGCCTGTAGCTGGTGCCATGTGTTGCTCATGTGCATTCCATGCACCTTGTGCTAAATTGGTCGAATGGTAATGTGCCGTGACACAGCCTTGCGCATCTACGTCGCGTTGAATCAACTGATAATATGCCGTCATGAACTTCCCTATTTGTCCAAGTGTGAATTACTTCAATATCAAAAACATCCTGATTATTTTGTACTCAACTTTAATGGAAAGTTCAAATTAAAAGGCTCACTTTGAACCCATAGGTTTCATCTATTGTGAAAATTTATCTGCTGTGCTTACACTTTATAAGCCTAGTTTTTGAAAGCAGGCTGAATCTTCTGTCCTATTTTGAATAATCACGTGCGCCAAACAATGCTGTCCCCACGCGAACCATCGTTGAACCCGCAGCAATCGCATCAGTCATATCGCCTGACATCCCCATACTTAATGTATCCCAATCTTCAGGTTTCGCATGCTGTGCTTTGACATGCTCAAAGAGCACTTTGGCATCAGCAAACGCTTGCGGATTGTTTGGAGCAGGAATCACCATCAGTCCACGTAAGCGTAAATTCGGTAGCGTAGAAATCTGTGCGACCAAATCTGCTACTTCATTCGGCTGACAGCCATCCTTCGTATCTTGCGCGTCAATATTGACTTGTAGGCAAATATTCAAAGGCGCTTGAGTCGCTTCTCGCTGGCTTGATAAACGCTCCGCAATAATCAAACGGTCTACCCCATGCACCCAAGCAAAGTTTGAAGCCAAATGTTTGGTTTTATTACGCTGTACATGACCTATAAAATGCCATTCAATCTCTAAATCTGCCAAAGCCTCTATTTTTTCAAGCGCTTCTTGCAGATAATTTTCACCAAATGAGCGTTGCCCCGTTGTATACATTTCTCTTAGCATTTCAGCAGGATGCGTCTTAGATACAGCCAACAATTCAACCGACTGCTGTGGTCGACCCGCAAGTTGGCAAGCCTGCTCAATTTGCTGCAAGACTTGATTTCGTGCTTCTTGAAGTTTATTCATTGACGGGGTTCTCATTTCATTCATCTTTTTTTGCATTGCCCTGCAACTAAGTGTTGGTTAAGCTGTGGGAAAGCCTTATTATTCTATCAAAATAATTAAGATTTAATTTTTATCTCGGGGATTTTATGGACATTACAGAACTATTGGCCTTTGCTGCCAAAAATAACGCTTCGGATTTACATTTATCTTCTGGTATGCCACCAATGATTCGTGTGGATGGTGAAGTTCGTCGTATCAACCTTCCTGCTCTTGAACACAAAGAAGTGCACAAATTGGTTTACGACATCATGAACGATAAACAGCGTCGTGATTACGAAGAAAAATTAGAAACTGACTTTTCATTTGAAGTACCTGGCGTGGCTCGTTTCCGTGTGAACGCATTTAACCAAAACCGTGGTGCTGGTGCCGTATTCCGTACCATTCCTTCAAAAGTACTAACCATTGAAGATCTTGGTATGGGCCAAATCTTCAAAGATATTTGTGAATATCCACGTGGCATCGTATTGGTGACTGGTCCAACGGGTTCGGGTAAATCTACCACGCTTGCTGCGATGGTCGATTACATTAACGACAACCGTTATGACCATATTTTAACGGTCGAAGACCCGATCGAATTTGTACACGAATCAAAAAAATGCTTGGTCAACCAACGTGAAGTACACCGTGATACGCACGGCTTTAACGAAGCACTTCGTTCCGCACTGCGTGAAGACCCGGATATTATCTTAGTCGGTGAGATGCGTGACCTTGAAACCATTCGTTTGGCGCTGACAGCTGCTGAAACCGGTCACTTGGTCTTCGGTACACTACATACAACCTCTGCCGCAAAAACCATTGACCGTGTGATTGACGTATTCCCTGCTGAAGAAAAAGATATGGTTCGTGCAATGTTATCCGAATCACTTCAAGCCGTAATTTCACAAACCCTACTCAAGAAAAATGGCGGTGGTCGTGTGGCTGCCCATGAAATTATGATTGGTATTCCTGCGATCCGTAACTTGATTCGTGAAAACAAAGTCGCACAAATGTATTCTGCGATTCAAACCGGTGCCAACTACGGTATGACCACACTCGATCAAAGCTTAAAAAACCTTGTCGCAAAAGGCATTATTAGTACGCAAACTGCACGGACTGCAGCGAAACAACCCGAATCTTTCTTGTAATTTTTTTATTTTTCTGGGGCGATCGTTATGGATTTTAACGGCTTACTTGATTATATGGTGGAGAAAAAAGCATCGGATTTGTTTATTACAGCCGATGTTGAACCCTCGATTAAGATCAATGGGCAAATTTTGCCAATTGGCTCGACTAAGTTACCGGGCCCGACTGTCGGTCAAATCTTACATTCGATTATGTCTGACAAACAGCGTAAGGAATTTGCCGATACGCGCGAATGTAACTTTGCCATTAGCAATACCAGTAAATCTGCTCGTTTTCGTGTCAGCGCCTTTCAACAACGTGACCAGCCAGGCATGGTGCTTCGTCGTATCGAAACCGTTATTCCAACGATGGATGAGTTGAAATTACCGCCGATTTTAAAAGAATTAGCGATGACCAAGCGTGGTATTATCATTTTCGTAGGTGCAACGGGTACAGGTAAATCAACCTCTTTGGCATCTTTGATTGGCTATCGTAATGAAAATAGCAAAGGTCATATCATTACGATTGAAGACCCGATTGAATTTGTACACCAACACCGAGGCTGTATCATTACCCAACGTGAAGTGGGTATTGATACCGACTCTTTCGAAGTTGCCTTAAAGAATACGCTACGTCAGGCACCTGACGTGATTCTGATTGGTGAGATTCGTTCACGTGAAACCATGGACTATGCGATTGCCTTTGCTGAAACGGGTCACTTGGTTTTTGCTACTCTGCATGCCAACAACGCCAACCAGGCCATCGACCGTATCATTCACTTCTTTGAAGCGGATCGTCATAGTCAGCTGTTCATGGACTTGTCTTTGAATTTAAAAGCAATGGTTGCGCAGCAATTGATTCCAACCATTGATGGTAATTCACGTCGTGCTGCCATTGAGATTTTGATCAACTCACCTTTAATTTCAGATTTAATCCGTAAGGGTGAAGTGCACGAAATTAAAGACCTGATGAAGCGTTCTCGTGAACTGGGTATGCAAACCTTTGACCAAGCTTTATATGACCTTTATAAAGCCAAGCAAATTAGCTACAAAGATGCGCTCAAACATGCCGATTCACCGAACGACCTGCGTCTACAAATTAAATTGTCTGAAGAAGGCGGTGAGCATTTACTGCGTGCAAATTCAAATATTACCTTTGATGGTCAACATTAATTTTGCTTAAACGCTTTCGGAAATAAAAAACAGACTTCATATGAAGTCTGTTTTTTATTCATTCTCATCCGCATTGGATTATTTTTTACGATATGCTTCTTGGCATTCAGGCGCATCACAATAGCCATAAAGATTTAATGAGTGACCTGTAAGTTGGAAACCAAATTTTTCTGCCACTTGATGTTGCTCATGCTCAATCACATCATTAGTAAATTCCACCACTTTATTGCAGTTTTGACACACAATATGGTCATGGTGATCTTCTTGCATAATCTCAAAAACAGAATGATTGTTTTCAAAATGATGGCGTTGAATAATACCTGCAGCTTCAAACTGTGTTAACACGCGATACACAGTTGCTAAACCCACATCTTCACCTTGTTCAAGTAAAGTCTTATAAATATCTTCTGCGCTTAAGTGATGTTGTCTTGAATTTTCAAGCAATTCCAATATTTTAATTCGTGGAAGTGTAACTTTAAGTCCAGCTTTACGTAAATCTTGATTTGAAATAGGCATGAAAAAAGGTCTCTCAACAAAATTAAAGTTGGAATATGCAACAAAGTGTAGATGCAGTATGATCTATCCTTGGATCAAATGCATCATAATTAATTTGGGATAGTTTAGCAAAATGCAAAAAATCATGCTGACGTTATTCGTCACTTCATTGCTCGTAGGCTGTTCAACCTTGGGCGTTTATAAAGTTGATATTCCACAAGGTACACCTTTAACTCAAGCACAAGCGGCTAAAATTCAAGTGGGAATGAGCCACCAACAAGTTCGCTTTTTGCTAGGTAGTCCAACTGTTGCCGATCCAATGAATCCGTTACGTTGGGACTACATTTATAAGTATACCCCAGGAACATATGCTAAAAAAGCCAAGATTCCTGCTGCACATGGTCAACACTTAAAAATCTTCTTTGACCAAAACGGTATCGTTCAAAAAATTGAAGGCTTAGAAACCATTCCAGAGTCTCAACCGGGCTTACCAGGTTCTAAAGAAGCGATTTTAACTGCGCCACCACTATAGTCGCTTTAAGATAAAAATAAACCCCTAAATTTAGGGGTTTTTTTTATAAGTACAATTGCTTGAAACGATTGCCTCGACAATAACGGCCGACGGGATTTTTCTTGGCGCGATTACGACGAATATCTTTCGGATTAATGGTTAATGCACGATAGATTTCGACGCGATCACCTGCTTCAAGTAACTGAGATGAATCGCTTACACGCGCCCCGAAGATTCCTAGTGTTAATACTTCTGGTAAATCCACTTGTTTTCGAATGCCACTTTGCACAATAGCATCTTCAACCGTCATACCGGGATTAAAGATCAGAGGAATTAATATCTGCTGTTCCACGCTCGCATAAGCGACCCATACTTGTAACTGAGCTGTCATTAGAATAACTGCCCAATCACAGCCACCAATGCCAATATTATTGACAAGGGCACGACGATACGTACGGCAATACGCCAAATATTATAAAAGGTTTCATGACTGAAGTTCATTGACTTACGTAGATGACTAATCTTCATAATCCAACCTGCGAAAATCGCATAAATCAGACAAATAATTAAGCCCCAAATCAACAAGGCAATATTAAATACTGGAAGAACAGTGCTCAGTGCCCATACAAAAACCGCAACCAATAAAATCGCCCATTGCACCACTACGGCCAATTGGCGTTGTTGTAATTGTTCACGTGCCATTTGAATCAGCAATGCTGAAGCAGCAACCAAACCCACAACCAATGCTAAAGCAGGTACTTGTGTTTTTGCTGCGAAAAAAGCAAAAGCAATCACTGCCAAGAGTTGAGCGATCCAAATTGGAAATACCGTTTTGCTTGCAATCTCTTGTTGCTTCACGGCTGGCAAACTTGACTGCCAGTACAAGCCCATCCCCAAACCACTTGCTACGAGCGCCAAAACTGTTGCATTGCCCCACTCACTAAATTCGAGCGCAGTCATTTTCCACTCTGGTAAGGCAGTTCCCATAACATTCGCTAAGACTACTGCAGCAATCACACCAATAGCGGTCAAAATCACTAAAAATTGGCGTGGTACAAACGACAATGCAAATGCAATGACCGCAAGGACAGCCAAAATAATGCTATAGGCAAAGCCATTAGCTGTAAAAATTGCCACATATTGCGACGCGGCTGAAAGCATGGCACCTGCGAGGAATGGAATAAATACTACGGCAAGCCAACCCACTATACGCCATTTTGGCGAAGCATCTGCATCACGTGTTAGCGAAGACAGTGCTTGAACTGCTGTAATTTTTGAACGTTTTGCTAAAGCAATTTCCAAATAACATAGCGGTAAAGCTAAAATAAGCATTGTACCTAGCCACAACAGCCAGAAATCTAGCTGACGTTCAATTTGAATACCTGTTACCGGTGCTAAAGTTGCAATAATGATAAAAGATAAACAGAACGCCATCAGTGGCGATAACCATTTCGACATCGCATTGTCCTGCATGACAAATTCCTTTGAAAATTCTAGCGCTATTTTGCCTTGCTGTGCCTTGAAAATCAAAAACAAAAAGCAAATCACCTTAAAGGTGATTTGCTGCGCAAATAATATTATTAGATTTTAATTGTTTTTATTTCATTTTTTGAGGTTATGAAAAGAAACGTGCAAACCAATTTTTGCCTTTTTTCTTTTCTTTTTCTTTGATGATACCCATCATATTTTCTTTAACCGCACCGACATAATCAGCATCATCGTGCTGAATATGGTTAATCAGCCATTTTGAAAGCACTTCATGTAATTCATTTTCAATCGCATGCCCCATTTCAAAACGGTCGCGGTAAGATTCAATTTTTTTAATAAATAAATCATGTACGCGTTTATGTGGCACACGATATTTATAACCCGCTTCTTCTTGTAAAGATTCTTCGAAGGTAAAATGTGATTGCGTGTAATCAATAATGTTTTCCAGAATTTGTTTTACACGATCACGATCTGTATTTGCGTCAATGCCATCAATTTCATTGATGTAGTCAAGAATCCGTTTGTGTTGATCGTCAATCACATCGATACCAGTATTGTATTCTGGAACCCATTTCATTTTCATTACGACCACCTATAAATATGAAGGACTTATCACGTAAATTTCATCATATAATTAAAGAACTTAAATAAAAATGAAGTAAAAAGGTTGGTTTTAATTGAAATACTGCTATTTATAATGTAATCAATTGTTTTTATTATGTTATTTTATTTAATCCCGAGTATAAAGCTAAGATATTTTTTAATCAATTCAATATCTTAGAAAATACCCTTAATTCAATAAAGTGTAAGATATTCATTTTTATAATGAATATCTTTCATTCAAAATTAATACTGATCTGCACGCGTGACGCGTTTTAAAGATGGGTCCAGCCGCTCACGTTCTAAACGTTCAACAACCGTCTTTGCAGCACGTATCGGACGGCCATGTTGAAATAAAATCATTTCACCCGGCTCAAATGCTGTCCAAACTTCGTTTTGCGTTAGGGGTTCAGTGGTAATCACGGCAACACGGTCTTCAGGCGTGGTGACTTCACTAAAATCGACTTCAACATCAATATCAATCAACTGTGCAGGTTGAAATGGGAACTCTCGAACCAACCAATGCAGCTTGGTAATCGCATAACTAAATAGCGCCTGCCCATTCGACAAACAAAAATTAAAGGTGCCATGTTCTGCAATTTTCGGAGAAATTTCTAATAACAGATCAAACACCTGATCGAGTGTAGGTTCGGTATAACCAAAACGTTTCACCATTTGCTCGAGCAAATAGCAAAAGGCCAATTCACTGTCGGTATTGCCGACGGGGCTGAAGCGCCCCGTGAGCTCAGGCTGAAAGCCATGTAGGTCGCCATTATGTGCAAAAATCCACTGTCTGCCCCACAATTCACGACTAAATGGATGTGAGTTTTCAAGATTAATTTTGCCTTGTGTCGCTTTACGAATGTGTGCAATCACATTGCGAGATTTAATCGGGTAGTTTCGGATCAGCTCAGCAATCGGAGACTCTACAGCAGATTGATTGTCGACAAATAAACGACATGCTTTATCTTCAAAAAAAGCGATACCAAAGCCATCACAATGATCTGAGGTAATTCCTGCTCGCTGCGAAAATCCCCGAAACGAAAAAGTAATATCGGTGGGAGTCGCACAATTCATTCCGAGCAGCTGGCACATATCGATCATTTCTGCAGTAAATCTATGATTTCTCTATTGTGCATGACAGTTTTAGTTGTTGTAAATCTAAAATCGGCGCCATTATAAGAGTTTTTATAATCCAACAGGGCAAATACTTTATTTGATCTATACAAATCTCACTTAGCCAACTGATAAATAATAAAAAAGCCTCAAAAGAGGCTTTTTTATATCAAAAAATGCTAAGTATCTTAAGCTTTTTTCACATTGGTTCGATTGGTGATTAATGTACCCACACCATGATCCGTAAAGATTTCAAGTAATGTTGCATGAGGTACACGACCATCAACAATATGCGCGCTAATTACGCCACCTTTGACTGCATCTAATGCACAGCCAACTTTCGGAATCATGCCGCCATAAATCACGCCAGTTTCAATCAAACGATCGACTTCTTGGGTTGTTAACCCAGTCAGCAGATTTTTATTTTCGTCTAAAACACCCGTGATATTGGTCAATAAAATTAGCTTTTCCGCACCCAATGCTTCCGCCACTTTACCTGCAACTAAGTCAGCATTGATGTTGTAAGTGTTGCCGTCTTCGTCTACACCTAATGGTGCAATCACAGGAATAAAATCGCTTTGGGTGAACATTTCAAGTACGTCAGTTTTCACACCAACCACTTCGCCGACTAGACCTAAATCAATCTGTTTTACTGAACCATCTTCGGCAGTTTTTTCCATCAATAATTTTTGCGCACGGATCAAATTACCATCTTTACCGGTTAAACCAATCGCACGGCCACCGTGTTTATTGATTAAGTTCACAATCGATTTGTTCACGCTGCCGCCCAAGACCATCTCGACAACTTCCATCGTTGCAGGATCAGTCACGCGCATACCGTCGATACGATCAGACTCACGGCCTAATTGTTTGAGGAATGAATCGACTTGTGGACCACCGCCATGCACCACAATCGGGTTTAAACCAACCGTTTTCAGCAGCACGATATCACGTGCAAATGAGCTCTCAAGCCCAGGATCGGTCATGGCATTACCACCATACTTCACTACCAGCGTCTTACCCGCAAAACGTTGAATATACGGCAAAGCTTCCGTCAGGATTTGTGCTTTGTCGATGCCAGTATGTTGATGTGGCATTTGCCTCTCCTTATTGAGCATCTGGAATGTCATGAGCAATGTCTGGATAGTGCTCAACTAACATAGAAACAAACAGATCTCGTATTTCTTTTAAGCGTGCTGATGAATTGGCATCAAAGCGTAAAGTGAAATACTCACCTGTATTCGATGCTCGAATGATGCCAAATCCATCATCAAAATCAAGGCGTATTCCATCAATTTTACTGATTTGTGCTGGAATTCGCGCAGAATTGGCTTCAACCTGCGTTAAAACTTCCGCTGGATCATGCTGATGTGTACTGACATATAAATCTTCGGTACTAAAGCGCTCCGGATATTTCGCCAAAGCTTCTGACAATGTCAGTCCTTGAGCCTGAATATATTCTATAACTCTTAGTGCAGCATATAGACCATCGTCATAACCGCCGCCGCGACCATCATTAAAAACATAATGCCCTGCGTATTCACCACCAAAAACCGCTTTGCCTTTAGATTGGGAAATATATTTTCGCAAGAAACTACTACCTGTTCGAATCATCACAGGCTGTGCTTCTAGATCACACACAGTATCGCGAATCATCGTTGAACATTTCACATCAAATACCACTTCTGCATGTGGTTTTTGAGTCAAACAAATTTCAGCAAATAAACATAATAATCGATCTGCAGAAACGACTTTGCCAGTCTCATCAATCAGCACTAAACGATCACCATCACCATCTAAAGCAATGCCAATATCGGCTTTTTGTAGCTGTATGGCTTGGCGGAGATGGGTTAAATGTTTGAGCTGTGATGGATCTGGAGCATGATCAGGGAAATGTCCATCAGCTTGGCAACGTAATGCCAAAACTTCACAGCCTAATTTATTTAATAATAAGGCTGCACAATGCCCAGCTGAACCATGCATGCCATCGATCACAACTTTAAGTGGTTGCTGTAAATGAATGTCATCTAAAATAAATTTCTGATAGGCCAAACAATATTCAGGCTTGATTTCGTGTGGCTCAATTTCAGTCATCAAATACACACGTTCCGATGAAAAACAATTTCGTGCTTCGACTGCAACGTGTTGAATCATCTCTGGACAAGGTGGCTCACCTTTGATAATCCACTTGATACCATTATCTGATTTTGGATTATGGCTCGCCGTCACCATAATGCCATTGCCTTGAAATTGTCCCGCAATAAAATACAACATCGGGCTTGAGCAGCAGCCAATAATTTCCGCTTCAAGGCCAGCCTCATGGCAGACTTTTTGAATTATTTTTGCATAGGTTGGACTGGTTAAACGCGCATCATAGCCAATGGCAAGTCTCTTTTGCCCTACATCTAAATATTGTTTGACTAAGCCACAAGCAATTGACTGAACTAAATCAGCATTTAAGAGCGATATTTTCCCGCGAATGTCATATGCACGAAAAATATGTTGAGGAAAGTGACTAAACAGTGAACCCATACTATGTTCTTCTAATTACATCTTTATTAATTAAAAAATCTAAAATTCTATTGAGAATTTAAGCTTTTAATTAAAGGATAAAATCCTGAAAAAAAGTGTAGCTTTTTTTATAACAAATTTAGTTAACAATCAATTAATAATATTTAAATACTGATCTAAAAATTACACTCACATTTATCCACTAATTTATTTTTAAAATTAAATCAATACCTTACATTAATAAAAATATCAATTTATCATTTAGTCTTAAATATTTTACTTTTCAAATATTTTTGATTATTTATTTAAATGTGTATAAATATAGTAAATCGATCAAATTTAAACCAATAAACAAAATTCTAATTATTCTTTACCCTCACCCCTAAAATATAAACCAAGTAAACTCATCAGAATTAAAAATCCTAATAAGATCCAAAATACTCTAAATATAGATTTGAATTTGAATAAATTAAAATTTAAATAAAATGATATAAATAAAAACCATCACGAGGATGGTTTTTTATTCGCTACGTGATTTTAGGCATTTACTTGTCAACACACTGGATCAAAAGTCTTGCGCTGATTAGTTTTTACCTGTATGACCAAAACCGCCTGCTCCTCGTTCAGTGGCTTCAAACTCATCCACAATATCAAACTGAGCTTGTACAACTGGCACTAAAACATATTGTGCTAAACGCTCACCCGGCTCTAGGCTAAATGCCGTTTGGCTACGGTTCCAAACAGATACCATCAATTCACCTTGGTAGTCTGAGTCAATCAAACCGACCAAGTTACCCAACACGATTCCGTGTTTATGACCTAAGCCTGAACGTGGCAGAATTAAACCTGCAAAGTTAGTATCTTCGATATAAATCGATAGGCCTGTTTTTACCAGAACAGTTTGACCCGGTTCAATTACGGTGGTTTCTTCTACACATGCACGGAGATCAAGACCTGCCGAACCTGCTGTGGCATAAGTTGGCATTGGCCATTCCGTACCTAAACGTGTGTCGAGAACTTTAACTTGAACTTTCATGGTTCATTCCTGTTTCAATAAAACGAATTTCAAAAAATAAATAAAATATTCCACGCTTTAAGCTTTAACGCTTAATCAGCGCGCGTAAATTTTCTAAATAATGCTGTGCTTGCTGTTTAGGATCGATATCCCCTGCCAGCTTTTTCTTGCGCCCTAACCACTCCAATTCATCTTGTGGCAGTTCGTCCAAGAAACGGCTTGGTGTCATTTGTCGCATTTGACCACCGGCTTTACGCTGCTCTGCAAGAGTCATGGTTAAACCTTGACGTGCACGAGTAATCCCCACATACATCAGTCGACGTTCTTCCTCAACCGTGTCGGCAGCAATGGAGTTTTTATGCGGTAGAATTTCTTCTTCCAGACCAATCAAATAAACGAATGGAAATTCCAGACCTTTCGACGCATGAAGTGTTAACAAATTGACTTTATCGGTGTCTTCTTCTTCTTGTTGCTGTTCTAACATATCGAGCAGCACCATTTTACGAATCACACTTTCAATGTTCTTTTCATCTACATCTTCAGCGCGGTTTATCAAACTTTGAATACTGCTATATAGCACTTCAATATTATCCAGTTTGGTTTTTTCCTGCGCAGGAGTAGCTGCAGATTCTTTAACATAGTCGATATAACCTGCTTCAATCATCATGCGACGAATAATGGGAACAGGCTCATCATCTTCTAATAATTCACGGGTAAAGGTCGAAATAAAGTCTGCAAATTCAGCCAATTGGGTTGTAGCTTTTTTCGGAATCGCCATGCTCAAGCGCTGATCCCCTGCTGCACTGAGCAAAGACAAATTACTTTCCTGCGCAAATAGACCAAGCTTTTCCAAAGTCACAGGACCAATCGCACGTTTTGGTGTATTGATAATTCGTAAGAATGCGCTGTCATCTTCAGGGTTAATGATCAGACGCAAGTAGCTCATCAAGTCCTTAATTTCAGCACGAGCGAAGAAAGACTGACCACCCGATAATTTATACGGGATCTGCATTTGGCGTAGCTGTGTCTCTAGAGCACGCGCTTGGAAATTACCGCGGTATAAAATGGCGTAGTCTTTCCAATTTTTACCGTTCATCAGCTTGTGCGTAATCAAGTCTTTTACGACGCGTTCTGATTCATCATCGTCATTACGACAAGTAATCACGCGGATCACTTCACCATGGCCTTTATCTGACCAAAGCTTTTTATCGAAAATATGTGGGTTATTGCCAATAACTGTATTGGCAGCTTTTAAAATACGACTGGTCGAGCGATAGTTTTGCTCAAGCTTAATCACTTTCAGATTACGGAAATCTTCCTTCAATAAAGCCATATTCTCAGGCTTAGCACCACGCCATGCATAAATCGATTGGTCATCATCACCTACCGCAGTGAATTGTCCCATGACACCCACGAGTAATTTCACCAAAATATATTGCGCGGTGTTGGTATCTTGATATTCATCGACCAATAAATAGCGGATTCGATTCTGCCAACGATCACGCACTTCTGCATTTTCTTGTAATAAGCGCGTCGGCATGACAATCAAATCATCAAAATCCACAGCATTGTAGGCACGTAAATTACGCTCATACAGTTGATACAGATGTGCAAACTGAACATCTTCTGCTGTTTCACAGGTGGTGTGCGCTTGCTCAGGTGGTATCAGATCATTTTTCCAATCTGAAATCATTTTCATGGCTTTGGCAATCAGCTCTTTACTTTCTGCACCCGACAAATTGTCACGATGCATTAAATCCATCAAAATGCGTTTGCAGTCATCTGCATCTAAAATTGAAAAGTTATTTTTTAGCGGTGTATTTTTTAATTCCAAACGAAGCATGTTTAGCCCGAAGTTATGGAAGGTAGAAACCGACAGCCCTTTTGCCTCTTCACGGCTCATCAGCTTTGTCACACGCTCTTTCATTTCTCGCGCGGCCTTATTGGTAAAGGTCATCGCGGTGATACGGTGCGCAGGAATACCACAATGCTTCACCAAATAGGCAATTTTACGGGTAATCACCGATGTTTTGCCTGAACCTGCCCCTGCAAGTACTAACAAGGGTCCTTGAGTGTATTTCATTGCTTCAAGTTGCTTGTCGTTCAACTGACTTGCCAGTGACATAGTCTTTCCTCTTATTAATTCGAGGATGATTATAGTCATCTGAAACGATCTTGCCTAATGCAAAATGTATTTTATCGGTCATTAAAAATGCCATAAAAAAAGCCACCCGAGGGTGGCCTTTCGTTTCAAACTAAAACTTATTTAGTTTCGTAAACTGAGATTTCTACGCGACGGTTTTGTTCACGACCTGCAGCAGTTGAGTTATCCGCTACTGGAGAAGTTGAACCGTAACCACGTGCAGTAATACGAGTTGAAGAAATACCTTGAGACGCTAGGTAGTTTTTCACTGAGTTTGCACGGTTCTGAGAAAGTGGGTTGTTAATCGCATCAGTACCAGTGTTATCTGTGTGACCATGTACAACGATTGCAAGTTTGTTTGCAGTACCGTCTTCACGCAATACTTTAGCAACATCATTCAATGCAGATTGGAACTGAGATTGAATAGTTGAAGAGTTAGTTGCGAAAGTTACTGATGGCATAACAAGGTTGATCGAACCATCTGGATTACGACCTACGTCAACACCAGTACCAGCCAATTCTTGTTTAAGACGTTTTTCTTTCTTATCAAGAAGAAGACCTGCACCACCACCAACTACAGCACCAATTGCAGCTGCTTGACCCATTTTGTCTTTATCAGCATTAGAATAAGCAATACCAGCGCCTAAAAGAGCACCTAGACCAGTACCGATTGCTGCTTTGTCATATTCCATGTTTTGACAACCAGTAAGTGCCATTGCCCCAACTACTGCCGAAATTACTAGTGCACGCATTGCATGCCTCCTTCTTTGTGTTTTGTTGTATGGTTGAAATGATGAAGTAAAACAAATGGCTGAACCATTGATTTTTTGTTAATAATAAAACGTTTAGTTACAATTTGTAATATGAATACGAGATTTATTTGTTAATTCCATCACAATTTCTTCACAGTTCTGCAGATGCCCTTTTTTATTTAATCAACTCGAACTATATTATTTATTAGAATAAATCATTATTTGGACAATTTCCGCTAGGACTTTTTATATGTCATCTCAAACAAATAAGCAACCGACACTAAAAAAAATTAGCAAAGGACTTACCGTCGGTTCAGTTATGACAGGCAGTACTTTTTTCCATGGTCCACCTGTACTAGCCCTTGGTCTAACCAAACTCTTTAAAAAATCAAAAAAGGTTGATGAAACCAACATAAAAATTACCAACAGTTGGCTCACGGTCAATAACTGGTTAATTGATCACGTTTTACCCAACACAAAATGGGATATCACCATCGATGAAGGCCTCGACTTAAATTTGCATGGTCGCTATCTCATGACCTGTAACCATCAGAGTTGGGTCGATACAACAGTTAACCAATATTTTGGTTTAACCCGTATGCCACTGACGCGTTTCTTTACCAAATGGGAACTCATTTTCATTCCATTTGTTGGTCAAGCTTTTAAAATTTTAGGCTTTCCAATGATGAAACGACACAGCAAAGAACAAATCGCGAAAAATCCTGAACTTAAATATCGAGATATGGAAGAAGCGCGTAAATCTTGTGAACAGTTATTGAGCCAGCCTTTTACCCTGCTGAACTATTTGGAAGGCACTCGCTTCACCCCTGAAAAACATGCGCAGCAGCAATCACCGTATCAAAACCTTCTTAAGCCAAAAGCGGGTGGTTTAGCACTAGCACTCAATATTTTAGGGGATCAAGTTGATGCTCTCGTAGATATGACCATCGTCTATCCAAATGGTGCACCAGCTTATGGCGAATTTTGGCTCGGTGAAGTTCCACGCATAGCCGTGGATTTACGTAAAATTGAAATTCCAACGTGGGTGCATGGCGGCAACTATGAAGATGATGCAGAATTCCGTGAAAAATTTCAGCATTGGGTAGATGAGCTGTGGACGGAGAAAGACCAACTCATTACTCGTATGAAAGCTAAATACTCAGTTACTGAATAATTAAGAAGAAGTTTTATGTCGCAGAACAGCATGCCGCAAAACAAGAAATCTAAATATCATCATGTCAATCCAAACAGTTGGTCATTCAAACTGTTTTTGATTTATGACATATTCATGGTGTTTATTATTGTTTTTAACTTGTTCTGCCTGTGCATGAACTTTTTCCTCATGAGCAATCTTGGCAGTTGGTTCTTTAACAGTATCCACCTGCCCGATGTGCTGAGTTTTTACCATGAACATTTGCATCCGTGGGTGATTACCACCGAAGCGTGGTTCATTATCTTTTTGATTGTAGAACTGTTGGTGCGTTGGGCGATTGCCATCATCAACAAGCACCATCAGCGCTGGTTCTTCTTCCCGTTTATACATTGGTACGAAATTTTAGCCATTGTGCCGCATTTACGTTTCCTGCGTTTATTTCGCGCGGGCGTGATTGCCTATCGACTGTATGAAATGGGTTATCAGATCGTGCCATCGGCATGGCAAAAGAAAGCTTTGTTTTATTATCGTGTGGTGATGGAAGAACTGTCTGATCGAGTAGTACTTACCGTGTTAGATGGTGTTAAGCATGAGCTCAATACCAGTACAACCCATAAAGACCTAATTAGTAATCTTGTGCAGCATCACCGTGAGATGTTCACCCAAGTTTTAGCTGAGATTTTGCAAGAAAATTTAAGCAAAGAGCTACGTACTGAACGTGAATTGATCGCCAAAAATGTCGGACAAATCGTCAGTCAGGCCATCGAAGACACTCCAGAACTCACGCAGCTATTGCGCTTAGTGCCAATCGTTGGCAGCCGCATTGAACAGCAGATTCAAAGTATCGGGCAACGTTTGGGTGAAAATATTACCCAAGGTTTAATTTCCCCGTTGGCTTATCCCAATACATCGACGGCTCAAAAACCCAATCTATATTTAGACATTTCACAGCGTGTTAGCCGTATTGAAATCGAAAATAATGCCCAGCTGGATGAGTTGGTTCGCTCTGCGGTTTTTGAAAGTCTAGAGGCTATTCGTAAGCAAGTGAAAGTAAAACAGTGGCAGCAGATTATGCAGGAACAGGACCAAGCTACAGAATAAACACTTAGTCAAAAATAATTGCGAACTCCGCTAGAGTATTCATGCAAATTGTTCTAGGATTTGCTCTATTTACAACATAACTACTTCGGCACAAAAGTAATAGTTAGAAGTCTCAAGGATTCAATATGGCTGATATACGGATAAAAGGCAAAATGGTCAATGCGATTCGCATTCACCTCGATACCAATGATCATGATGCGATCCGCCAGCAACTTACTCCAATGTTCCAAAAGGCTTTTCCACCCGGAACATTGGCCGTGATTGAAAGTACTGTTGATCAAGAACTAATTGCACTGATACAACTGCTTATTAGTATAGAAATTCAACCCATTGGTGTTACTGAAGGTCCGCTATCTGACCAAGCACGTGCCATCCAATTTCCCGTAGTTCCTGCAGATCGCAAACTACAACAAGTTAAACCGACACGCGAACAAGTGGTTGAAGAGCCCGCGCCTGCAGAAGAAAAAACCGAAGATAAAATTGCTGCAGTCGAAGTACCAACCATTCGTCATGCCACGTCGTATCACAATGAAATCTTGCGTACAGGTCAATGTTTAGTCCAAGACCATGGCGATATCATTATTAATGCTGGGATTAATAGCGGTTCAGAAGTAATTGCTTCAGGAAATATACATATTTATGGTAGTGCTCGTGGTAGAGTCATTGCCGGAGCTGGTGGGAACACGGCTGCACGTATTTTCTGCCATTCATTAGAAGCTGAATTGGTTTCAATTGCAGGGACTTACTGTGTCGCTGATGACATTCCACCTCATGTGGTCAAACAGCCAGTACATATTTATTTGAATGACCAGCAAGAGCTAGTATTTGAAGCTTTGCAATTTTAATGTATAAATAATCACCAAACCCCTAATTAAAAAAGGGGATTTAAACCATAACAGGAGTGGATTCGGTGGCGAAAATTGTTGTCGTAACATCAGGTAAAGGTGGCGTAGGTAAAACAACTACAAGCGCATCTTTTGCAACAGGTTTAGCCCTTCGCGGCCACAAAACTGTTGTGATCGACTTTGATGTGGGTTTACGTAACCTTGACTTGATCATGGGCTGTGAACGCCGCGTTGTATATGACTTTGTAAACGTATTGAATAACGAAGCTCGATTACAACAAGCGCTTATTCGCGATAAAGATATTGAAAATCTCTACATTTTGCCAGCATCTCAAACACGTGATAAAGACGCGTTAACAGATGAAGGTGTAGCACGTGTAATGGACGAACTTTCTCAAGAGTTCGATTACATTATTTGTGACTCACCTGCGGGTATCGAACGTGGTGCAATTTTAGCAATGTATCATGCTGATGAAGCGATCATTGTGACGAACCCAGAAATTTCTTCTGTACGTGACTCTGACCGTATTATTGGTATGCTTGACAGCAAAACCAAAAAAGTAGAACAAAACGAAGGTCGTATCCGTAAGCATCTCTGTATTACACGTTTCAATCCAGAACGTGCGGATAAACAAGAGATGTTGACGATTGATGACATTTCAAAAGATATTTTACGCGTACCGACTTTAGGTGTTATTCCTGAATGTAAAAGCGTTCTACAAGCATCGAACGAAGGTAAACCAGTGATTCTGTTTACAGAAGAAGCGGCTGGCCAAGCGTATGATGACCTTGTTGCGCGTTTCCTTGGTGAAGAGCGCCCTTACCGTCACATTACGGTAAAACCTAAGGGTTGGTTAGCACGTCTATTTGGAGCGTAATCATGGCAGGATTCTGGAGCAAACTTTTTAGCAGCGACGAGAAACCGTCAAGCGCACAAACGGCAAAAGACCGTTTAAAAGTCATCGTGGCATCTGAAAATGGTCTAGGTAAACGCCTTAGCCAAGACAAGATTGACATGATGAAAAAAGAAATCATGCAAGTGGTAAACCGCTATGTTCGTGGTGTAGATGAGCAACATATTCAAATGTCTGTTCGTTCTGAAGCGAATATTGAAATGCTTGAAATGAATATCAATTTGCCTGAAGAACGTTAATCTGAATTCTGATTAGCCAAGTAAATTGAATCAAGGCAAAATGTGAGGCTGGATCAGTAAAGCGCTGCTTTACCCAGCCGCAAGACGAGAAGCTTTGCTTCGAGTGGGCTGGATTAGTTTTATTCCTTTGTTAGATCAAAAGCTTTGCTTCGAGTAAACGGGATAAAAAAAATAACTTTTGATCCAACCATAAAATGAGTCGCTTAACTTAGAGATGGCGAATAAAACCATTTTACTTGCGTACTCATTTTTGCCTTTTTGTATTTTTAAACCAACAAGGAGATTGCGATGGCATTATCTCAGCCAGCAACGTTCAACGAAGAATGGTCAGATGAGCGTGTATTTGCCTACCTTACTCAGCTTCCTCCTGAAGGAGTGAATGGCGACTTTCACGTGCTTTACCATGCTTTCAAACATATGCGTCCAAATGACTATGAGCGTCTTTTGACTCAATTCGTTGCCGATGGCCGTGATGTGAACGCAACTAATCCTGAAGGTCAGCGTATTCATGACGTGATTGCTCAATACCCACGTCAAAGCGCAGGTTTCCTCGAAGTATTGGCAAAATTTGCTTAATTTCGAGTAATAAAAAAAAGCCCGCATCATGCGGGCTTTTTTTTATCTGATTTAAAATCAGTGTTATTGTATTTCAGCATGATTAATGCACGATCAACATAAGCAATGGAAACATCAAGCCAAAACCAATGGTTTGTACACTAATAATGGCCGCCATCAGTTGTGAATCGCCTTGATAATAGCGTGTCAAAATATAAGACGATGATGCAGTCGGCAAAGCAAAAAAGACCACTAAAATCATCCGCTCAAAATCAGTCAAACCCATCCAAGTACTCAATAGATAAGCAATACATGGCATTAACATGAGGCGCCCTATCGTATTTAAACTTAAACGACGTATATCGGCGCGCATTTGCTGAAACTGTAATGCTGCCCCAACGGAAAGTAGTCCGAGCGGTAAACTCATGGCTGCCAATATTTTTAAGAATTCAGGTAAGCCTTTAAATAGACTCAAGCCTGATAAATTAAACAATACCCCTGCCACACAACCTAAAATTAAGGGATTTTTTGCGATGGACTGAAAGGTCTGCCCCAATTGCTTCAGGCTTAAATTTGAAAAGGCCAATACTGAAATAATATTAACTAAGGGCACAGCAACGGCAATTAACATGGCAAACATCTGCATGCCTGTAGAGCCAAATAAAGCGCCCATAAGAGATAAACCAATATAGGTATTAAAACGGATATGACTTTGGATATACACGCCAAAACGCTGCACGGGGATATGCATAAACTGCTTGATCCCCCACAACACGATGCTGATCAAACAGGTGCCCGCAACCAGTACTGTCAACATTCGTGAAACAGTGTTCATATCCAATTGCACGGCTGATACATTCAAAAATAGCAGCACAGGAAATAAAACGTAGTAATTGAGTTTTTCTGAATTTGCCCAAAATTCATCCTGAACAAACTGTGTATATTTAAGCACATAGCCCATCACGATTAATGCAACGAGGGGAAACAATGCGACGACGGTATTCATGCTGTACGCCTTGAAATAAAGTAGCTATTTCATCTTTAACCATTTATGTAGCACAATATAATCCTCATCTAGACTCATAACAAAATGAGTAATTACTCATGGCAATGACATTTTCTCAGCTTGAAATTTTTATTAAAGTCGCAGAACAACAAAGCTTTACTCTCGCTGCTCGACAGCTGGGAATTACTCAGTCAGCTGTCTCTCATGCCCTAAAGTGTTTAGAACAACATTGGAATGTCAGCTTATTTAGCCGTGAACAAGGCGAAATTAGCCTGACTCATATTGGTCAGCAGTTATTACTGCATGCTAAAGAAGTCATCAATACCGCACAAATCATGCAACAAGAAGTGCATGCCGCACATGGTATTCAACAAGGAACTTTAAGAATTGGTTCTTTTGGCTCCTCTAGCTCAATCCACCTTTTACCTGAACTTTTAAAAGCCTATCGTGAACGCTATCCACATATTGAAATTTTTGTCGAGGAAGGCACCGATGCGGAAGTATCTCAGTGGATTGCGGAGCGACAAGTTGATGTCGGTTTTGCTGTTCTTCCAAAATCTCAACTGGTCACATTCCCACTGATAAAAGACATCTTTATTGCGCTCATTCCGGATTCATTTGAAGTCGCGCAACAAGCTAAACTGAATATTCAAGATATTCAAAACTACCCTTTTATTATGACCCGTGCAGGTAGTCAGTCTCATGTGGAAAAGTTACTGCAACAACATCAAATTCAACCCAAAATCACCTATCAAATGTCGCAACTTTTAACCATTTTAAATATGGTGAATTTACAAGAAGGTATCGCTATCGTTGCAGATATGGCTATGCCCAAAGAATTATTAGCTTTACATCCGCATGTGGTGAAACGTCCACTTTCACCTAATACGCAACGGCAGATTGGACTCGCGGTAAAAAATCAAAAACTCATGAGCCCTGCCTGCAAAGCCTTTATCGAAATTGCCCAGTGCATGTTCTACCAAGATAAGTTCTCAATCTAAAAATAAAAAAAACCTGCCGAAGCAGGTTTTTTGTTTTAGAACTTAGACCAAGATATCTCGTTTACCATTTGGCCCCATACTACTTACGATACCATTTTCTTCCATCTGATCAATAATCCGTGCAGCACGGTTATAACCGAGGCTAAATTTACGTTGCAGCGAAGAAGTAGAAGCTTTACGAGTTTCCAGTACAAAGCTAACGCATTGGTCATACAAAGCATCTCGATCTGATCCGCCATCACCATCTTCAAAACCGCGAGATGTCGGCTCTTCATCATAAGGCGTGAGGATTTCATCGACATAATTCGGTTCACCGCGCTCACGCCATGCATCACAAATACGGTTCACTTCATCGTCTGAAATAAACGCGCCATGTACCCGTTCAGGTTCAATTTTCCCCGGTCCGAGGAATAACATATCACCATGGCCCAGTAAGTCTTCCGCACCACCAGCGTCTAAGATAGTACGTGAATCCAGTTTACTGTTGACACGTAGCGCAGCACGCGTTGGAATATTGGCTTTGATCAAACCTGTCACTACATCTACGGTTGGACGCTGCGTCGCCAACAGCAAATGAATCCCTGCTGCACGTGATTTTTGTGCAAGACGGGTAATCATTTCTTCAGCTTTTTTACCCACTTGCATGATCATGTCGGCAAATTCGTCGGCAACAATTACGATCAACGGCATAGGCTGTAAACGTGGCGCACGACTTTGGGTTGCAGAGTCATCTGGCTTCCAAGTTGGATCGATGAGATCTTCCCCGTTGGCCATTGCTTCTTCAATTTTGCGGTTAAAGTCAGTCAGCTTACGCACTTTCATCAAAGACATCAGCTTATAACGACGCTCCATTTCATTCACACACCAGTTCAATGCACTCACCGCATCTTTCATGTCGGTTACAACAGGCGTTAATAAATGTGGAATATCGTTATAGTTAGCAAGTTCCAACTGTTTTGGGTCAATCATGATGAGTCGCAGTTGCTCAGGTGTATATTTCAACAACATCGATAGCAACATGGCATTGACAGCGACTGACTTACCAGAACCTGTAGTACCTGCCACCAACATATGCGGTGCTTTCGCCAAATCTGCCAAGACAGGATTACCGGAAATATCTTTACCCATCGCCATACTAAGTAAGGCATTTGGATCACGGTATGCCGGCGTTTCTAACAGCTCAATAAGTCGAACCATTTCACGTGAACTATTCGGGACTTCAATCCCGATATATGGTTTACCTGGAATCACTTCCACCACACGTACAGAGGCCATAGACATTGAACGCGCCAAGTCTCGTGAAATATTGGTCACTTTTGACGCTTTTACACCGGGTGCCAAGTCTAGTTCAAAACGTGTCACGACAGGGCCCGGCTGTGCCTCTACAACTTTAGCTTTGACATTAAACTCTTGCAGCTTAATTTCTAACAGTTCAGACAAACGAGACAATTGCTCTGCGGTAAAATTGACTTTCTTATTCGGATCTACAGGATCTAATATTTCCAAGCCCGGCAAAGTCGGTAAATCCAAACGTTTTTGTGCCACTTGCATTGCACGTGACATGGGACGACCAGAGGCATCGGTTAAAGGCGCATCAAAGTCAAAATCATCTTCGATATCTAAATCGATGTCTTCAGGCTTACCTGCTGTTTCTTGCCACACTTCACGGAAAGCATCTTTATTCGAGCTGATTAACGCTTTTTCATCGTCAGATACAAAAGTCTGCGGCTGTGTATTGATTTCAGCACGAACCAAAGGCGTTGATTGCGCATAACTACTGGTTGTACGAACCGGTTGTGACTGTTCAATTGCCTGCTCTGCTTCTTCAACCAGCAAATCATCGAGATCATTAAATTCAGCTTCAGCACTGATATTTTTCGGTGTGGTGAGCGTTGTCGTTTGTGCAGCTGCCACACCTAATCCTACAACAGTTGCAGCAGTAGCTGTTGCAAAATCATTTGAATGCGTTGCAGGACTTTCACTTTGTGCTGTATTAAATGGGCTATGCACATCCGTCGCTGTTTTACCATTTGGAACAGCAGCTAACAGCTCATCGAAGATCTCATCATCATCCCAATCCACTGATTTTTTAGCAGGTTGCACCGCTTCTGTCGGAGAAGTCGAATGCACATCCGCTGCTTTGTTGAAATATTCAGTTTGATTGGCAGGCTGCTCTTCTTCTGCAGCTTTCAGTAAAGCATCAATATCTTGTTTGTGCCGTTGGTCATCATTTGAATGCAAGGCACGCCAAACCTCTCCCGTCGCAACAACACGTTGTTGATCTTGCTCAAGCTGACGCACTTTCGCCAAAGTATGTTCAAAATCTTCATCGGATGGTGTAGCAGTCTCCGGCGAATTTACCTTAGATAAATGCTGTGCATTGCCTTCTTTGTCTGCCCATTCTTTATCAGCAATATCATCAAATAAACGCTCAGCAACACGATCACGTACTACAGGGTCAACCTCTACAGCATGATGCTCATGGGCGGGTGTGACTGGTGCAATCACTTTTGATACATTAGTAGCCACACTGCCTTTTTTAGTAGATGGTACGGTACGGTCAAAAGCAGTATCTCCTTCAGGGACATTGCGATAGAACAAATCTTGGAGATAAGCCGGTGTGGACTTCATGGTTGCCCATGTCTTATTCCACTTGATACCAAAGGCCAAAGTGAACAACATGATCCAAAATGCAATGAGAAATACTGCTGCACCATAGACCGTTAATATTTGTTCAAGACTTTGACCTAGTTCATAGCCAATGATCCCGCCCGATGCATTTTCTAAGGTATCTTCAGGGACGTTCCAAAATAGGAAAAGTAAACTTGAAGTTGCCAGTAAAATAAAGAACTGAGCGGCATAGCGAAATGGACGGTTCAGAAAACTACGTGGCCACCAGACTTGAATTGCTTCGAGAAATAAATAGACAGGTATCAGCAGACTTGCCCAACCTAAAAATCCATAGAGTAAGTCAGCTATCCATGCGCCTGCGACGCCGCTGGCATTTGAAACTTGCTGAGTATCACTGGATAAATGCATCCATCCCGGATCAAATGGCGTATATGTGACTGTTGCAAGGAACAGATATATCCCAAATGAAACAAGGAATAATGTCATTATTAAGCGCTGTGCATATGCACCCGACACCGCTGTCATATACGTTCCTGTAACCAATTCTTCATGAATGTTTTTGTCATTACCCACAACAAAAATGGGCTGAATCTAAACCTGTTATTATGCACCTGTTCAATAAAAAAGATGCAAGATAATTTAAGTATAGTTGTTAACTTTATTGTATATAGCTCAAAACGATTTTGATGATCAATAATATCGACTTTAATCTCACACAATCGTTTCAAACTTTGACGTATAATTCCACAAATTATCATATAAAAAAAGGATTCTACGGATGAGCGCTCGTCACTCACGTCTAATTATTTTAGGTTCTGGTCCTGCAGGTTATAGCGCTGCGGTATACGCTGCCCGTGCGAACCTGAAACCGACACTCATCGCAGGTATTCAATTAGGCGGTCAATTGACTACAACAACAGAAGTAGACAACTGGCCAGGTGGTGCAGAAGGTTTAACAGGCCCTGCCCTAATGGAACAAATGCAAGCACATGCTGAACGTTTTGGCACAGAAATCGTGTATGACCATATCAACGAAGTTGACCTCAATGTTCGTCCATTCGTACTTAAAGGCGATATGGAAGAGTTCACTTGTGATGCATTGATTATTTGTACAGGTGCAACTGCACAATATTTAGGTCTCGAATCTGAAGCTGCATTTATGGGTCAAGGCGTGAGCGCATGTGCAACATGTGACGGCTTCTTCTACAAAAACCAAAAAGTTATGGTTGTCGGCGGCGGTAATACTGCTGTCGAAGAAGCGCTGTATCTTTCAAATATTGCATCGCATGTCACTCTAGTACACCGTCGTGATACTTTACGTTCAGAGAAAATTCTGCAAGATCATCTTTTTGCAAAAGAAAAAGAAGGTAAAATCAGTATTATCTGGAATCACCAAGTAGATGAAGTCATTGGCGATAACACCGGTGTGACTTCTGTACGTATTAAATCTACGCAAGATGATTCAACTCAAAACGTTGATGTCACTGGTATGTTCGTGGCGATTGGTCACAAACCAAATAGCGGTATTTTTGAAGGTCAATTGAACTTACGTGATGGCTACATCCAAGTTCAAAGTGGCACCGCAGGCAACGCAACACAAACGTCTATTCCAGGCGTATTTGCTGCGGGTGATATTGCCGATAGTATCTACCGTCAAGCGATTACTTCTGCAGGTTCAGGCTGTATGGCTGCACTCGATGCTGAAAAATACCTTGATGCACTCGGCGAATAATCTTTTGCTTAAGTCATTTGCTTAGCTAAATAGTTTTAAAAATTAGCCGACCTGATGGTCGGCTTTTTTATGTATGATAAATATCCGTGTACCTCAATAAGAAGCTTGGCATGCCGATACTCCCTCCTTCTGAATTTACTTTCCCCGATCCTGTTGAATGCGATCCCGAAGGTGAAGGCTTAATTTGCATCGGTGCTGACCTCTCCCCTTCCACACTGTTTGAAGCCTATAGTCACGGTCTTTTCCCATGGTTCAGTGAAGGTGATCCGATTTGTTGGTGGTGTCCTGAACCCCGCTGCATTATTCGACCGCAGGACTATCATCCAAGCAAATCGTTATTACGCAGCATGAAAAAAATGGACTATAAGATCACCATTAATCATGCGTTTGAAACTGTAATTCGCTCATGTTCTTTGCCGCGTAGTTATGCCAATGAAACATGGATTTCAGAAGATATTATTCAGGGATATTCTGCGCTGTTTGACGCAGGCTATGCTTATAGCATTGAAGTTTGGGAAAATGAGACTGTTGTCGGTGGCCTCTATGGTGTCAATATTGGCCATGGCTGCTTTGGCGAGTCTATGTTTAGTACACGAACAGATGTCTCTAAAATGGCGTTTTACACCTTAATGCTCATCGGGCAAGAGAATCAGTTGCCATGGATTGATTGCCAATTGGTCAACGATCACCTCTTAAGCTTAGGTGCGAGTACACTTTCTCGCCAACAATACCTTAATTCGTTACAAGATGTTGTTAAACAACCATCAATCGATTGGAAAAAGTATCAGGACAGTGTATTTTCAAGTAAAACAATAGCGCAATGGGCGAGTCTCAGCGCATGACAATAAAAGAGGGATATTACGATGAATTCCTATCAACCGAAGTCCCTGTTGAACGAATTACAGTACTACATCACGCCTCCGCATGATTGTAGCTACTTAGAAAATAAATCTGCTCGGATGGTCTTTCTTGATCCTGTCCATCGTATTGATGTGGTCACATTATCTGAACTTTCCCGCATGGGTTTTCGTCGTAGTGGTGATTTTGTCTATCGCCCTGAATGTCATCTTTGTCGCCAATGTTTGTCCTCTCGCGTTCCTGTTCATGAATTTCAAATGAACAGCGTGCAAAAAAAAGCGTGGAAACGGAATCAAGATTTAACGGTGAAAATTAGCCGCCCTCAAGATGCCGATGCAAAGCATTATGCGCTGTACGAACGCTACATTAATGAGCGGCATGCTGATGGTGATATGTACCCACCTAGCCAAGATCAATTTGAAAAATTTTTAATTAATAGCTGCACTGACAGTTTCTTTTTAGAGCTGTGGTTAGATGAGCAACTAATCAGTGTATCTACCTGTGATCCCCTCGATGATGGTATTTCAGCGGTATATACCTTTTTTGATCCTGATGAAAGCCGTCGCTCACTAGGGACTTTTGCCATTCTGAAACAAATCGAGCATGCACAAAAGCTTGGACTGCAATATGTCTACTTGGGCTATTGGGTGCCCGATTCGCAAAAAATGAATTATAAATCTCAGTACATTCCACTGGAACTTCTGCTTGATGGACAATGGCGTCGACTCAACCGACCACTGACCCAAGAAGAAATTAGCCAACTGGGGGATTCCCTGATGACCACCTTACCTTCCGGCTGGAACAATCCTATTATTAAATAAAAGGGATCAAACAAAAGATATTCAATAAAATAGCATCCGTTTATTCACGAATGCTTTCTTTAAATTTGATCACTCTTCACCGCTTTTATTTAAATAAAGCTGCAAAATCATCACCACAAGTCTTCACCATAATAATGGCGTGCTCACGAGTTCCATCGGTATTTGGATAATAATTCTTTCGCAAATCGATTTGATGAAAATCCGCTTTTTCATATAAACGGATCGCTGGTTGATTACCTTCTCGCACTTCTAAGAAGATTTGAATGGGGTTATTTTTGAGTAAGGCAATAGATTCATCGAGTAATTGAAAACCTAATCCTTTGCCTTGCTGGCTCGGATCGATCGCCATTAACAATAAATTTGCTTCATCTAAAACGGGTTGTAAAATGCAAAAACCTACAACTTTTCCTTGTCGCTCAATCACCGTACTTTGATAGGCAGCAATCGATTCTTGAAATTGTTTTATGGTCCAAGGATGGCTTTGTACGCGGCGCTCGATATCGTAAACCTGCTGGACATCAGCGTCTTGCATCAAACGAATCATCTTCGTTTATCTTTCTATAGCTAGGGTATGCGCATTATAAAAAGTTTGTCTTTAAAGTTGAATAAAAAAAAAGAGCGATTTACATCGCCCTTCTGAAAAAGTCACCACAGCGCTGTGATTAGAGACCCAAATATGCTTTCCACGTTTTTAACAAACCAGAAGTATCTAAATCATTCGGGTGAAAACCTGGTTTAAAATACATCAGCATTTCTTTACCCATACCAGTGATGATGCCTTTTGAAGGGCTATAACCATAGGTATAAATATCTTTTAATGCTTCAAAATTAAGCTTGTTATCTTCTTTTAATAAACGAGCGACAAAATAACTTTGTACGAAGAATAATGTCACCATTGCGCCAATCAATGAACCTGTACGGAGTGCGTAGGCCTTTATTCCCTGACCAAAGACACCTTCAAATACATCATAAGCTACGGCTTTATGCTCATTTTCTTCAATCGCATGCCATAACCACATATTTTTCATGGTTTCATCAGTCATTAAGGCTTGAATATGTGGGTTTACCAATAACTGTGAAGCAATCGTTGCAGTGAAATGCTCAAGTGCCGTAGTTGCAGTAAGATCCACCATTTCTTGAGTAATACCAACAGGTTTACCAATACGTGCAAAGACTTTGCGCACACCTTGGATAACACGACCCGTTGCCTTATCAAGTGTTTCGACATCATGACCGTATTTTTGTGCAGAAGCATTAAAACCCTCATGCTCTTGCGTATGCATTGCTTCTTGACCAATGAAAGCACTAATTTCTTTTTGTAGGGCTTCATTATTTGCGATCGCGGGGTGTTTACGTACTGCACGCACACTATCAATAAAGAACATTTCACCCGCGGGAAATAAAGCAGACAATGCGGTCATAAAATGTGTCAAACCTGCTGAGCCATTCATCCAGTACTCTGGTACCGCATCAAAATCAAAATTCATGCGACGTACAGGGAAACTTGCACCTGCTCGATTAGTAATCTTTACTTTAGCGTTCATGCCTAACTCCTTTTTGAGTTATGAAATACTCAAACTTTTATTGGTTTTCTTGAGTTCATATTACGGTTTTATTGACACGTAATTATTTCAGTTAAGGACAGTGAATTATCACTAAAGGACAGCTTTAAAAAATATTGTCAGACAATTTCCCTATCACATTGAATAAGCATAAAAAAAAGCGCCTCAAAGAGGCGCTTTTTTACACACATTTAGTGATTATGCAGTTACTTTAGAAACTACACCCGCACCAACTGTACGACCACCTTCACGGATCGCAAAGCGTAAGCCAGCGTCCATTGCGATTGGGTGGATTAATTCTACTGACATTTCTACGTTGTCACCAGGCATAACCATTTCAACGCCTTCTTTAAGCGAGATCGCACCAGTTACGTCAGTTGTACGGAAGTAGAACTGTGGACGGTAACCGTTAAGGAATGGAGTATGACGGCCACCTTCGTCTTTAG